>NZ_CP084930.1:0-300000 GCF_023822065.1 Sphingomonas morindae
CAGAGCCTTGGCCTCCGCCCGGGGGCGGACAGGATCCTTCCACCCTGAAAGGGCGCAAGCGACCGAGCCTAAGCGCTGATCCTCCGAGCGGGCGAACCGAAGGTCCGCGGCGTCCGAGGCCCGCCGAAGCGACGGTGTCGCCGGCCGGGAGGCGCTAAGTAGGCGCCGACTCAGATTGGGTCAACAGGTTTTTTGGGAAAAAATGCCGGCGCGCGCCAGGCCCCGCTCAACCGGGGATTTCGGCCGCCGCGCGTGGCGCGCCGTCGCGGATGGCGCGCGCCACGCCCGGCGCCCTCTCGCCACCCGCCACAGCCTGCAGCGCCGCCCAATCCTGGCCGAACGCCGCCGCCTCAGCCGCCGCCAGCGGCCGGCCCTCGGCGCGCACCCAGGCCGTGACCGCCCGCCGCCATGCGGTGAAGGGCCCGTCGGTCTCGGAGTGATTCTGCCCCGTCCCCATCATGTAGAGCCCGGGCGTGCGCAGCGTGGCGAGCGCGACGCCGAGCGCGGCCGCGCGCGCGGGCCATTCATGATGCGAGCCGAGCACGGCATGGGGATCGCGGCCGATCGGCTCGGCATCGCCCGCAACCACCCGCGCGATCGTGCTGGAGCCGCACAGCCCGTGGAACGGGCCATCATAGGCCGGTCCGAGCGGAAAGGACGCGACCCGCAGGCTGGGAAGATCGAGCGCCAGGCCCGCGCCGAGCACCGCCCCCACCTGATCCGGCCCGATCGCCCGCCGCGCCTCCGCCACCAGGCCCGAGGCGAGCCAGTCGTCGGCGTCGAGGAACATCAGAAGCCCGCCGCCCCGCGCCGTCACCGCCTCCTTGATCCGCCACTTCTTGCACCCGCCATCGTCATTGGCGGCGCTGGGCGCGGCGCTGGGCCAGTCCGCCTCGAGCAGCTCGAAGCGCGGATCGCCCGCCACGCGCGCCCAGCAGGGCGGCGCCTCGTGCGCGGCGAGCAGCACCGTGAAGTCGCGATCGGTCTGCGCGCGCAGCGAGTCCAGCGTGCGCGCCAGGAGCCAGTCCACCCGCGCCCAGTCGCGCGCCGCCGCCCGCGCGATCAGCGGAATGCCGAAGAAGAAGGGCTCGGGCGCGGCGCTCATGCCGCCTCGGCCTCGGCCAGCCGCGCGATATGCGCGCGGTAGGCGGCGACGCACCGCGCCTCGGCCGCGCGCGTCTCGGGATCGGCGCGGAGCGCCGCCATCGCATCGGGAAGATCCGGATGATAGGCGAGCAGCGCCTCGTCCGCCTCCTCGTTGCGGTCGAAGATCGCCCAATTGGCGGCACGGTCCCAGCGTTCGGGCCCCAAGCCGCCGCCGCGCCAATGTTTGACGCAATAATCCTCCCAGGCGCGCGTGTTATAATGGTTCACCTGCGCCAGATCCCAGCGCACCGTGCCGGGCGCGCTCTGCAGAAAGGCCTCAGCGCGCGCGAAGGCTGGCGGCAGCGGCCGCCCCGCCCCGTCCACCGCGCGCAGCGCCGGGGCGCGCGCCTGCTTGGCATGGCCCGGGCCGTGCGGCAGCAGCGGGCAATGATAGGCATCGGGCGTGCGGCACAGCGTCTTGAACGACCAGTTGACGCCATGGTCGCGCGGCGCGGCGCGGCGGAAGCGCGAAGTCACCGGCTCGGGCGCGAAGGCGCGCGCGCCGCCGCTGCCGAAGATCCGCCAGTTGATCGCGATGCTGGTCGCCTCGGGCACCGCCGCGAGCAGCGCGCCGACGCTGTGATCGCCGACATGGACGAGAAGGAATTCGTCCGCGTCCAGCACCATCACCGCCTCAGGCCAGGCGCCGGCGATCGCCCGCTCGGCGGCCTGATAGGCGAAGAGCTGCGCCGCCGCGCCCGGCGGCGGGGTGCAGCGCAGATGCCGGATCAGCCCGCGCGCGGCGAGCCGATCCAGCAGCGCGGGCGAGTCGTCGGCGCAATCATTGCTGCACAGGATGAGATCGGTGAAGCCGATCAGCCGGTGATAGGCGATCCATTCGAGCAGGAACGGGCCTTCGTCGCGCACCGTGGCGACGAGCAGGACGCGCGGGGTGGGCTGGCTGCGGCTCGGCTCCGTCATGCATCCCCTTCCCGCCATGGCGCGGGTTCAGCGCCGCCGGCCGCTTTTGGTTCCGGCTCAGCCGCCGGCGCTCTTGGGGATGACGGACAGGCCGCCATTATGCTCGACCACGATGCGCTCCACCGCGTCGAAGCCCGCAAGCCCCTGCTGGCGTATCTCGCTGAGCAGATCGGCCTGCTGGATCCGCAGCTTGGCCAGCCGCAGCTCGTCCACCTTGCCATCCTGAAAGAGGGTGACGGGGGTGCCCTGCACGATCATGCCCAGCGTCTCCCAGCGCACCATCAGCAGCGACACCGCGACATGGGTGAGCGAGATGGCGAACAGGGCGAGCAGCGCCGCCGTGATCGAGCGCTCCTGGCCGACCACCGCCTGCACGGCGAGGCCGCCGAAGATGAAGATCACCACCATGTCGATCGGCGTGGCGGAGCGGAGCACGCGCCGCGTGGTGATCCGCAGCACGAAGGTGAGCAGCAGATAGACGAGAACGGCGCGAAGGATGATGCCCATGACGGCTCCTCACGGCAGGATGAAGACGGAGATGGGCGCGGCATGGCCCTGCACGCGCATCACCCCGCCGCCGCGCCCGGCGACGAGCGGCGTCAGCTGCAGCGTGATCAGCCCGCTGCGATCGGGGCCGAGATCGAAATCATAGGTGACGCCATCGCCGCCGGTGCGCATCGCCGAGGCGCGCGGCGAGGTCGCCTTCACCTCGAGCGAGGCCAGAAAGCGGCGGTCGAGCGTCACCTCCACCCGGTCGGACGGGAAATGCGGACCGACCGCGAGATCGAGATTGGTCGGCGTCTGGCTCCGCACGCTGGCGTCGAACCGGGCATAGGCGGGTATGCCGAGGAAGAGCGCGTGGCGCTTGCCGAAGGGGCTGTCGCCCAGCAGCCCGGCGAGCGCCGCGATCAGCAGCACGATCATCAGCCCGAAGGCGATCAGCTCGGCCTTGTGCCAGCGCCGCTCGAACGGGATATTCTCGCGTATATCGATATCGATAGCCATCGCCGTCCTTCCGCCTGCCGGCCGCGCCGTCGCGCACAGAACAGCTAAGCTCTTGTATTGGTGTCATGATATATATCAGCCGCGGCTTCATGCGGCGTGATGGACACTCGCCTCATCGTGCCCGCCCGCGGAAGAAGTCCCGCTCGCGTCGCGTAACCTTTTAAAAAGAGGCGCAGCGCTACAGCGGCCTCATGGAGGAACGGGCCCAGCGTAGCGAACAGGCCGCCGAGCAGGCGCGGTTGACGGCGCTCATCAACATGGCGATCCTCGATACGGCCGCCGAGCCCGAATTCGACGGCATCACTTTGGCCGCCGCCGCCGCGCTCGGCGCCGCCAGCGCCGCGATCAGCCTGGTCGATGCGGACCGGCAATGGTTCAAGGCGCGCCACAATATTCCGGTGCCCGAAACCCCGCGCGATCAGGCCTTCTGCGCGCATGCGCTGGCCCTCACCACACCGCTGGTGGTGCCGGACGCGCGCTGCGATCCGCGCTTCATCGACAATCCGCTGGTCACCGCGCCGGGCGGCATCCGCTTCTACGCCGGCGCGCCGCTGATCGCGGGCGGCGCCTGTCTCGGCACCTTGTGCGTCTTCGATCCGGCGCCGCGCCCCGGCCTCACCGCCGCGCAGAGCGCGGTGCTGACCGGCCTCGCCGCCACCGCCGCCCGGCTGATCGAGGCGCGCCGCTTCTGGCGCGCGGGCCAGATCGCGACCCAGGTCGTCGACGTGACGTCGGACGCAATCCTTTGCACCGATCGCGCCGGCGTGATCCGCTTCTGGAACCGCGCCGCGGAGCAGGTTTTCGGCTATGCGGCGGCCGAGGTGCTGGGTCGCGATCTCGATTGCATCATCCCGCCCGCCATGGTCGATGCGCATCATCGCGGCTTCGAGCGCGTGCGCGGCGGCGCCGAAAGCGCGCTCGCCGGCCGCTCCATCGCGCTCCCCGCCCGCCGCAAGGACGGCACCGAATTCCCCATCGAACTGTCGATCGCGCGCTGGGGCGAGCCCGAGGGCATTGGCGGCTTCGCGGCGATCGTGCGCGATATCTCCGCGCGCCGCGAACTCGAGCGCGAACGCCAGCAGGCGAGCGACTTTCTCGATACCATCGTCGCCAATCTGCCCGCGATGCTGTTCGTCAAGGATGCCGAGAGCCGGCGCTATCTGCTCGTCAACGCCGCCGGCGAGCGGCTGACGGGGCGCAGCGCCGCCGAGATGATCGGCGAGACCGACGCCGCGCTCTTCCCGGAAAGCGGCCCCGCCGCCGAGGCCCGCGACGAGGAGGCGCTGCGCGCCGCCCTGCCCCGCACCGACGAGAGCTGTTTCGTCCGCGCCGATGGCGGCCGCGTCCATATCCGCACGCGCCGCATCGTCATCGACGGGCCGGAACGCCCGCGCCAGTTCATCCTCGGCCTGTCCGAGGATATCAGCGAGGCGCGCCGGGCCGAGGCCGAGGTGCACCGGCTCGCGCATTTCGATACGCTCACCGGGCTGATCAACCGCGACAGCTTCCTCGCCGAGCTGGAACGCCGCGTGGCCGACGCGATCCCCTTCGCCTTTCTCAGCATCGATCTCGATCGCTTCAAGGCGGTCAACGAGCAGTTCGGCCATGCCACCGGCGACGAGGTGCTGGTGATCCTGGGCGAGCGGCTGCGCGCCGCCGTCCGCGCCGATGATATCGCGGCGCGGACCGGCGGCGACGAATTCGCGGTGCTGCTGCTCGGCCCCGATGCCGAGGCGCGCGCGCGATCGGTCGCGCAGCGGCTGGTCGAGCGTTTCGCCGAGCCGATCGCCACCAGCCGCGCGATCGCGCACAGCGGCGCCACCATCGGCATCGCGCTCGCGCCGCAGGATGGCGCCACCCCCAATGCCGTCCGCCAGAGCGTGGAGCTGGCGCGCGAGCGCGCCAAGGCCGACGGGCGCGGCCAGTTCCGCTTCTTCAGCCCCGAACAGGATGCCTCGGCCCGCGCGCGCCGCGCGCTGGAGGCCGATCTCCGCCTCGCGATCGAGCGCGGCGAGATCGCGCTCGCCTATCAGCCGATCGTCGCCACCGCCACGGGCCAGATCACCAGCGTCGAGGCACTCGCCCGTTGGAGCCACCCCGTCCATGGCCCGATCCCGCCGGATCTGTTCGTCTCGCTGGCCGAGGAGAGCGGGCTGATCCATGCGCTCGGCGCGCTGGTGCTGCGCCGCGCCTGCGCCGACGCCACCAATTTCGCGGTCGATGTCCGCGTCGCCGTCAATCTGTCGCCGCTCCAGTTCCAGGGCGGCGCGCTGTGCGAGCAGGTGCGCGCCATCCTCGCCGAAACCGGCCTCGATCCGCACCGGCTGCAGCTGGAGGTGACCGAAGGGCTGGTGATCCGCGATGTCGAGGCCACGTTCCACGAGTTGAACCGGCTGCGCGCGCAGGGCATCCACATCCATCTCGACGATTTCGGCGTCGGCTATTCCTCGCTCGGCTATTTTCAGCGCTTCCGCTTCGATACGGTGAAGATCGACAAGAGCTTCGTCGATACGATCGCGACCTCGGCCTCGGCGCGCGCCATCATCGGCGCGGTGGTCGGGCTCGGCGGCGCGCTCGGCATGAAGGTGGTGGCCGAGGGCGTCGAGGAGGCGGCGCAGATGGAGCTGCTCGTCGCGCTCGGCTGCACGCATCTGCAAGGCTATCTGTTCAGCCGGCCGGTCAGCGCGGAGGCGGTGCGCGCGCTGCTCGCCCAGCCCGCCGCGCCACTCCGCGCGGCGCTCTAGCCGCTTCAGGGGCGCAGCACCTCGGGCACGGGCGCGCCGATCCGGCGGGCGACTTCGGCCACCTCGGCGTCGCTCGGCGCGGGCGGCGGTTCGCGACCGGGCGTGCCGGCATCGTCGGCGATTCCGGGGCCGGTGCCCGCCACCGTCTCGTTGAGCGGGCGCGCGTTGGGCCCATCCGAAATCGCCTCCCGCGCCGGCGTCGGCGCCGGTTCCGGCGCCGCGCGCGCCGGCCCGCGGCGGCGCGCCAAGGCCAGTCCGGCGACCAGCGCCACCCCCAGCGTGGCGGCGCCGAGCGTGGCCGCCTTGCGTCCGCGTTCGGGATCGCGGAAGCCGCCATCGATCGCTCCGTCGTCGGCGGGCGGCTGGTGGAGATTGCCCGATGTCGACGCGGCGGGCGCCGCCTGCGCGAAATAGCGCCCCAGCGCCCGATCCATGATCGCCGCGCCGATGTTCGGCCCCAGCAGCTGGCCAAGCTTCATCGCCAGCAGCGGCGCGCCCACCGCCGTCGCCGCGCGCGGGCGATCGGCCAGCCGCATCACCGCGCGCGCGACGGTGCGCGGATCGAGCACGCCCGGCGGCACCGAGGTTTCGCCGCCGGTATAATTGCCGGCGTGGCGGATCGCCGGGGTATCCACGAAGGTGGGAAAGACATCGCAGATATGGATGTCCGGATGGCCGTGAAGCTCGCCGCGCAGCGCCTGGGAAAAGCCGCGCAGCCCGAATTTGCTCGCGGCATAGGCGACCGCCCAGGGCGCCGCCAGCAGCCCGCCAACCGACACCATGTTGACGAAAATGCCATGGCCCTGCGCCAGAAAGACGGGCAGCACCGCATGCGCGTCGTTGAGCCGGCCGATCAAATTGGTCTCGATCACGCGCCGGTGATCCGCCATCGGCACGTCGGTGAAGCGGCCGACCACGCCGATTCCGACATCGCTGAACCAGAGGTCGATCTCGCCCAGCGCCGTCACCGCCGCCTCGGCCAGCGCGACGCAGGCGGCGGCGTCGGTGATGTCGGTGGGCACGATGCTGGCCGTGCCGCCGGCCGCGCGGCAGCGGGCCGCGACCGCCTCGAGCGCGTCGCCGTCGCGCGCGGCGAGCACCAGCCGCGCGCCCCGCGCCGCGAACGCCTCGGCGGTGGCGGCGCCGATCCCGCTCGACGCGCCGGTGATGACGATGGCCTGGCCGTGCCGCTTCAGCATGATCGCTCTCCTTCACGGCCTCCAACGCCCGGCGCACGCCCGCGCCGCTGGCGCCGCACCGGACGTGCATCACGCGCGACGAACCGTGGCGCGCTCTTCATCGATGCGGATCGTCGCGGCCGCGCCGCCAGGCCTTGGGCAAAACGAAAAAGAGCCCGGAAGCCTGAGACTTCCGAGCTCTTTATGGTGGGCGTGGCAAGGATTGAACTTGCGACCCCTGCGATGTCAACACAGTGCTCTACCACTGAGCTACACGCCCGTGGGGGCCGCCTCTAGCCAGAGCCTCGGGGCTTGGCAAGCGGCGCGTGCAGAAAAAGTCAGAGGGCGCCGTCGGGGTTCGCCATGCTGCCGATGCCGAACAGCCGATCCACCTCCAGCACCAGATCGCGCAGATGGAAGGGCTTGGAGAGCACGCGCGCATGGGGATGGGTGGCGCCCGTCTTCAGCGCCACGGCGGCGAAGCCGGTGATGAACATCACCCGCATGCTCGGCGCCAGCGCCGCCGCGCGCTGCGCGAGTTCGATCCCGTCCATCCCCGGCATGACGATGTCGGTCAGCAGCAGATCGAACTGGTCGCGCTCCAGCAGCGGCAGCGCCTCCGTCCCGTTGGCGACGGCGGAGACGGCATAGCCGACCCGCTCCAGCGCCCGGGCCAGATACACGCGCATGGAGCTGTCATCTTCGGCAAGCAGGATCTTGATCATGGCACCACCATATGTCGAAGCGCCCGTCCGCGCGCCGGTCTCGTCGCCCGCCCGGTTCCGAATCGGGACGTGGCGGGCTTACAACGCCGCCCTTTCAAATAGCTGCGGCGCGGTCGGCGCGCACCCCCTTGCCGGGCCCCGGCCTCCCGCGATAGCAGCAAGCGATGAACCTCGGCTGTGTTCCCCAATCCGCCTTCGCGCGGCTCGGCCCGGCCGAACCCCTCACCCCGGTCGTGCTCGCCGTGCCCCATGCCGGCCGCGCCTATGATCCCGCGCTGCTGGACGCCGCGCGGCTGCCGCTCGCCGCGCTCGAGACGATCGAGGATCGCCATGCCGATCGGCTGATCGACGCGGCGGTGGCGGCGGGCGCGGTGGCGCTGGTCGCGCACGCGCCGCGCGCGCTGGTCGATCTCAATCGCGATCCGCGCGAGATCGATCCGGTGCTGCTGCGGACCGAGGAACGCCCCGCCGACCTGCGCATGACCGACAAGGTCGCGGGCGGGCTGGGCGTCATCCCCAGCCGCATCGCCGCCGGCGGCGCGGTGTGGCGCCAGCCGCTCGCCTGGGCGGAGATCGCGGCGCGGCTGGAGGCGGTGCATGCCCCCTATCATGCCGCCATCGCGCAGGCGCTCGATGCCGCGCAGCGGCGCCACGGCCATGCGGTGCTGATCGATTGCCATTCCATGCCGCCCTTGCCGGCGCCGTCGCGCGCGCGGCTGGTGGTGGGCGATCGCTACGGCGCCAGCGCCGCCCCCGGCTATGCCGCCGCCGCGCTCGCGACCGCGCGCCACGCCGGGCTCGGCGCGCTCTGCAACCGTCCCTATGCCGGCGGCTATACGCTCGATCGCCACGGCGCGCCGGCGCGCGGGCGCCACGCCGTGCAGATCGAGATCGATCGCAGCCTCTATCTGGATGCGTCGCTGCGCGCGCCCGGGCCCGGCCTGGCGGCGATGCAGGCGCTGGTCGCGGCGCTCTGCGCGGCGCTCGGCGCCCTGCGCGCTTTCGCCCAGGCGGCGGAATAGTCCTCGCCCGCCGGCCGTCCCCTGCCGCCTAAAGAAAAAGCCACCCCGCGCTTTCGCGCAGGGTGGCCAAGGTTCAGGGAGGAGACGCGCCTGAAAGGCGCGTCGTGCGGGTCGCGAAGGGGGGCGCGACCGCGCATTTCCTAAATAGAGACTGTTCGTGGCCGTTCAAGCACAGTCTTCAAAAAAAGTTCGCATCGCGACGAATCGCTGTTGCGATCGGCCGAAAGCTCCTGTTCAGCCGCGCGTCCGCCGCCCGGGCGCCGCGAATCGGCCCGGCAGCATGCGGTGCAGCACGCCGTCGCGCAGCACCAGCCCGTGGCGCGCCGCGCCGGCGAGATGCAGCGCCACCAGCGCCAGCATCGCCCAGCCCATGATCTCGTGCGCCTCGTGCGTCGGGCCGCCCAGCCAGGCGAGCGGCCCCAGCGGCAGCGCCGGCACGGCGAGGCCGCCGATCCAGAACGGGCCGCCGCGCGGGCCGGTGGAGGTGAAGATCCAGCCGGTCAGCGGCAACAGCAGCATCAGCGCGTAGAGCAGGCCGTGCACGCCGCGCGCCAGCACACGCTCGCGCGCGCCGGCGGGCAGCGGCGGCGGCCGATGGACGAGCCGCCACGCGACTCGCGCCACGGTCAGCACCAGGATGACGAAGCCCAGCGCCTTGTGGAGCGGGATCGTCCCGCGCAGCAGCGATTCGTGGAGCAGGCCGATCGTCAGATTGGCCAGCACCAGCACCGCGATCACCCAATGGAAGGCCATGGCCACGGCGCCGTAGCGCCGCAGCGGCGGTTCCACCCAGGGCCCCATGTCCGCGCGCCCGCTCATCCCCGCCTCAGAAGGTCGGCGCGGGCAGCTTGCCCTGCTCGCTCTGTCGACCGAACAGCTCGGCCAGCTTCTGCAACGAGAAGACATGCGCGTAGATCAGCGGCAGCGCGCCGCTCTGGATCAGCTTGCGCGCGAGATCGCCGCGCAGGTTGCGCAGCGCCTCTTCCGAGACGATCTGGAAGCCGCGATACACGTAAGGTTCCGGCGCGCCATTGGGCTGGGCCGAAAACTCGCCGTCGATCAGCAGCTTGTTCTCGATCAGGTCGCGCACGAAGGCGCCGGTCAGCTGGCTCGCCTGCTCGAACTGCTCGCAGAAGCCGAGCACGCCCTTGGTGAATTCCGAAGGCGCGCTGCCGTCGAACAGGGCGTCGCCCTCGGCGAAGGCGCCCAGCGCCTCGGCGCTGGGGTCGAAGCAGAGCGAAAGCTCTTCGGTGTCCGGGCGAAGCCGCGCGAGCATGAAGGGATAGCGGCGCACATAAGCGGGCACATAGGTGGCCGGCTCGCGCAGCATGCCGTCCTCGTCGAAAAATACGTTCACGCCCTCGTTCAGCCCCATGAGCGCGAGCGGCACGGGGTTTTCGCCCGCCGAGAAGACGATCGGATAATGGCGCTGCGCCTGGATGAACTCCTCGGCGAGCAGCGGCACGGCATGGACCTGGGCCAGGAACGGCACCTTCTCCGCCGGCCGGAACCGCCAATCGGCATGAAGCGCGCTCGAAAGCGGCGTCAGGTCGTTGTAGAAAAGCGGCAGGCTCTGCTGCGGCTGGCTGGCCATGTCGGTCTGTCTCCCCAATGCGGCCGGATGGCCTCTCCCCGCCGCGTCTATGGCGCTGGCGCCGGCTCTGCAAGCGGCAGCAGCGCGCCGGGGTTGAGGATGCCCGCCGGGTCGAACAGCTGCTTCACCGCGCGCAGCCCCGCCAGCCGGTCCGGTTCGCCCAGCGCCGCGAAGTCGTCGCGCTTGAAGCGGCCGATGCCATGCTCGGCCGAAAGCGTGCCGCCCGCGTCGAGCACGAGCCCGTGGACGAAGCGCGACACCGCCGCCGCCTCGCGCGCGAACCAGGCGCGATCGTCTGCGTCCCGCGGCGCGCGCACGTTGAAATGCACGTTGCCGTCGCCGAGATGGCCGAAGGCGATCGGCCGGGCGCCGGCGAAGCGCGCCGCCACCGCCGCGCTTGCCGTTTCGATGAAGCCCGGCATGGCGGCGACGGGCACGGCGATGTCGTGCTTGGCGGCCAGCCCGTCGCGCGCCTCGGCTTCGGACAGGCTCTCGCGCAGCCTCCACAAGGCTTCGGCCTGGCGCTCATTCTGCGCCAGCACGGCATCGGCGAGGCCGCCGCGCTCTGCCTCGGCGGCGAGCGCGGCCTCGAGCGCGGGCGCCACCGCCGCGTCGCCCACGGCCTCGATCAGGACATGCCAGCGATGCGCGCCGGCGAGCGGCGCCTGGGTCCCGGGAATATGGCGCAGCACCAGCGCCAGCCCCTCCTCCGGGATCAGCTCGAAGCTCTCCACCGCCTCGCCCAGCCGATCTTCCAGCCGGCGCAGCAGCGTCAGCGCCGCCCCCGCGTCGTCGAGCCCGATCCACGCCACGGCGCGGGCGCGGAAGGCCGGCACCAGCCGCAGCGTGGCGGCGGTCACCAGGCCCAGCGTGCCCTCGGCGCCGATCAGCAGCTGCTTCAGATCATAGCCCCGATTGTCCTTGCGCAGCGGCGTCAGCTGCTCCAGCCGCAGGCCATTGCCGAACACACCCTCCAGCCCCAGCACCAGCGCGCGCATCGGCCCGAAGCGCAGCACCTGCGTGCCCCCGGCATTGGTGGAGATCAGCCCGCCCACCGTGGCATTGCCCTTGGCGGCGAGCGAAAGGGGGAAGCGGCGGCCGTGCGCGGCGGCGGCCTCGTGGAGGTCGGCCAGCACCACCCCGGCCTCGGCGGTGATGGCGTTATCCTCGGGCGAGACGGCGCGGATCCGCTGCATCCGCCGCAGCGAGACGAGCAGCGCGCCCGGCCCGTCGGCCGGCGGCGTCGCGCCGCCCACCATCGAGCTGTTGCCCCCCTGCGGCACCAGCGCCACCCGCGCCTCGGCGGCGGCCGCCACCACGAAGGCGGCCTCGTCCAGCGTCGCGGGCGCGACCAGCGCCGCCGCCGCGCCCGTCATCCGGCGGCGCCAGTCGGTCAGCCACGGCGCGAGCGCGGCGGGATCCTGGGTGAAGCCGGCCGGGCCGAGCCGATCGGCCAGGCGCGCGAGCAGCGCGGCGGAGGGCGGAGCGAGGGACATGGCGCGCGCTCTATCGGCTTGGCGGCCGGCGGGAAAGCCGCCAGCGGGCGGCGCGCGGCCGATCAGTTCATCCCGCGTTCAAGCGCGGCTCCGCACGCGGCATCTGTCATGCTGAAACCCACTATCGGCCGGTGATGCTGCTGCTTCTCGCCGCCTTGGCGACGGCGTCCCCCCATGCTCCGCCGCATCGCGCCGCGCCGCCGCACCGCGCCGTCGCGCCGGCGCGCAAGGTGCTGCGCGTGCCCGCGCGGCATCGCCTCGGCGTGCCGCCCGCATTGCCGCATTTCCAGGAGCGGCGCGGCCCGCGCTGCATCGATGCCAATGCCATCGCCGGCGCCGCCGTCACCGCGCCCGACGGCGTCGACCTGATCCTCAAGGGCGGCAAGCGGGTCCGCGCCGCGCTCGACGAGGCCTGCCCCGCGCTCGATTATTACGAGGGCTTCTATGTGTCGCCCACGCCCGATGGCCGCATCTGCGCCGATCGCGATGTCATCCGCACCCGCTCGGGCGGCGCCTGCGAGATCGATCGCTTCCGCCTGCTGGTGCCCGAAAAACCCACCAAATGAGCCTTGCGCTTGACTTTGGGCGAGCAACGGCACAGGGCGGAGGCGATGCCAGCCGCCGCCTTGTGGGTGGCCGATCCCGGACGCATGCATGACCTTCGCCGATCTCGGCCTTTCCGATGAGTTGCTCCGCGCCGTAGCCGATTCCGGCTATACCGAGCCCACGCCCATCCAGCGGCAGGCGATCCCGCCCGTGCTGATGAACCGCGATCTGATCGCGATCGCGCAGACCGGCACCGGCAAGACCGCCAGCTTCGTCCTGCCGATGATCGACATTCTCGCCCATGGCCGGGCGCGGGCGCGGATGCCGCGCTCGCTGATCCTCGAGCCGACACGCGAACTGGCCGCCCAGGTCGCCGAAAATTTCGAGAAATACGGCAAATATCACAAGCTCTCGATGGCGCTGCTGATCGGTGGCGTGCAGATGGGCGATCAGGTCGCGGCGCTCGAGCGCGGCGTCGATGTGCTGATCGCCACGCCCGGCCGGCTGATGGATCTGTTCGGGCGCGGCAAGATCCTGCTCACCGGCTGTTCGCTGCTCGTCATCGACGAGGCGGACCGCATGCTCGATATGGGCTTCATCCCCGATATCGAGGAAATCTGCACCAAGCTGCCCGCCACCCGCCAGACCCTGCTCTTCTCCGCCACCATGCCGGCGCCGATCAAGAAGCTGGCGGATCGCTTCCAGTCCAATCCCAAGCAGATCGAGATCGCGCGCGTCGGCACCACCAACGCCTCGATCACCCAGGCGCTGGTCGAGACGAGCAACCGCGCCAAGCGCGAGACGCTGCGCGGCCTGCTCCGCGCCGAGGATGTCCGCACCGCCATCATCTTCGCCAACCGCAAGACGACGGTGCGCGAGCTGAACCAGTCGCTCCGCCGCAACGGCTTCGCCTCGGGCGAGATCCATGGCGACATGGACCAGCCCGCCCGGCTGCGCGAGCTGGAGCGGTTCAAGGCGGGCGAAATCAACCTCCTGGTCGCCTCCGATGTCGCCGCGCGCGGGCTCGACATCAAGGGCGTGAGCCACGTCTTCAACTTCGATGCGCCCTGGCACCCGGACGATTATGTCCACCGGATCGGCCGCACCGGCCGCGCCGGCGCCACCGGCAAGGCCTTCACGCTGATCACCGAGGACGATGCCGAGGCGATCGCCAATATCGAGAAGCTGACGGGGCAGACCATCCCGCGCATCGCCGCGCCCGATGCCGGCCGCCCCGCCCGCGCCGAGGCCGAGGAGGAGGCGCCGGCGCCGCGCCGCGAGCGTTCGGCCCGCGCCGGGCGCGGCGAGCGCGCCACCCGCGCCGACGAGCCGGCCCGCGCCCCCCGCGCCGCCGCCCCGCGCGAGGAGCGCGCCGTCGCCCCGCGCGCGGAGCGTGCCGCGCGCACCGCGCCGCCCGCCACCGGCCCCGCCGGCGAGGGCGATGCCGGGTGGAACGGGCCGGTACCCGCTTTTCTGGCGATTGGCATCGCCGGATAGCCTCGGGGCTTACCTCTTCTTTACTAGCGCTTAGTAGAAGAGCGTCAGACGCGGACGGGCCGGGGCCCGCCCGGCGAAAACAGACGAGACCCGAATCGGTGAGCGACGACTCCAGCCTCTTTGCCAAGATCGGCGCGTTGCTCAGCGAGGCCGGCCTCGAGCCGACCCCGCACAATTACGAATTTTTCTACCGCTACGCGACCGGCGCGGACAAGCAGCTGATCGCGGCGGTGGATACGGTCCGCGCCGCCGGCCAGCCGCTCAACAACCGCATCGTCGGCACGATCCGGCGCGAGCTGTTCGGCGCCGGCGGCGGCCTTGGCCGCGTGATCGAGAATGCCGAGCGCGAGCTGGGCCGGATGGTCGATTATGTCGAGCAGTCGGATGCCGACACGCGCGAATATCGCGACCGGCTGGATCGCAGCGCCGTCGATCACGCCACCACGCTCGATCGCCAGAAGGCGGTGCTCGCCGACATGGTGGAGGCCACCAACGCCATCCTCAGCCAGACCGACAAGCTCCAGAGCGAGCTGGCGCGCTCGGCGCGCGAGATCGACGCGCTCAAGGCCGATCTCGAGATCGCGCGCACCGAATCGCGCTCCGATCCGCTCACCGGGCTCGCCAACCGCAAGGCGTGTTGCGATTATCTCGGCGCCCAGCTGCCGCGCGCCGCGCGCGACCAGAAGCAGCTCAGCCTGATCTTCCTCGATATCGATCACTTCAAGCGCGTGAATGACCGCTTCGGCCACCGCACCGGCGACGAGGTGCTGCGGCTGGTCGGCCAGACGCTCGAGCGCAGCTTCCACGGCGTCGGCTTCGCCGCGCGCTGGGGCGGCGAGGAATTCGTGGTGGTGATGCCCGGCGCCAGCGCGCCCCAGGCCGCCGCCTATGCCGATCGCTTCCGCGAGACGATCGGCGCGCGCGCCGTCAAGGTGCGCGGCACCGGCGAGGAGATCGGCCGCGTCACCCTCTCCATGGGCATCTCCGAACTGGTCAAGAACGACACTATCCAGTCGCTGGTCGATCGTGCCGACCAGGCGCTCTACGAGGCCAAGGAAGGCGGCCGCGATCGCGTGATCTGCTCGCGCGCGGCGGCCTGATCGGCGCGCCTCAGCCGCGCCCGCGCGCGGCGTAGCGCCGGCGGAAGCTTTCCGCGAAGTCGGTCAGCCGCCCCGCCGCGATCGCGTCCCGCAGCCCCGCCATCAGCTGCTGGTAGAACCAGAGATTATGCTCGGTCATCAGCATCGCGCCCAGCATCTCGCCGGCGCGCACGAGATGGTGGAGATAGGCCTTGGACCAGCGGCCGATCGGCGACTCCGGATCCAGCGGTTCCAGATCCTCGGCATAGCGGGCATTGCGGATATTGACCGGGCCGTCCCAGGTGAAGGCCTGGCCGTTGCGGCCCGAGCGGGTGGGCAGCACGCAATCGAACATGTCGATCCCGCGCTCGACCGCGCCGACGATATCGTCCGGCTTGCCCACGCCCATCAGATAGCGCGGCCGGTCGCGCGGCAGCATCGCCACCGCGAAGTCGAGCGTGCGGAACATCTCCTCCTGCCCCTCGCCCACCGCCAGCCCGCCCACCGCATAGCCGTCGAAGCCGATCTCGATCAGCGCGTCGGCGGATTTCTGGCGGAGATCGGCATAGGTCGAGCCTTGCTGGATGCCGAACAGCGCCGCGCGCCCGGCATGGTCGCCGCCCGCGTCGAACGCCGCGCGGGAGCGCGCCGCCCAGCGCATCGAGCGCTCCATCGAGCGGAGCGCGCGGTCATGCTCGGCGGGCCAGGGCGTGCATTCGTCGAAGGCCATGACGATGTCGCTGTCCAGCATGCGCTGGATCTCCATCGAGCGCTCGGGGCTCAGCATGTGGCGCGATCCGTCGAGATGGCTCTGGAAGCGCACCCCTTCCTCGCTCTGCTTGGTGAGCGCGGAGAGCGACATCACCTGATAGCCGCCGCTGTCGGTGAGGATCGGGCGGTCCCAGCCCATCCAGTCGTGCAGGCCGCCCAGCCGCTCCACCCGCTCGGCGCCGGGGCGGAGCATGAGATGATAGGTGTTGCCGAGCACGATGTCCGCGCCGGTCGCGCGCACCGTCTCGGGCTTCATCGCCTTCACCGTCGCGGCGGTGCCCACGGGCATGAAGGCGGGGGTGGCGATGGTGCCGCGCTGCATGGTGATGGCGCCGGTGCGCGCCGCGCCGTCGGTGGCCGCGATGTGGAAGGCGAAACGCTCTGTCATGATCGCCGGCTCCTGCCCCCCGCCGCGCCCAGCGTCAACCGCGGCGGCCAGGGCGCGCGCCGGCGTCCGGCGCCCGATCAGCCCGGCAGCAGCAGCGAGGCGTCGCCATAGCTGTAGAAGCGATAGCCCTCGGCGATCGCATGCGCATAGGCCTGCTGCATCCGCTCCAGCCCCATCAGCGCCGACACCAGCATGAACAGCGTCGAGCGCGGCAGATGGAAATTGGTGAGCAGGCCGTCGATCGCGCGGAAACGATAGCCCGGCGTGATGAAGATCGCGGTATCGCCCTCGAACGGGCGGATGCGGCCATCCTCGCCGGTGGCGCTCTCGAGCAGGCGCAGGCTGGTGGTGCCGACCGCGATCAGCCGCCCGCCCGCCGTGCGCACCGCGTTGAGCCGCTCGGCGGTGGCGGCGTCGATCCGGCCCCATTCGGCGTGCATCTGGTGCGCCTCGGTATCCTCCGCCTTGACCGGCAGGAAGGTGCCCGCGCCGACATGCAGCGTCAGCGTCTCGCGGCCGATCCCCGCCGCGTCCAGCGCCGCCACCAGCGCGGGGGTGAAGTGCAGCGCCGCGGTCGGCGCCGCCACCGCGCCCGCCTCGCGCGCGAACATGGTCTGGTAATCCTCGGCGTCGCGGGCGTCGGTCGGCCGGCGCGCGGCGATATAGGGCGGCAGCGGCATGCGCCCGGCGCGCGCCAGCAGCAGCTCCACGGGCTCGTCGCCCGCAAAGTCCAGCCGCCAGCTGCCGTCCGCCTCGCGCGCGCGCGCGATCGCCGCCACCCCGGCGCCGAAGTCGATCCGGTCGTCCTCGCGCAGCCGCTTGGCGTTGCGGATGAAGGCGCGCCAGCTGCGCAGCCCCTCGCGCTTGTGCAGCGTCGCGCCGATCCGCGCCTCCCCGCGCAGCCCCTCGAGCTGCGCGGGGATGACGCGCGTATCGTTGAACACGAGATGATCGCCCGGGCGGAGGCAGGCGGGCAAGGCGCGCACCGTGCGGTCGGCCAGGCCGTCGCGCGCCACCACCAGCAGCCGCGCGGCGTCGCGCGGGCTCGCCGGCCGCAGCGCGATGCGCTCCGGCGGCAGCTGGAAATCGAACAGGTCTACGCGCATGCGATCGCGCCCCGCGCGGGGCTCAGTGCCGCCGGCGCGTCGGCGTGACGGGCGTGACCGGCGTCGGCGTGATCGGGCCCGACGGCAGCGCGGCGGGCGCCTGCACCGGCGGCGGCGGCGCCAGCTGCGCGGCGGTGAGCGGCGGCACGTCGCCGATCGAGGCGCGCACGATCCGCGTCGGCGTCGCCGGCGGCTCACCCCGCTGGATGGCATCGACATAGGCCATGCCCGAAACCACGCGGCCGAACACGGTATAATGCCGGTCCAGCTTCAGATTGGGCATGAACATGATGTAGAACTGGCTGTTGGCGCTGTTCTCGTCGGCGGCGCGGGCGGCCGCCACGGCGCCGCGCACATGCGGCAGGTCGTTGAACTCGGCCGGCACGTCGGGCAGCGTCGAGCCGCCCTCGCCGGTGCCCTTCGGATCGCCGCCCTGGGCCATGAAGCCCTCGATCACGCGGTGGAACATCAGCCCGTTGTAGAAGCCCTGCGCGGTCAGCGTCTTGATCCGCTCGACCATCTTGGGCGCCATGTCCGGCCGCAGCTGGATCACCACCCGGCCGCCATCGGACAGATCGAGATTCCACTCATTGTCCGGGGTGAGCTTGGGCGGCAGGAAATCCTCCACCCGGCTCGCCGTGCCCGCGGCCTGGATCTTGGTGGTCTTTTTGGCGAGCGCCGGGCTGGCCACGGCAAGGCAGGCGGCGAAGGTCAGAAGCGCGGATCGTATCATGTTGAGGGCCGTGGCTCCGGGATCGGCGAAAGTAGCGGGTGTTGCCCTAGCCTAATGGCAGGCGCTTGCCTATTGCTGAACGGCCCTTTCGCCCACCCGCCGCGCCACGTCTCCGGCGATGGCGGGGCTCACGAAGCGGCGGATGTCGCCGCCATAGAGCGCGATCTCCTTGACCAGCCGCGAGGCGATCGGCTGCAGCGCCACATCGGCCATCAGGAAGAGCGTCTCGATGCCGGGATCGAGCTGCTGGTTCATCCCCGCCATCTGGTACTCATATTCGAAATCGGCGACGGCACGCAGCCCGCGCACGATCACCGAGGCGCCCTGGGCGCGCGCGAAATGGATCAGCAGCGAGTCGAACGCCACCACCTCGATCGCCGCGCCGTCCAGCCCCTCGGCCTCGCGCCGCACCATCGCCAGCCGCTCCTCGATGCTGAACATCGGCGTCTTGGACGGATTGGTCGTCACGCCGATCACCAGCCGGTCGACCAGCCGCGCCGCGCGCCGGAAAATATCCATATGGCCGAGCGTGACCGGGTCGAACGTGCCCGGGTAGAGGCCGATCCGTTCCTGCATGACCGGCCCTAGTGATCTCGTTCGACGACATAGCGCGCGATCGCGCGCAGCAGGTCGGCCTCGGCGCCCCAGCCCGAAAGATGCGCCACCGCCTGGTCCACCAGCATCGCCGCCTGGGTGCGGGCGCGCTCCACGCCCAGCAGCGAGACGAAGGTGGCCTTGCCGGCCTCCGCATCCTTGCCCGTCGCCTTGCCGACGATCGCGGCATCGCCCTCCACGTCGAGCAGATCGTCGGCGATCTGGAAGGCGAGGCCGAGATCGCGCGCATAGGCGCGCAGCATCTTGCGCCCGGCCGGCGGCACATGGCCGAGTATGGCGCCCATCTCGAGGCACACGCCGATCAGCGCGCCGGTCTTGAGTTGCTGGAGCCGGGTGGTGGTGGCGAGGTCGAAGCGCGTCTCCTCGGCCATCAGGTCCATCATCTGGCCGCCCGCCATGCCCGCCGGGCCGCTCGCGCGCGACAGTTCGAAGGTGAGTTCGGCGCGCACGAAGGGATCGGCATGGGTGCGCGGATCGGCGGCGATCTCGAAGGCGAGCGCGTGCAGCGAGTCGCCCGCCAGCACCGCCACCGCCTCGCCGAACTGCTTGTGCACCGTGGGCTTGCCGCGGCGCATATCGTCATCGTCCATGCACGGCATGTCGTCGTGGATGAGGCTGTAGACATGCACGCATTCCACCGCCAGGCCGGCGCGCAGCGCGCTGTGGCGGTCGACGTTGAACAGCCCCGCCGAGGCCGCCACCAGCAGCGGCCGCAGCCGCTTGCCGCCGCCGATCGCGGCATGGCGCATCGCCTCGTAGAGTATGGCGCGGGGATCGTCGGGAACCGCGAGCACCTCGTCGAACAGGGCGTCGATCGCGGTGGCGACCTCGGCCATCGCCTCTTTCAGCGCGGGGGTGGTGAAGCTGGCCATGGTCTCACTTGCCATCGAACGGGCTCGTGCCGGCGGCGGCGCCGTCGGGGGCGATCTGGATGGACTCGATCCGCGCCTGGGCGGCCTTGAGGCGCTGCTCGCACTGGGCGCGCAGCCGATCGCCTTCGGCGTAGAGGGCGATCGACTCTTCCAGCGGCACATCGCCGCCTTCAAGCTGTTGCACGATGGTTTCAAGCCGCTTGAGCGCATCCTCGAAGCTCAGAGCGGCGATGTCGGCCTGGTCAGTCATGCGCCGCTTGTGGCGGTCGGTGCCCAAGCGGTCAAGCTGGCGCAGCCATTAACGAGGGATAGAAATCCGCGTGGCCGGCCGGGGCGCGGCGGGCGCCCGGCCGGGGGGAGCGCGGTCAGCGGCGGAACGGGTCCACCACGCCTTCGGGAAGGCTGTAGCTCGGCGCCGGACGATCCTCCTCGCCGGCGCTGCTGGGCAGGCGATGCGCGGCGTCGCGCTTGGCGCGCAGCTCCTCGAGCAGCGCCTCGCGGTCGCCGGGCAGGCGCTCGTCCACCGGCGCCTCGATCCCCGCCGCCTTGGCGGCCTTGGCGATCGCGGAGTCGAGTTCGCGCTGCGAGCAGAGGCCGAGCGTCACCGGATCCTTGGGCGTGATGTTGGCGATGTTCCAGTGGCTGCGGTCGCGGATCGCCGAGATGGTGGTGCGGGTGGTGCCGATCAGCTTGCTGATCGCGCCGTCCGACACTTCGGGATGGTTGCGGATGATCCAGGCGATACCGTCGGGCTTGTCCTGCCGCTTGGAGACGGGCGTGTAGCGCGGCCCCTTGGTCCGGCGCTGCTGCTCCGGCCCCTTGGACATTTGCAGGCGGTAATTGGGATTGGCCTGGCCCTTCTCGATCTCCTCCATGCTCAGCTCATGCGCGCGCACGGGATCGCGCCCGGTCAGCTTGGTGCCCGCCGTGTCGTCGGCGATGGCCTGCACCTCGAGAATGTGGAGCCCGCAAAATTCCGCGATCTGCGGGAAACTGAGCGCGGTATTGTCGACCAGCCAGGCGGCGGTCGCATGGGGCATGAGCGGCTGGGCCAAGGATCTCTCCCGCAGATAAAGAAACGGCCGCCCCAACGCGGGAGCGGCCAGAGCATCGGCAGAGTGTAGGCATCGCCGCCGCCCGAGGCAAGCCTTTACGCCATCGGCACATGGCCGGGCCGGGCCGCGACCCGCGCCAGCCACGCGCGCACCGCCGGATAGTCGGCCAGCGCGAAGCCCGCCTCCTCGGCGACATGGGTATAGGCGTAGAGCACGATGTCGGCGAGGCTGAAGCCCTGCGGCAGCAGAAAGGCCTGGCGGGCGAGCTGCGCCTCCATCAGCGCCAGCGCCGCCGCGCCGCCGCTGCGCTTGGCCGGCAGCTGCGCCCGCCGCGCCGCGTCCAGCCCCGCCTCGCCGCCCGGCCCCAGCCGCCAGAAGCGCAGCGTCGCTATGTTGGGTTCATGCTGATATTGCTCGAAGAACATCCAGCGCAGCGCATCGGCGCGGGCAAAGCCGTCGGTCGGGATCAGCCCCGCCTCGGGCGCCTGCTCGGCCAGATACCAGCAGGCCGCATTGCTCTCGGGCAGGAAGCGCGTGCCGATCTGCAACACGGGGATGCGGCCATTGGGGTTGATCTCGGCGAGGAAGCGCGGCGTCCGCGTCTCGCCGGCGCGAATGTCATAGCCGCGCCGCTCCAGCGCCGTTCCGGCATGCGCCGCCGTCAGCCGGATCTTGTAGCAATTGCCCGAGACCGGATCCTCGTGCAGGATCAGCGGATCTCCCGCCACGATCAGCCCTCCAGCGCCAGCACGATCTTGCCGACATGATCGCCGGCTTCCATCCGGCGATGCGCCGCCGCTGCCTCGGCGAAGGGGAAGACCTTGTCGATCACCGGCTTGAGCCGCCCGTCGGCGACCATCGGCCACACTTCGCGGGCGATCTCGTCGGCCAGCAGCGCCTTGAAGGTGGCGTCGCGCGCACGCAGCGTCGATCCGGTCAGCGTCAGCCGCCGCCGCATCACCAGCCCCATGTCGATCTCGGCGCGGTTGCCGCCCAGCTGCGCGATCGTGACATGGCGGCCATCCTCCGCCAGGCAGCGCAGGTTGCGCGCCACATAGTCGCCGCTCACCATGTCGAGCACGGCGGAGACCCCGCGCCCGTCGGTCAGCCGCTTCACCTCCTCCACGAAATCGGTCGTGCGGTAGTTGATCGCGTGGGTGGCGCCCAGCGTCAGCGCCTTGTGGCATTTCTCGTCGGAGCCGCAGGTGACGATCACGCGCAGCTCGAACAGCCGGCCGAGCAGGATCGCCATCACGCCGATGCCGCTTGTGCCGCCATGCACCAGCACCGCGTCGCCCTCGATCGTATAGGCGCGCTCGAACAGATTGTGCCACACGGTGAACAGCGTCTCGGGCAGCGCGGCCGCCTCGATCAGGCTCAGCGCCTCGGGCACGGGCAGGCACTGGCCCACCGGCGCGGCGCAATATTCGGCATAGGCCCCGCCCGAGACCAGCGCGCACATCGGCTGCCCCAGCAGCGCCGAATCCACCCCCTCGCCCACCGCCACCACGCGGCCGGCGCATTCCAGCCCGAGGATCGAGGGCGCGCCCGGCGGCGGCGGATAGGCGCCCTGGCGCTGCAGGATTTCGGGTCGGTTGATCCCGGCGGCGGCGACTTTGATGAGGCATTCGCCGGGCTTGGGCCGCGGCACCGGCCGGGTGACGGGCACCAGCACCTCGGGACCGCCCGCCTCCGCCGGATCATAGGCAAGCATCGTCTCGGGCAGTACGGACACTCTCATCCCCCAATCTTATACGCGCCGGCGCAGCGCCTTATTGACAGGCCGCTCCGGGCGGTCAACCATAACCCGATGGACGGTGACGACAGCCTTCCCCGCGCCCGCCACGATCCGCTCGCGCTGCTCGCGAGCCAGGATCTCGGGCTGCTTTCCGTAGAGGAATTGCACGCGCGGATCGCCGCCCTGCAGGCCGAAGTGGCGCGTACTACCACCCAAGTCGAACACGCCGTTAATACCCGCGCAACCGCAGACGCTTTATTCCGGAGATGAGGATAGCCCGCTCGGCGCGCGGCAGACGCTTCGAGCCGGACGCCGGGCGGGCAACCTTGATCGGACGGGCGGGCGACCCGACATTGGTCGGGCGCAGGGCCCATCCGGTCGGCCATGTGCCTAGGAGTTGATACATGCCTTCATTCGCCCGTGAGCTGGAGACCACCCTGCACAACGCGCTCGGCGCCGCCAGCGCGCGCCGCCACGAATATGCGACGCTGGAGCATCTGCTCCTCGCGCTGATCGGGGACGAGCATGCCGCGCAGGTGATGGCCGGCTGCGGCGTGGAGCTGAGCGAGCTGCGCGACGCGGTAACCACCTATCTCGATTCCGAACTCGATGCGTTGAAGACCGACGCCGAGACGGATCCCTCCCCCACCAGCGGTTTCCAGCGCGTGATCCAGCGCGCCATCCTGCATGTGCAATCCTCCGGCCGCGAGGAGGTGACGGGCGCCAACGTGCTCGTCGCGCTCTTCTCGGAGCGGGAAAGCTATGCGGTCTATTTCCTGCAGCAGCAGGATATGACGAGGCTCGATGCCGTCAGCTTCATCAGCCATGGCATCGGTAAGGGCGGCCAGCCGCAGGAGGCGCGCGAGGTGAAAGGGCAGGAGGAAGAGAAGCAGCAGAAGTCCGACGCCAAGTCGAAGGGCGACAGCGCTCTCAAGCAGTTCACGGTCAATCTCAACGACAAGGCCAAGGACGGCAAGGTCGATCCGCTGATCGGCCGCACCGCCGAGGTGGATCGCACCATCCAGATCCTGTGCCGCCGCTCCAAGAACAACCCGCTCTATGTGGGCGATCCGGGCGTCGGCAAGACGGCGATCGCCGAGGGCCTGGCGCGCAAGATCATCCATGGCGAGGTGCCCGAAGTCCTCAAGGAAGCCGTGATCTACTCGCTCGACATGGGGGCGCTGCTCGCCGGCACCCGCTATCGCGGCGATTTCGAGGAGCGGCTGAAGCAGGTCGTGTCCGAGCTTGAGAAGCTGCCGCACGCGGTGCTCTTCATCGACGAGATCCACACGGTGATCGGCGCGGGCGCCACCTCGGGCGGCGCGATGGATGCGTCCAACCTGCTCAAGCCGGCGCTGTCGGGCGGCCAGATCCGCTGCATCGGCTCCACCACCTACAAGGAATTCCGCAACCATTTCGAGAAGGACCGGGCGCTGCTCCGGCGCTTCCAGAAGATCGACGTGAACGAGCCCTCGGTCGAGGACACGATCAAGATCGTCACCGGCCTGCGGCCGTCCTTCGAGGCGCATCACCACATCAAATATACCAGCGACGCGATCAAGTCGGCGGTCGAGCTGTCGGCGCGCTACATCAACGATCGCAAGCTGCCCGACAAGGCGATCGACGTGATCGACGAGGCCGGGGCGATGCAGATGCTGCTGCCCGAAAATCGTCGCCGCAAGGTGATCGGCACGCGCGAGGTGGAGGCGGTGATCGCCACCATGGCGCGCATCCCGCCGAAATCCGTGTCCAGCGACGACAAGAAGGTGCTCGAAACGCTCGAGACCGATCTCAAGCGCGTCGTGTTCGGCCAGGATAAGGCGATCGAGGTGCTGTCCTCGGCGATCAAGCTCAGCCGCGCCGGCCTGCGCGAGCCCAACAAGCCGATCGGCAACTATCTCTTCTCCGGCCCCACCGGCGTCGGCAAGACGGAGGTGGCCCGGCAGCTCGCGGAGATCCTGGGCATTCCGCTCCAGCGGTTCGACATGTCGGAATATATGGAGCGCCACTCGGTCAGCCGGCTGATCGGCGCGCCTCCGGGCTATGTCGGCTATGATCAGGGCGGCCTGCTCACCGACGCGGTCGATCAGAACCCGCATTCGGTGCTGCTGCTCGACGAGATCGAGAAGGCGCATCCCGATCTGTTCAACATCCTCCTGCAGGTGATGGACAATGGGAAGCTCACCGATCACCACGGCAAGACGGTGGATTTCCGCAACACCATCCTCATCATGACGACCAATGCCGGCGCCTCGGACATGGCGCGCGAAACGGTCGGCTTCGGCACCCTCACCCGCGAGGGCGAGGATGAGGAAGCGGTGAAGAAGATGTTCACGCCGGAATTCCGCAACCGGCTCGATGCCATCGTGCCCTTCGGCTATCTGCCGACGCAGGTCGTCGCCCGCGTCGTCGACAAGTTCGTGCTCCAGCTCGAACTGCAGCTCGCCGATCGCGACGTGCACATCGTGCTCGAGGAGGAGGCGCGCGACTGGCTGACCACCAAGGGCTATGACAAGCTCTATGGCGCGCGCCCCATGGGCCGGCTCATCCAGGAGAAGATCAAGCAGCCGCTCGCGGAGGAACTGCTCTTCGGCAAGCTCGTCCATGGTGGCGAGGTGCGGGTCAAGCTCAAGGACGACGCGCTCGCCTTCGAGATCACCCCGGCCGCCCCGCGCGGCGGCAAGGGCAAGGCCAAGGGCACCAAGGTCAAGGTCTGATCCGCGTCCGATCGCGGCATGAAAAAGGCCGGGTGGCGACACCCGGCCTTTCTTTTCGCCCGCTGCCGCCGCGTCACAGCAGCGCCAGCCGGCCCTCGTGCAGCCGCACCACGCGATCCATGCGGGCGGCGAGCCGCTCATTGTGCGTCGCCACCAGCGCGGCCGAGCCTTCGCCGCGCACCAGCCGCAGAAATTCGCCCAGCACCTTGTCGGCGGTCGCCTCGTCGAGATTGCCGGTCGGCTCGTCCGCCAGCACCAGCATCGGCCGGTTGGCGAGCGCGCGCGCCACGGCCACGCGCTGCTGCTCGCCGCCCGACAATTTGCTGGGCCGATGGTCCAGCCGGCCCGCCAGGCCGAGCGTGCCGAGCAGGCCGCGGGCGCGGGCCAGCGCCGGCTCGGGCCGCGCGCCGGCGATCAGCTGCGGCAGCACCACATTCTCCTCGGCGGTGAAATCCGGCAGGAGATGATGGAATTGGTAGACGAAGCCGAGCCGCTCGCGGCGCACCCGCGTGCGGCCAAAGGCATCGAGCTGCGCCACCTCCTCGCCCGCGATCCGGATCGATCCCTCGAAGCCGCCCTCGAGCAGCCCGATCGCCTGCAACATGGTCGATTTGCCCGAGCCCGAGGCGCCCAGCAGCGCGACGATCTCGCCCGGCGCGACGGCGAGGTCGACGCCGCGCAGCACGTCGATCACCGTGCCCGCCTGCGCATAGGAGCGCGTCAGCCCGGCGACGGCCAGCACCTCATTCATAGCGCAGCACCTGCACCGGATCGGTGCTCGCCGCCTTGAGCGCGGGATAGAGGGTGGCGAGGAAGGCGAACACCAAAGTCATCACCACGATCGCCGTCACCTCGACGGGATCGACGCGCGAGGGCAAGGTGGTGAGCACGCGGATCGAGGGATCCCACAGGTCCTCGCCCGTGATCGCCTGCACCACATCCACCACATTCTGCCGGAAATAGAGGAAGATGGTGGCAAGAACCGCGCCCGCCCCGATGCCCAGCACGCCGATCGTCACCCCCACCGTCATGAAGATGCGGATCAGCGCCCCCCGGCTCGCACCCATGGTGCGCAAAATCGCGATGTCGCGCGTCTTGGCGCGCACCAGCATGATCAGCGACGAGAGGATGTTGAACACCGCGACCAGGATGATGATGGAGAGCACCACGAACATGGTCACGCGCTCCACCGCCAGCGCCTGGAAGAGCGAGGCGTTCATCTGCCGCCAGTCCACCAGCACGCCATGGCCCGCCACCTTGGGCGCGAGCGGCGCGAGGATCTGCCCCACGCGGTCCGGATTGCTGGTGCGGAGTTCGATCATCCCCACCGCATCGCCCAGCAGCAGCAATTGCTGTGCGTCGCCCAGCGGCATCACCACATAGGCCTTGTCGAAATCGAAGATGCCGATCTCGAAGATCGCGCCCACCTCATAGTTCACGATCCGCGGCGCGGTGCCGAACGGCGTCGCCTGGCCCGAAAGATTGACGACGCTGAGGCTGTCGCCCACGGTCAGGCCCAGCGCCTGGGCGAGGCCCGAGCCGATCGCCACCCGGTTGGAGCCCGGCGTCACCGCCGCGAGGCTGCCCTGCTTGACGAGCCGGCCGATCGCGTCGCGCATGTCGGGCAGCCGCATGCCGCGCACCAGCACCGGCTCCACCCGGCCCTCCACCGTCGCCGCCAGCGGCTGCTCGACCAGCGGGATCGCCGAGGTCACGCCCGGCGTGCGCTGCGCCTCGCGCACCAGGTCGCGCCAGTCGCGCAGCCCCTGCCCCGCATAGCCCTGGATCACGGCATGGCCGTTGAGCCCCACGATCTTGTCGAACAGCTCGGCGCGAAAGCCGTTCATCACGCTCATCACCACGATCAGCGCGGCGACGCCCAGCGCCACCGCCACCAGGCTGATCGAGGCGACGAGGAAGATGAAGGCCTCGCCGCGGCCGGGCAGAAGGTAGCGCTTGGCCACCATCCGCTCATAGCGGTTGAGGATCACCGGCCGGACACCCGCGCCAGCGCCTCCTCGGGGGAGAGCTCCTGCTTCTCGCCCGTGGCGCGGCGCTTCACCTCCACCACGCCGCGCGCCACGCCCTTGGGGCCGATCACGATCTGCCAGGGCAGGCCGATCAGATCCATGGTCGCGAACTTGGCGCCGCCGCGCTCGTCGCGATCGTCGTACAGCGTCTCGATCCCCGCCGCGGTGAGCCGCGCATAGAGATCCTCGGCGAGCGCGACGCAGCCGGGATCGTCGGCGCGCAGCGTGATCAGCCCCACCCGATAGGGCGCCACCGCATCCGGCCAGATGATCCCCGCCTCGTCATGGCTGGCCTCGATGATCGCGCCGACCAGCCGCGAGACGCCGATGCCATAGCTGCCCATGTGCGGCACCACGTCCGATCCGTCGCGCGCCTGCACGCTCAGCTTCATCGCCGCCGAATATTTGGTGCCGAAATAGAAGATATGCCCCACCTCGACACCCCGCGACTGGCGCAGCGCCGCGCCCGCCTCGGCCTCGCGGGCGGGGTCGCGCTTCTCGTCGGTGGCGGCATAATCGGCGGTGTAGCTCGAGACGATCGCCTGCAATCCCCCGACATCCTCGAAATCGACCGCGGACAGCGCCGCCGGCCGCTCCCAGTTGCTGTGGTAGAAGACGTCGCTCTCGCCGGTGGGGGCGAGCACGATGAATTCGTGGCTGAGATCGCCGCCGATCGGGCCGGTATCCGCCTGCATCGGAATGGCGCGCAGGCCCATCCGCGCGAAGGTGTTGAGATAGGCGACGAACATGCGGTTGTAGCTGTGCCGCGCCCCGGCTTCGTCGAGATCGAAGCTATAGGCGTCCTTCATCAGGAACTCGCGCCCGCGCATCACGCCAAAGCGCGGCCGCACCTCGTCGCGGAACTTCCACTGGATATGGTAGAGGATGCGCGGCAGATCGCGATAGGAGCGCGCGGCGTCGCGGAACAGCGCCGTCACCATCTCCTCATTGGTCGGCCCGTACAGCATCTCGCGCTCGTGCCGGTCACGGATGCGCAGCATCTCCGGGCCATAGGCGTCATAGCGGCCGCTCTCGCGCCACAGCTCGGCGGATTGCAGCGTGGGCATCAGCAATTCCACCGCGCCCGCGCGATCCTGCTCCTCGCGCACGATCCGCTCGATCTTGCGCAGCACGCGCAGCCCCAGCGGCAGCCAGGCATAGATGCCGGCCGCGGTCTGCCGCACCAGCCCGGCGCGCAGCATCAATTTGTGGCTGACGATCTGCGCGTCCGCGGGGCTCTCCTTGGAGACGGGCAGAAGATAGCGGGACAGGCGCATGGACAATCCGGGTTGGCGCGCGCGGCGCGGGAACATGCCTGCTCCTATGGCCATGGCGCGCCGCACGCAACCTCGCCGCCGGTGTTGCGCATTCATCACAGCTTCAGCTGATTTGGATGGCGCGCATGAAATCCAGTGGAAATGAACCGTAACGGCGATTACACGGAATGCACGAACGATGGTTTCGAGGCCGCGGTTCGGGGAGGGCGACGCCCGGGAGACTGCTAGGGGGGCAGCACCGGGACGGCGCCGAAAATGGGGGCTGACGAGCGATCGTCACGCGGGCGCCCGGGTCGCAAGGCCCGGGCGTTCGGCGTTTGGGGCCAGGTCCGCCCGCGCCCGCCCGGTGCGCCACCACCCGGCCCCTCCTGTCGCGCAATACGGTATGGCACAAAGCACGCGCGGGCACCGGTGCACCGGCGCCGCGACCGGCCGCCGCCCCTTTCGCCGCGTCATGCGTTGAGCGCGCGAAGGAGACCCGTCATGGCCACCCAACCCCCGTCCGATCCCGTCGATCTGCCCATCGACGAACCCGTGCCCACGCCCGTCGATCCGCCGATCGTCACCCCCGCCGATCCGCCCGCCCAGCCGAGCGAGCCGCCCCCCGCCCAAAGCTGAGGCCCACGCCGTCCGGCCCCGCCGCCCGCACCCGCGCGCGCGAGGCCGGGACGGCCTTACATCAGGCGCGAATGCCGCACCGCCGCCTCGATGAAGCTCGCGAACAGCGGATGCGGATCGAAGGGCTTGGACTTCAGCTCGGGGTGGAACTGCACGCCCACGAACCAGGGATGGTCCGGCCGCTCGACGATCTCGGGCAGCGTGCCGTCGGGCGACAGGCCGGAAAAGACCAGCCCGCCCTGCTCCAGCGCCTCGCGATAATGGACGTTCACCTCGTAGCGGTGGCGGTGCCGCTCCGAGATATCCTGGCCGCCATAGATGGCCGCGACATGGCTGTTGCCCGTCAGCCGCGCGGGATAGGCGCCCAGCCGCATCGTGCCGCCAAGATCGCCGCCGGCCTCGCGCCGCTGCAGCCCTTCCGCCGTCATCCATTCGGTGATCAGCCCCACCACCGGCTCCTCGGTCGGGCCGAATTCGGTGGTCGAGGCCGCGGCGATCCCCGCCGTGTTGCGCGCGCCTTCGATGCAGGCCATCTGCATGCCGAGGCAGATGCCGAAAAAGGGCACGCGCCGCTCGCGCGCGAAGCGCACGCTCGAAATCTTGCCCTCCGAGCCGCGCTCGCCGAAGCCGCCCGGCACGAGAATGCCGTGCATCGGCTCCAGCTGGCGCGCGAGATCGGCCTCGGGCCCCTCGAACAGCTCGGCGTCGAGCCAGCGGATATGCACCTTCACGCGATTGGCGATGCCGCCATGCACCAGCGCTTCCTGGAGCGACTTATAGGCATCCTTCATGCCGGTATATTTGCCGACGACGCCGATCGTCACCTCGCCCTCGGGATTGGCGAGCCGGCTCTCGATCTCGGTCCAGCGCGCGAGATCGGGACGCGAGCGATCGGGATCGATGTCGAAGGCGCGCAGCACCTCCGCGTCCAGCCCCTCGGCATGATATTGCGCCGGCACGCCATAGATGGTGCTGGCGTCGAGCGCCGGGATCACCGCCTCGGGCCGCACATTGCAGAACAGCGCGATCTTGGCGCGCTCGGATTGCGGCAGCGGCTGCTCGCAGCGGCACACCAGCACGTCGGGCTGGATGCCGAGCGCGGTGAGATCGCGCACCGAATGCTGGGTCGGCTTGGTCTTCAGCTCGCCGGCGGCGGCGATATAGGGCACCAGAGTGAGGTGGACGAAGATCGACTGGTTGCGGCCGAGATCGTTCCGCAGCTGGCGGATCGCCTCCATGAAGGGCAGGCTCTCGATATCGCCCACCGTGCCGCCGATCTCGCACAGCACGAAATCCAGATCCTCGGTATCGGCGCGCGCGAAGGCCTTGATCGCGTCGGTGACGTGCGGGATCACCTGCACCGTGGCGCCGAGATAATCGCCGCGCCGCTCCTTGGCGATGATCTGGCTGTAGATCCGCCCCGAGGTGACATTGTCCGACTGGCGCGAGGGCACGCCCGTGAAGCGCTCATAATGGCCGAGATCGAGGTCGGTCTCGGCGCCATCGTCGGTGACGTACACCTCGCCATGCTGATAGGGGCTCATCGTCCCCGGATCGACGTTGAGATAGGGGTCGAATTTGCGAATGCGGACCTTGTAGCCCCGCGCCTGGAGCAGCGCCGCGAGCGACGCCGCCATGAGACCTTTGCCAAGCGAGGAGACCACGCCGCCGGTGATGAAGATGAACCGCGCCATGGGAGTCGGGCCTTAGCGGGAGGAATCGGGAAAGGGCAAGCGCGCGACTCAGCCGCCGGCGAAGCTTGTGCCGCGCGGCCGACGAATGGAGCGCGCGCGCCCGGCGGACGAGGCCGGACGGGCGCCGGACCTTATTGGCTGTTGCCCGGGGCGGCCGCCGGCGCCGCCGGGGCGGGCGCGGGCTTGTCGGCGGGCTTGGGCGCCGCCGTCACGCCGCCGATGCCGATCGCGCCCTTGGCCGCCGCGCCCGTGTCGATGGTGCGGAAATCGGCCGCCGTATGGGCGCGCGGCGCGGGCCGGACGGCCGCCTTTTGCTGCTGCTGCGGCGCGCCCACCGCCGCCGGCTGGAGCGCCTGGGCGGTGACGGGATCGGGGCCCGGCGGCACCGGCGCATTGGCGCCCGTGGCGGCGGGGGCACCGCCCATCATCGGGATCGCGCCCGCGCCCGGCGCGGCGCCGGCCGGCGCCGGCGCGGTGATCGGGCCGGCCTGGCCCTGGCCGGCGAGGCTGGTGTCGATCGCGCCGCCGCTGTTGCGCATCGAGGCGAGCGCCGCCAGCAGGAACGCCATCAGCACGAAGGCGGTGGCGAGCACCGCGGTGGCGCGGCTCAGGAAATCGGCGGCGCCGCGCGCGGTCATCAGCCCCGAGGGCCCGCTGCCCATGCCGAGCCCCCCGCCCTCCGAGCGCTGCATCAGGATCACCGTCACCAGCGCGGCGGCGATGATGGCATGGACGACGAGGAGGAAGGTGAACATGAGGCGGCTGAACTCGCAGGCAAAGACAAAGCGCGCCCGGACGCGGCCGCCCGAACGAACCCGAGCCGCTTAGCCGAGGCGGCGGCCAAGTTCAACTCGGATGGACCCGTGCGGGCCAGGCCGGCGCTGACGACAATCCCACCAACGACCGCCACTCGGCCCACCCGCCGCGCAGTGTCTAGGTCATGAACTCATAAACGGCCGCCCTTCGCGAAGCGGCGGAACGGCATTTTCGGGTGGAAGCGACGTTGGCTCACCCAACAAAGACGATCTCCCAGCTGCGTCCGGGGTTCTCGCGCAAAGCTGCAAAGCCGGCATCGACGGTGAGCATGTCCCCCAGCCCTGGCTCTTGAAGGTCCATGTGCTCCAACCCGATCCCATGCCAGTCTGCGGTGATGTGCGCTCCCTCACCGCACGCAAACTGGAGATCGCCATCTTCGTCATGCGCGACCGCTAGGACCGGCCATCCATGACGTGCCAGCACACGATGCATGCCTTGTCGGGGGTGAAGCTCTTGCCTGCGAGGTCGATCATTTGCCCATGCTATACGCGCGCTGAATGTCCAGAAATGGTGGATAGCGGAATGGCGGCTATAGGACGCGAGGGCGGTGGTTAGCCGCCTGTCGCCAGCGTATCGAACAGCTACCTTGCAGGCGAATAAAACGAGTTTACCTCGCTGATGGCTACGGAGTGGATTAAGCCATCGGTTCCGAAATGATATAGCGTGGAACGGGTTGATGGTCTCGGATCGCCCGGCGGCGGTGGGTTAGTCGAATTGTCCTGGGTATCGAACTGATCGAGAATGAGCAGGACGCCGTTGTCTTTCCAGCCCATGCTCCACCCCAACGTCCTGCCGTAATAATTCGAACGGTCTTTTCCCCACCACGATAGCCAAGCGGATTTTCCTTGCGCGATAGGCTGACCGTTCACAGTCGCACTCACGTCATTCGCGAAAAAGGCAGCGATCTTTGCCTGATCTTTGTTCGCAGCGTCGCTTAAGAGCTCTCTGGCAGAGAAGACGTAAGAGGGCGGAGGTGGCGGCGGACTCGCCATGGCACTGGCAGCCGGAACTGAAACCAGCGCGATCAGTCTCATACATTGCTGCCATGCCATTTCGCTATCTCTCCCGTTGCCGATGACCCCTTTTGGGGTCATGCGATTGCGACGGCAATGGCGAGGTATGGGCGTAAGCGGCCTGTCCGCTTTCGGGGGCGGCGGCGGTGGCCGCAAGCGTCCGACATCGGTGGTCGGCGGACACTCAGTCTGCTGTTGCGACTGTCCCCCAGCCGTCGTAGCGAACGGAAAACCTCAATTCCAATCGAAGTGCGTCAACGGTCAACGCTTCGAGTGCTTCGGTGTCGGTAGTTTGATCGCGTTGGATGTCGGCCGCAACCTCGCCATCGTCCAAGGCGACGATCTGCATCACGCGCCATTCGGACCTGCAATTCCATCGGCAAGGCAGCGAACGTTTTCCCTTGATCCGGTTAGGCGAACATCAACCGGCCGGATGACGCTCGACACATCGCCGTTGTCGCGTAGTGATCGAACGACATCTGCGTCAGCTGCAAGCTCGGCGGCCAAACGGTTGGGATCAATCTCCGTCATCGCCGCGTCATAACCCGGGGCCGGTATGTCCGCAAATGGGCGTAAGCGGCCTGTCCGCTTTCGGGGGCGGCGGCGTTGGCGGCAAGCGTCCGACATTGGGTGGATTGCAGGCGTTCGCCGCGAGGGTAGGATGCCGTTATGAACAACGATCCGTTAGCAACGATACGCAAGCTGCTGATCGAGGGACAGGGAGTGCCCGAAGGCAAAGTCACACCTAATGCTAGGATATTACACGACCTCGGCGTGGATGGCGACGACGCTGCGCAAATTTTTCAAGCGTTACACGAGCAGTTCGGCACAGATTTCACAGAACTAAGCAGCCAATGGAGAGCGTTCTTCAACGCCGAAGCCGTTAGCCCGCGAGCAGTGCTACTCGGTATTTCTGCGATCATCGTCTGTGGTGGCTCGTTGGGCGCATTGGTCGCTGCGTTGCGTTGGCCAACGATTGCGGCGTGGGGATTGGCGTTGGCGCTGTTATCAGGCGGCGGCTGGTTGATCCAGCGGTGGTTTGGCCTGGACTTGCAGCCTCTCACGATCGCTGGCCTCGCGGAGATCGTCCAGGCGGGTCGCTGGCCATCTGATCCCGCCGATGTTCGCTAATGGAGCGGTAGCGGCCCGTCCGCTTTATGAGTCTACGGCCTAGCTTGGTGGCGCCCAGCCCACCCCCGCCCCCGCCGGATCAATCCGCGGCGGCGCGCTCGGTCCGTCGCTCCGCGCCCGCACTCGCCGCGCCGGCATCGGCATCGGCAAGGGCGCGCGCCGGCGCCCCGCCCGCATCGTCGATCGCGCCCGGCGCCGGCTCCGCGCCCAGCTCGGCGCTCATCGGCACGCGCGCCAGCGCGTCGACCGGGACGACCGGCTCGATCTCCTTGCCGCCCGTATCGATATTCAGCTCCTTGAAGCGCCGCGCCGTCACCAGCACGCGCCCGTCGAAGCTGCTCAGGAACTTGTTGTAATTCTCGACCGCCGAATTGAGGCCGCCGCCGACGCGCTTGAGATGGCCGCTCGCCACCACCAGCCGCTCATACATTTCCTTGCCCAGCTCGCCGATCCGCACCGCCTCGCGCGCCAGCGTCTCCTGGCGCCAGACCCCGGCCACGGTGCGCGCCAGCGCGACGAGATTGGTCGGCGCGGCGAGCAGCACGCGGCGCTGAAAGGCATAGTCCCACAAGGTCGGGTCGGAATCGGTGGCGGCGGCGAGGAAATGCTCGCCGGGCACGAACATCACCACGAATTCGGGCGTGCTCTCGAACTGGCTCCAATAGCTTTTGCCCGAAAGCGCGGTGACATGCGCCTTCATGGCGGCGGCATGGAGCGCGAGATGGCGCGCGCGCTCGCCCTCGTCGACCGCGTCGAACGCATCCTGATAGGCGTTGAGCGAGACCTTGGCGTCGATCACCAGCGCGCCGCCGCGCGGCACGCGGATCACGGCGTCGGGGCGGAGCCGCCCCTCATCGGTCGCGACCGAGACTTCCATCTCGAAATCGGTATGTTCGGCCAGCCCGCAGGTCTCGAGCACGTTGCGCAGCTGCTGCTCGCCCCAGCGGCCGCGCGCCTTGGGCGCGGCGCGGAACACATTGACCAGCCGCGCCGCCTCGCCGCGCACCGCCTCCTGCCCCTCGCGCATCGCGCCGATCAGGCTGGTGAGCGTGCCATAGGCCTCGCTCCGCTCCTTCTCGACCCGGGCGACCCCCTCCTCATAGCGTTTGAGCGTCGATTCCACCGGCGCCAGCAGCGCCTTGAGCTTCTCGCCGGCCTTCTCGTCGGCCTGGGCGAAGCGCTGGTCGGCGCGTTCCAGAAAGGCGCGCTGCGCCTCGCCCAGCAATTGGCCGCCAATCTCGTTGAACTGGCGCGCCAGCGCCTCGCGCGCCTCGCGCAATTCGGTGAGCCGCGCCTCGGCGGCGAGGCGCTGCGCGTCGGCCGCCGCCTCGCTCGCCGCCTGGGCGCGCAGCGCGGCGTCGCGCTCGCGCGTCACCTCGTCCAGCGTGGCGCGGAGCAGCGGCGCCGCCTGGGCGCGCTCCTCGGCGGCGGCGAGCCGGCGCTCGGCGTCGCGCAGCCGCTCGTCGAGCCGGTCGCGCTCCGCGCGCAGCGTCGCGCCGGGGCGCGCGCCGAGCAGCCAGCCCAGCAGCAGCCCCGCCAGCAGCGTGAGGATCGGAACCAGAAGCTGCGCCGTCACCATTCACCCTTCCCAGAACGTTTCGGGAACGTAGCAGCCCGTCTCCTACCGTGCAAGCGGCCTTCCACCGGCCGGCCCGAGCCTCTACAGAGCGGCCATGGCGATACTTCCCGACCACTGGATCCGCGAACAGGCACGCACGCGCGGCATGATCGAACCCTTTGTCGAGGCGCAGCGGCGCGAGGGCTGCATCAGCTACGGCCTCTCCTCCTACGGCTATGACGCGCGCGTCGCCGACGAATTCAAGATCTTCACCAATGTCGATTCGGCGACGGTGGATCCGAAGGATTTCGCCAGCAACAGCTTTGTCGACCGGCAGACCGATGTCTGCATCATCCCGCCCAACAGTTTCGCGCTGGCCCGCACGGTCGAATATTTCCGCGTGCCGCGCGATGTCTTGGTCATCTGCCTCGGCAAGTCCACCTATGCGCGCTGCGGCATCATCGTCAACGTCACCCCGCTCGAGCCCGAATGGGAGGGGCATGTGACGCTCGAATTCTCCAACACCACGCCGCTGCCCGCCAAGATCTACGCCAATGAAGGCGCCTGCCAGTTCCTCTTTCTTCAGGGCAGCGCGCCGTGCGAGACGAGCTATGCCGATCGCGCCGGCAAATATATGGGCCAGCGCGGGGTGACGCTGCCGCGCCTCTGATCCGCCGGCGCCCGCGTCAGAGCGGCTCGGTCACCGGGTCGCGCGTGGCGTCGGGCAGGTCGTGGCCGATCAGCTCGCGCCACAGCATCACCAGCACCGCCATCGTCGCCGGGCCGACGAACAGGCCGAGCAGGCCCAAAGTCTCCACCCCGCCGAGAATGCCGATCAGCACCCAGAGGAAGGGCAGGCGGGTGGCGCCGCCGATCAGCACCGGCCGCACGAAATGGTCGGCGACGCCCACCACCGCCAGCCCGATCACCATCACCAGGATCGCGCTCGTCACCGCATTCTGCACCAGCAGCATGAAGGCGGCGACCGCGAAGACCAGCGCCGCGCCGAACGGGATCATCGCCGCCACGGCGGTGATCGCGCCCATCAGGATCGGGTGCGGCACGCCCAGCGCCATATAGGCGAACACCATCAGCGCGCCCTCGCCGATCCCCACCAGCACCAGCCCGTCGATCGTGCCGCGCACCGATTGCACCACCTGCTGGCCGATCCGCTCCGCCGAGGGCCCGAACAGCGCGGTGCCGGCGCGCCGCATCTGCGCCACCAGCGCCTCGCCGTCGCGCAGCACGAAGAACAGCGCGAGCAGCGTGAAGGCGAACACCACCGAGCGATGGATCAGCCCCTTGCCCACCAGCTGGGTGTGGTGGATCAGATAGGCATTGTCGAAGCGCGCCAGCTCCGCCCGCGTCGCCTCGGGCGTGGCGAGATGCACCTGCCACCACGCCACCGCGCTCTGGCTGCCCACCGGCAGGCTGAACAGCCAGCTCGGCACCGGCACGCCATTGTCGCGCGCGCTGGCCAGCCAGCGCACCGCGTCCTGCGCCTCGGCGGCGGCGCGGAACAGGCCGACCGTGATCGGCACCAGCACGATCGCCGCGATCAGCGTGGTCGCGATCAGCGGCGCGAGCGCGCCACTGGCGGCCTTGGGCCAGCGCCTCTTCACCCGGCCGTAGAGCGGCGAGATGGCGATCGCGATCACCGCCGCCCAGATCAGCGAGGCGAGAAAGCCCTGCACGATCCATAGGCCCAGCAGCACCAGCGCCAGCGACAGGAGGATGCGCGCGCGCCGCTGGCGATGCGCGACGAGATCGGCGGGGGCGGGGCTGTACGGGCTCATCGTCTTCCCTGGTGGCGGATATTGGCGGGGCGCCCGCGCCGGCCGATCGGCCGCCGCCGGTCGCGGCCGCCGCGTGGCGGCAGACCGGCATGGTTGGCGCCCTCGGGCAGCTCGAAGCGCAGCGCGCCGGTCGCGACATTGGCCTCGGCGAGCCGCAGGCGCAGCCGCTGGCCCACGGCATAGCGCTCGCCGCTCTCCTCGCCGATCAGCGCGCGCTGCGCCTCGTCATGATGGAAGCGCTCCAGCCCGAGGGTCGAGACGGGCACCAGCCCGTCGCCCCCCAGCCCTTCCACCGTCGCGAAGAAGCCGAAGCTCTGCACGCCGGTGATGCGCGTCTCCACCAGCTCGCCGACGCGGGTCGAGAGAAAGGCGGCGACATAGCGATCGATCGTCTCGCGCTCCGCCTCCATGGCGCGCCGCTCGGCCCGGCTGATCGCCTCGCCGATCGCCTCGAACCGCTCGGCGTCGCCCGCCGCCAGCCGCGTCGCCTCGGCGGCGGGATCGAGCCGATAGGCGCCGACCAGCGCGCGATGCACCAGCAGATCCGCATAGCGGCGGATCGGCGAGGTGAAATGGGCGTAGCTGCCCAGCGCGAGCCCGAAATGGCCGACCGGCGCCGGGCTGTACACCGCCTGCATCTGGCTGCGCAGCACCTGCTCCCCCACCTCCTGGGCGAAGGGCTCGCCCGCCACCTTGGCGAGGATGCGGTTGAACAGCTTGGGTCGCACCACCTGGCCCAGGGCCAGCGGCAGGTTGAAGCTGGCGAGATAGGCCTTCAGCGCCACCAGCTTCTCGCGGCTCGGGCTTTCGTGGATGCGGTACATCACGGGCGCCTGGCGCTGCTCCAGCGCGCGCGCCGCCGCGACATTGGCGGCGATCATGAAATCCTCGACCAGCCGGTGCGCGTCGAGCCGCTCGCGCGGGGCGACGCTGGTGATGCGCCCCTTCTCGTCCAGCATCACGCGCCGCTCGGGCATGTCGAGGTCCAGCGGCTCGCGCGCCGCCCGCGCGCGCGACAGCGCCCCCCAGCAGCCCCAGAGCGCGCGCAGCGCCGGCAGCGCGCGGCCGGCCCCGGTATCGATCGCGGCCTGCGCCTCCTCATAGGGGATCACCGCCGCGATCCGCACCAGCGCGCGGCTGAAGCGGAAGGCGCGGATGCTGCCCTCGCGGTCGATCGTCAGATGGCAGGCGAGCGCGGCACGGTCCGCGCTGTCGTTGAGCGAGCAGACATCGGCCGACAGGATCTCCGGCAGCATCGGCACGACGCGATCGGGGAAATACACCGAATTGCCGCGCTTGCGCGCCTCGCGGTCGAGCGCGCCGCCCGGCCGGACATAGAAGGACACGTCGGCGATGGCGACGATGGCGCGCCAGCCCTCGGGATTGGCGGGATCCTCGTCGGGCGCGGCCCAGATCGCATCGTCATGGTCGCGCGCGTCGGGCGGATCGATGGCGAGGATCTGCAGGTCGCGCAGATCCTCGCGCCCCTCGCCCAGCGGCCGGGCCGCGCTCTCGCGCGCCTCGTCGAGCGCGGTCTCGCTGAAGCGGTCGGGAATGCCGAACTTGTGGATGGCGATCAGGCTGAAGCCGCGCGGCTGGAAGGGATCGCCCAGCCGCTCGGTGACGCGCGCGCTGATCCGCGGCGGCCGTCCGCTCTTCTCGGCGAGCACCAAATCGCCCGCCTCGGCGCCGCCGGCGTCGCTCACCGGCAGATCGTGGCGCTCGCGGCGGTCCACCGGCTTCAGCCATAGACGATCGCCCTCCTGGTGCAGCACGCCCAGCACCAGCTCCTCGCCCTTGGCGAGCGTCTTGAGCGGATGCGCGATCCAGCCGCGCCCGGCCTCCTCGGTCCGCGCGAGGATGCGGTCGCCCACCGCCAGCGCGCTGGCCTTGCGCCCCCGCTCCACCACGCGCAGGCGCGGCGGCGGCAGCGCCTCGGCATGCCAGGCCTCGGGCACCGCCACCGGCTGATCGCCGTCGAGATCGACGATGCGCAGCACCGTCACCTTGGGCACGCCGCCCTGCTTGTGGAAGGCGCGGCCGGGTCCGCTGTCGATCAGCCCCTCGTCGGCCATGTCCTTGAGCAGCGCCTTGAGCTTGATCTTGTCCTGGCCGTGCAGCCCGAAGGCGCGCGCGATCTCCCGCTTGCCGGCGGGCTGATCGCTGCTCGCGATGAAGGACAGGATCTGTTCGCGGCTGGGCAGGCCGGGCGCGGGCTTGGGCATCGCTTCCTCTCTATCGGGAAGCGGTAACGCCGTCACCTGTCGGTTGGAGCCGTCCCCGCGCGTCCGGGCAGCGCCGTCCAGCCCTCATCCGGCGGCAGCGGCGCGAACAGCGCGTCGAGCATCGCCGGCGTCACCGCCTCGGGCGTCACCGGCCGCCATAGGGGCGCATTGTCGCGGTCGACGAGCAGCGCGCGCACCCCCTCGGCGAAATCGGGCAGCGCCGACATCCGCGTGGCGAGCCGATATTCCACCTCCATCTCGGCGGCGAAATCCGTGCGCGTGCGCGCCTCGCGCACCAGCCTGAGGCAGGCCTTGGCGCTGAGCGGCGCCTTGCCGCGCAGCTGCGCGACCAGGCCCGCCGCCCATTCGCCGGGTTCGGCGGCGAGCGCGGCGAGGATCGACTCGAGATCGGGCCCGCCGAACAGCCGGTCGATCGCCGCGCGCCGGTCGAGGATCGGCGCCGGGCCGGGATCGCGCGCCGCCTCGTCCAGCAGCGCCTCGGCCGCCTCGGGCCGCGCCAGCAGCGCCTCGGTGAGCGCGGGCAGCGCCGCGCTCGGCACATAATGCGTGGCGAGGCCGAGCGCGTGGCACTCCGCCCCGTTCAGGCGCGCGCCGGTGAGCGCGAGATATTCGCCCAGCCGCCCCGGCAGGCGCGACAGATACCAGCCGCCACCGACATCGGTGAACAGGCCGATCCCGGTTTCGGGCATGGCGAACAGCGTCCGCTCGGTCGCGATCCGCCAGCGGCAAGGCAGGCCGATGCCCACGCCACCGCCCATCACCACGCCGTCGAGCACCGCCAGCGTCGGCGCTTCATAGGTGAAGAGCAGGTGGTTGAGCCGATATTCGACATGGAAGAAGGCGCGCGCCAGCGCCGCGTCGCGCGATGCCTGCACGATATCGCCGCCCGCGCAGAAGCCGCGCCCCTCGGCATGATCCAGCAGCACCAGCGCGGGCGGATCCTGCGCCTCCCAGTCCGCCAGCGCCGTCAGCATCGCCGCGCACATATCGGGGGTGAGCGCGTGCAGCGCCTTGGGCCGGTTGAGGCGGATCCGCCCTACCGCGCCCGTGCGCGCGATCAGCACCGGCGCGCTCATCCCAGCCGTCGCGCGAGATCGGCGAGGCAGCGGCCGGCGGTGGCGCCGTCCCACAGGGGCGGCCGGGGCCGCGCCTCGAGCGCCACCGCCAGCGCCGCTTCCAGCCGAGGCGCGAGGCTCGCCGCATCGACCAGCTGGTTGGTGCCGTGGGTGATGGTGACGGGCCGCTCGGTATTCTCGCGCAGCGTCAGGCAGGGAATGCCGAGATAGCTCGTCTCCTCCTGCACGCCGCCGCTGTCGGTGATCACCGCCGCCGCGCCGGCGACGAGGCTCATGAAGCGGATATAGGGCAGCGGCCCGACCAGCCGCACCCCCGCCGCCGCCAGTTCCGCGTCATGGCCGGCGGCGGCGAGCCGCTGCGCGGTGCGCGGATGGACGGGAAAGACGAGCGGCAGCCGCGCCTGCACCGTGCCGAGCGCCGCCACCAGCGCCGCCAGCGTGGCGGGCACATCGACATTGGAGGGGCGGTGGAGCGTCACCACCCCGTAGCGCGCGGGCAGGCCCAGCGCCGCCGCCTCCCCCGCCGCCGCGATCTGGCCGCGCGTCAGCTCGAAACTGTCGAGCATGATGTTGCCGACATTGGTGATGCGCGCGGGATCCACCCCCTCCCGCGCGAGATTGTCGTCGGCGTCGGGCGAAGGCGTCCAGAGGATGTCGCTGATCGCGTCGGTGGCAAGGCGGTTGATCTCCTCGGGCATGGCGCGGTCGCCGCTGCGCAGCCCGGCCTCGAGATGGATCACCGGAAAGCCCTGCTTTGCGCCCACCAGCGCGCAGGCGAGCGTGGAATTCACGTCGCCCACCACGATCAGCGCATCCGGCGGCGCGGCGGCGGCCAGCGCCTCATAGGCGATCATCACCCGCCCGGTCTGCTCGGCATGGCTGCCCGAGCCGACGCCGAGATGATGGTCGGGCGCCGGCAGCCGCAGATCGGCGAAGATCGCGTCCGACATATTGGCGTCGTAATGCTGGCCGGTGTGGATCAGCACCGGCCGGAAGCCCGGCGCCGCCGCCAGCGCGTGCCACAAGGGCGCGACCTTCATGAAATTGGGCCGCGCCGCCGCGACGAGATGGATGGTCCTGCTCATGATCCCCGCTTAGCCCGGCCGCGCCGCTCAGTCGAATTCGAGGATGACCTGGTCGATCGCGAGGCTCGCGCCCACTTCGGCGGCGACCAGCCGCACCGTCGCCCGCTTCTCGGCGCGGAGCATATTCTCCATCTTCATCGCCTCGACCGTGGCGAGCGGCTGGCCCGGCTCGACCGTGTCGCCCGCCTCCACGAACAGCCGCGTCAGCAGGCCCGGCATGGGCGAGACGAGGAAGCGCGAGAGATCGGGCGCCGGCTTGTCGATCATGTGTCGGCGCAGCGCCGCCACGCGGGGCGGCAGCGCCTGCACCAACCGCTGCCGGCCGGCGGTGGTGACGAGCATATGGGTGCGCCGCCGCACCAGCCGCAGCGCCAGGCTTCGGCCATCCACCTCGGCCTCGACCAGCGTCTTGCCGGGGCGATAGGCGAGCGCGAGGCTCAGCCTGGCGCCATCCACGATCGCTGCGCCGGGCTCGAGCACCACCGAGCGCTCCTCGCCATCGATGCGGATCACCCAGTGATCGGGCGGCGCCAGCGGCGCGCCGAGCTGGCCGCCGATCGCGCGCGCCCGCGCGGCCTCGGCCTGCGCCACCGCCGCCGCCACCGCCGCGACCGCCCGCTGCGTCTCGGGCTGCTCGGGCGCGCCATGGAAGCCGTCCGGATATTCCTCGGCGATGAAGCCGGTCGTCAGCGCGCCCGCCCGGAAGCGCGGATGCTGCGCGATCGCCGAGAGGAAATCGAGGTTGGTGCCGAGCCCGGCGATCGCATAGCGATCCAGCGCCTCCGCCTGGAGCGCGATCGCCCCGGCGCGGTCGGGCGCCCAGCTCACCAGCTTGGCGATCATCGGATCGTAGAAGATGCTGACCTCGCCGCCTTCGGCCACGCCGGTATCGACGCGCACCACGCCGGCCGCGTCGCGCCGCTCCGGCGGCGGCGCATAGCGGGTGAGCCGGCCCGTGGAGGGCAGGAAATTGCGATAGGGATCCTCGGCATAGACGCGGGTCTCGATCGCCCAGCCCTGCAGCCGCACCGCATCCTGATCGAACCCCAGCGGCTCGCCGGCGGCGACGCGGATCATCTGCTCCACCAGATCGAGCCCCGTCACCTCCTCGGTCACGGGATGCTCCACCTGGAGGCGCGTGTTCATCTCCAGAAAATAGAAGCTCTTCCCCGTGGGATCGGCACCCGAGACGATCAACTCCACCGTGCCGGCCGAATAATAGCCGACCGCGCGCGCCAGCGCGACCGCCTGCTCGCCCATGGCGCGGCGCATCTCGGGGGTGACGAAGGGCGATGGCGCCTCCTCCACCACCTTCTGGTGGCGCCGCTGGATCGAGCATTCGCGCTCGCCCAGATAGACGATCGTGCCATGCTGGTCGCCCAGCAGCTGGATCTCGATATGGCGCGGGCTCTCGATGAACTTTTCGATGAAGACGCGATCGTCGCCGAAGCTCGCCAGCCCCTCGCGCCGCGTCGCCTCGAAGCCGTCGCGCACGTCCTGCTCGCTCCAGGCGAGCCGCATGCCCTTGCCGCCGCCGCCGGCCGAGGCCTTCATCATCACCGGATAGCCGATCTCGCCGGCGATCCGCACCGCCTCCTCGGTCGATCCGATCTCGCCCAGATAACCGGGCACGACATTGACCCCGGCCTCGGCGGCGAGCTTCTTGGACTGGATCTTGTCGCCCATCGCCGCGATCGCGGCGGGCGGCGGGCCGATGAAGACGATATTCTCCTCCGCCAGCCGCCGCGCGAAGCTTTCCCGCTCCGACAGGAAGCCATAGCCCGGATGCACCGCCTCCGCCCCGGTCGCCTTACAGGCCTCGACGATCGCCTCGGCGCGGAGATAGCTGTCCGCCGCCGGCGCCGGCCCGATCCGCACCGCCTCGTCGGCGAGGCGGACATGCGGGCTGTCGGCGTCGGCGTCGGAATAGACGGCCACCGTCTTGATCCCCATGGCGCGCGCCGTGCGGATCACCCGGCACGCGATTTCGCCGCGATTGGCGATCAGGATCTTCGAGAACATCCGCTCCCTCTTATGCTTTGTGGCCGGGATCCGGCGTTCGGGATTATTCGGCGGCGAGCGCGGCGGCCGGGGCCGCCATGGGCGCGAGACCGAGCTTGGCGAACAGCGCGGCATCGGCGCCGCCCCCGGCATTGCCGGTGGTGAGCAGCCGGTCGCCGGTGAAGATCGAGTTGGCGCCGGCCATGAAGCACAGGGCCTGCGTCGCCTCGCCCATGCTCTCACGCCCGGCGGACAGGCGGACGATCGAGTCCGGCATGGTGATGCGCGCCACGGCGACGGTGCGGACGAACTCGATATCGTCGATCCGCGCCGACGGCACGTCCTTGAGCAGATCGCCCAGCACGGTCCCGGCGATCGGGACCAGCGCGTTGAGCGGCACGCTTTCCGGCGGCGTCGGCATGGTGGCGAGCGCGTGCAGGAAGCTCACCCGGTCGGCGCGGCTCTCGCCCATGCCGAGGATGCCGCCGCAGCACACATTGATCCCCGCCGCGCGCACCCGGTCCAGCGTATCGAGCCGATCCTGGAAGCTGCGCGTGGTGATGATCTCGCCATATTTCTCGGGCGAGGTATCGATATTGTGGTTGTAGTAATCGAGCCCGGCGGCGGCGAGCCGCTCGGCCTGGTCGGTCTCGAGCATGCCCAGCGTCATGCAAGTCTCGAGGCCGAGCGCCTTCACCTTGGAGACCATGTCGAGCAGCGCCGGCATGTCCCGCTCCTTGGGGCTGCGCCACGCCGCCCCCATGCAGAAGCGCCCGGATCCGGCCGCCTTGGCCTCGCGCGCCGCGGCGAGCACGGCGTCCGCCTCCATCATCTTGGACGCCTTGAGCCCGGTCTCGTGATGCGCGGACTGGCTGCAATAGCCGCAATCCTCGGCGCACCCGCCCGTCTTGATCGAGAGCAGCGTCGAGAGCTGGACCTGATTTTCCGGATGGTGGCGGACATGCACATCGTGCGCCCGCGCCACCAGATCGAGAAAGGGCAGATCGAACAGCTCCGCGATCGCGTCCTTGGTCCAGCCCCGCTCCGTCGCCGTCATCGTCATGGTCTCCGTCGTCAAGCCGCTTCCTCCGCAGGGGGCATGTTATGGCCGAGCAGCCTCAGCACCTCCTCGGCGGCGGCGGCCAGGTTGGTGCCGGGTCCGAAGATCGCCTGGACGCCGGCATCGTAGAGCGCCTGATAATCCTGCGCGGGAATAACGCCACCCGCGATCACCTTGATATCGCTTCGCCCCGCCTCGCGCAGCTGGGCGATCAGCTCGGGGATCAGCGTCTTGTGCCCGGCGGCGAGGCTGGAGGCGCCGATGATGTCCACGGCTTCCGCCAGCGCCAGCGCGGCGGCCTCGGCCGGGGTCTGGAAGAGCGGCCCGGGAATGACCTCGAAGCCCAGATCGCCAAAGGCCGAACTCACCAGATTGGCGCCGCGGTCATGCCCGTCCTGCCCCATTTTGGCGACCATCAGCCGCGGCGGCCGGCCGAGCCGCCGGCCGATGGCGGCGACGCCCTCGCGCAGCGCCTGCCAGCGGCGATCCTCGCCATAGGCGCCCCCATATACGCCGCTGACCGGGCGCGGCACGGTTTCGTGCCGGCCGAACACCGCCTCCAGCGCCGCCGAAATCTCGCCCAGCGTGGCGCGCGCGCGCGCCGCCTCGATCGCGAGCGCCAGCAGATTGGCCTCGCCGCGCGCGCCCTCGCTCAGGGCATCGAGCGCGGCGCGGCAGCGCGCCTCGTCGCGCGCGGCGCGCACCCGCTCGATCCGCGCGATCTGGCCGGCGCGGACGCTGTGATTGTCGATATCGAGGATCTCGATCGGCGCCTCCTCGGCGAGCCGGTGGCGATTGACCCCGACGATCACCGCCTCGCCGCGATCGATCCGCGCCGCCTTGGCGGCGGCCGCCTCCTCGATCATCGCCTTGGGCCAGCCCGCGGCGACCGCCTTCGCCATGCCGCCCTCCGCCTCCACGCGGTCGATCAGCGTCTTGGCCTCGCGATACAAGGCGTCGGTGAGCGCCTCGACATAATAGGAGCCGCCGAGCGGATCGACCACCTTGGTCATCCCCGTCTCTTCCTGGAGCACGATCTGCGTGTTGCGGGCGATGCGCGCGGAAAAGTCGGTGGGCAGCGCGATCGCCTCGTCCAGCGCGTTGGTGTGGAGGCTCTGCGTGCCGCCCAGCATCGCGGCCATGGCTTCGATGGTGGTGCGGATGATGTTGGTATAGGGATCCTGCTCGGTCAGCGACACGCCCGATGTCTGGCAATGGGTGCGCAGCATCTTGGAGCGCTCGTCGCGCGCGCCGAGCTCGGTCATCGCCTCGCACCACAGCCGCCGCGCCGCCCGCAGCTTCGCCACCTCCATGAAGAAGTTCATACCGATCGCGAAGAAGAAGCTGAGCCGCCCGGCAAAGGCATCGAGATCGAGCCCGCGCGCCATGGCGGCGCGGGCATAGTCCTTGCCGTCGGCGATGGTGAAGGCCAGCTCCTGCACCTGCGTCGCCCCGGCCTCCTGCATATGGTAGCCGGAGATGGAAATGCTGTTGAATTTCGGCATGTTAGCCGAGGTATAGGCGATGATGTCGGAGATGATCCGCATCGAGGGCGCGGGCGGATAGATATAGGTGTTGCGGACCATGAACTCCTTCAGAATGTCGTTCTGAATCGTTCCGTCCAGCTGCGCCTGGGCGACGCCCTGCTCCTCGCCCGCGACGATGAAGAAGGCGAGGATGGGGATCACCGCGCCGTTCATCGTCATGCTCACCGACATGCGGTCGAGCGGGATGCCGTCGAACAGGATCTTCATGTCCTCGACGCTGTCGATCGCCACGCCGGCCTTGCCGACATCGCCCGTGACGCGCGGATGATCGCTGTCATAGCCGCGATGCGTGGCGAGATCGAAGGCGACCGACAGGCCCTTCTGCCCGGCGGCGAGGTTGCGCCGGTAGAAGGCGTTGGATTCCTCGGCGGTGGAGAAGCCCGCATATTGGCGGATCGTCCATGGCCGCCCCGCATACATGGAGGCGCGCACGCCGCGCACAAAGGGCGCAAATCCAGGCAGGCCCGGCTCGATCTCTGCCAAATCTTCCTTTGTATACAGTGGCTTGACGTCGATACCTTCGGGCGTGTGCCAGGTCAGGTCGCGGCCCTTGACCTCCTGCGACGCGCGCGCGCGCCAGGCGTCCAGATCGGGCGCGCCGCCCTGCCCGTCAGCCATGGCGCGGGGCCTCCATGATCTCGGTCAGAACGCCACCCATGTCCTTGGGATGTATAAAGAAGATCGGCGTGCCATGGGCGCCGGTCCGGATCGGCCCGAGGATCCGCGCGCCCTGCTCCACAAACCAGTCATGCGCCGCTTCGATCGCCGGCACCTCGTAGCAGAGATGGTGCTGGCCGCCGGCCGGGTTGCGGGCGAGAAAGCCGTGGATCGGCGAGAGCGCGCCCAGCGGCTCCAGCAGCTCGATCTGGCCGTTGGGGAGATCGACGAAGCAGAGGCGCACCCCCTGCTCCGCCATCTCGATCGGCGCGCCCACCGCCTCGGCGCCGTGCAGCTGCGCATGGCGCGCCGCCGCCTCCGCCAGCGACGGCACCGCGATGCCGATATGGTTGAGCCGGCCGAGCTTCACGCGATCAGCTCCACAGCCATGGCGGTCGCCTCGCCGCCGCCCAGGCAGATGGCGGCGAGCCCGCGCCGCTGGCCGTGCACCTGCAGCCCGTTGATGAGCGCGCCGAGGATCCGGGCTCCGCTCGCGCCGATCGGGTGGCCCAGCGCGCAGGCGCCGCCATGCACGTTGAGCACATCGTGCGGCAGGCCGAGATCGTGCATGGCGATCATCGCCACGGTCGCAAAGGCCTCGTTCACCTCGAACAGATCGACATCGCCGATCGCCCAGCCGGCCTTGTCCAGCGCGCGCTCCGCCGCGCCGACGGGCGCGGTGGTGAATTCGGCCGGCGCGCGCGCATGGGCGGCGTGGCTCACCAGCCGCGCGACGGGGGTGACGCCCAGCCGCTCCGCCACCGAAAGCCGGGTCATAACCAGCGCGGCCGCGCCATCGGAAATGGACGAGGCATTGGCGGCGGTGATCGTGCCGTCCGCCGCGAAGGCGGGCTTGAGCGTGGGGATCTTGTCGACCCGCGCGGTGCGCGGCTGCTCGTCGCTGTCCACCACCGCCTCACCCTTGCGGCCCCGCACCGTCACCGGCACGATCTCGCGCGCCAGCGCTTCGCCGTGGCTCTGCGCGCGCTCGAGCGAGGCGATGGCGAACGTGTCCTGCTTGTCGCGGGTGAACTGGTAGCGCTGCGCCACCTCCTCGGCGAAATGGCCCATCAGCTTGCCCTGCTCATAGGCATCTTCCAGCCCATCGAGGAACATATGGTCGTAGAGCCGATCATGGCCGAGCCGCGCGCCGGCGCGATGCTTGAGCGAGAGATAGGGCGCGTTGGACATGCTCTCCAGTCCGCCCGCCACGATCATGTCGGCGGATCCCGCCACCAGCGCGTCGGAGGCCATGATCGCCGCCTGCATGGCCGAGCCGCACATCTTGTTGATGGTGGTGGCCTCCACGCTGTCGGGCAGGCCGGCCTTGCGCGCCGCCTGGCGGGCCGGCGCCTGGCCGAGGCCGGCGGGCAGCACGCATCCCATATAGCAGCGCTCGATTGCCTCGGGCGCGATCCCGGCCCGCGTCACCGCGCCGCGCACCGCCGCCGCGCCGAGCTCGGTGGCGGTGAGCCCCGCCAGCTCGCCCTGGAAGCCGCCCATGGGCGTGCGCGCAAAGCTGAGGAAAACAACATCGTCCGAGCGCATGGCGTGATCCTTAGAGCGGGATATTATCGTGCTTCTTCCACGGATTTTCGAGCGCCTTGTGGCGCAGCTTGCGCAACCCCAGCGCGATCCGGCGGCGGGTGGAATGGGGCATGATGATCTCGTCGATAAAGCCCTTGGCGGCGGCGACGAAGGGATTGGCGAAGCGCGCCTCATATTCGGCGGTGCGCGCCGCGATCTCCTCGGGCGTCCGCCCGCGGAAGATGATCTCCACCGCGCCCTTGGCGCCCATCACCGCGATCTCGGCCGAGGGCCAGGCATAGTTGAGATCGCCGCGCAGATGCTTGGACGCCATCACGTCATAGGCGCCGCCATAGGCCTTGCGCGTGATCACGGTGATCTTGGGTACGGTCGCCTCGCCATAGGCGAAGAGCAGCTTGGCGCCATGGGTGATGATGCCGTTATGCTCCTGCGCCACGCCGGGCAGGAATCCCGGCACGTCGACAAAGGTGACTATCGGGATCTCGAAGGCGTCGCAGAAGCGCACGAAGCGCGCCGCCTTGCGCGAGGCCGAGATGTCCAGAACCCCCGCCAGCACCATCGGCTGGTTGGCGACAAAGCCCACCGTGCGCCCCTCGATCCGCCCGAAGCCGATGATGATATTGGCCGCGAACTGCGGCTGCAGCTCGAAGAAATCGCCGTCGTCGACCGTCTTGGCGATCAGCTCGTGCATGTCGTAGGGCAGATTGGCCGAGGCGGGGATGAGCGTGTCGAGGCTGGGCTCGTGCCGGTCCCACGGATCGTCGCAGGGCCGCTCCGGCACGCCCTCGCGATTGCTGGCGGGCAGGAAGTCGATAAAGTCGCGGGCCGCGACCAGCGCTTCCACATCATTGTCGAAGGCCTGGTCGGCCACGCCCGAGCGCGTGCTGTGCGCCACCGCGCCGCCCAGCTCCTCCTGCGTCACCACCTCGTTGGTGACGGTGCGGACCACGTCCGGACCGGTGATGAACATGTAGGAACTGTCCTTCACCATGAAGATGAAGTCGGTCATGGCCGGGGAATAGACGGCGCCCCCCGCGCACGGGCCCATGATCAGGCTCAGCTGCGGCACCACGCCGCTCGCCAGGATGTTGCGCTGGAACACCTCGGCATAGCCGCCGAGCGAGGCCACCCCCTCCTGGATGCGCGCGCCGCCGCTGTCGTTCAGCCCGATCACCGGCGCCCCGACCTTGAGCGCCATGTCCATCACCTTGCAGATCTTCTCCGCGTGACGCTCGCTCAGCGAGCCGCCGAACACGGTGAAATCCTGGCTGAACACGAAGACCAGCCGGCCATTGATGGTGCCCGAGCCGGTGACGACGCCATCGCCCGGGATATGCACGGCATCCATGCCGAAATCGCTGCAATTATGCTCGACGAACATGTCGAGCTCCTCGAAGCTGCCCTCGTCGAGCAGGATATCGATCCGCTCGCGCGCGGTGAGCCGCCCCTTGGCGTGCTGCGCCGCGATCCGCGCATCCCCGCCACCGAGCCGAGCCTGGGCACGGCGCTGTTCCAGCATCTCCAGGCTTGTGGGCATCCTCTCTCCTTCCCTCCAGGCTCGAGCTCGGCATCCCCCGCGGCACCCCCTGCACGGCCCGGGCGCCGCGCGCAAATGTGGTTTTGTGAAGTTGCGAAGGCGGTATCTGTGAAGTAGGTGAAGCCATGGCTCGCCCCGTCTATGCCGGCGCCCGGGTGCGCGCGCTGCGCCGCCGCCTCGTTTTGTCTCAGGCGGATATGGCGCGGCGGCTCGCCATCTCGGTCAGCTATCTCTCGCAGATCGAGAGCGACGGCCGGCCGCTCACGCGCAGCGTCGCGCTCGCGCTCGCCACCTGCTTCCCGGCCGACTGGCAGAGCGATCAGGACCATGCCGAGGACCGGCTGATCGCGGCGCTGGCCGAGGCGGCGGCCGAGCCGCTCAGCGGCGATCCGCTGCCCGATGGCGAGGCGCTGGCGCGGGCGGTGACGCAGCAGCCCGCGCTGATGCGCCGCTTCGTCGCGCTCCACGCCGCGTGGCGCCGCGCCGAGGATCAGCTCCAGCGGCTCGACGAGGCCTATGGCACCGGCACGGCGGGCGCGGCGCGCCTGCCTTGGGACGAGGTGCGCGATTGGTTTCACGATGCCGGCAATTATGTGGACGCGCTCGATGCCGGCGCGGAGCGGATCGGCACGGCGCTGGGCGAGGATCCCGATGCGCTGGTGCGCGCGCTGCGCCAGCGCCACGGCGTCACCGTGCGCGCCGCCGCGCGCGACGACATGCCGCTGCGCGCCTTCGATCCCGCCACGGGCCGGCTCTGGGTGGATGGCGCGCTGCCGGCCGAAAGCCGCCGCTTCCAGCTCGCCCATCAGCTGGCGCGGATGGAGCTGGGGCCGGTGATCGCGGCGCTGGTGGCCGAGGCGCGGCCGCACGCGCCCGAGGCGCTGCGGCTGCTCGAGGTGGGCCTCGCCAATTACGCCGCCGGCGCCCTGCTGATGCCCTATGAGGCGTTTCGCGCCGAGGCGCGGCGCGTGCGCCACGATATCGATCGGCTGCGCCGCCGCTTCGGGGTCAGCTTTGAACAGGCCTGCCACCGGCTTTCCACGCTCCAGCGGCCCGGCGCCGAAGGCGTGCCACTCTTCTTCGCGCGGGTGGATATGGCCGGCAACATCACCAAGCGCCATTCGGCGACGCGGCTGCAATTCGCCCGCTTCGGCGGCGCCTGTCCGCTCTGGATCGTCCATGAGGCGGTCGCGATTCCCGATCGCATCCTCACCCAGCTCGCCGAGATGCCGGAGGGCACGCGCTATGTGTCGATCGCCAAGGGGCTGGTGAAGGAGAGCGGCCGCTTCGAGCGCTCGCCGCGCCGTTATGCCGTGGTGCTGGGCTGCGAGCTGCGCGACGCGGGCGATTTCGTCTATGCCGATCATCTCGATCTCGCCCGGCCGGACGCGGCCACGCCGATCGGCGTCTCGTGCCGCATCTGCCCGCGCGAGGCGTGCGATCAGCGCGCCTTCCCGCCCACCGGCCGGCCGCTGCGGGTCGATCCCGAGCGGCGCGACGTGGTGCCCTACCGGTTCGACTGAGGCGCGCCGAGCCGTTCGATCGCGCTGATCTGCGCCTCGTCAAAGCCCTGTCGGCGAAGCTCCGCGGCGTGGGCATCGGGCAGATGATGGCGGTGGCAGCTCACCACCACCGCACGCCGAAGCGTCTCCAGCCGCGTGTCCGCCAGCGGCTTGCGGCCGGGCTCGAGCCCGAACAGAAAGGCGAGGCAGCGCTCGATCAGGCCCGGCGCCTCCAGGCTGGCGAGCGTATCCTCCTGCGCGAGGGCGATCACCTGCCGCTCCAGCGTCGAGAAGCTGGCCGGACGCCGCGCGCCCGCCACGGGGCGCGGCGGCCAGGACAGGCCGCCGGTTTCCTCGGTGCTGATCTCGTCCCGCCATGCCAGCGTCGCGTCGAGAGCCATACGACTCCTTCCTCTGCTACCGCACCCATCTACGCCGCGCCGCGCCACCAAGGGCCAGCGCGCGGGCCGAACCTAGCCGCGCGGCGTGAACCGGAGATTGCCAAAGGCGGCCTAAAAATGCCTTTCGCGACGAGCCGGGCGCGGCGGCTAGAGCAAGGGGCCGAGCAGCCGCGCCAGATTTTCCGCCAATATCCGGAGGCGCGGCCGGCGCCGCCAGGCCGCGGGATCGAGCGGATCGCTGCCCGCGATATAGCTCTGCTGCACCGCCACCAGCGCGCCGATCGAGGCGCGGTCGTGCAGCAAGAGGCTTACCTCCTCGTTGAGCTGGAAGGAGCGGAGATCGACATTGCTCGAGCCGACGATGCCCAGCGCATCGTCGATCGCGACGCTCTTGGCGTGGAGCAGGCGATCACGATAGCGGTGGATGCGCACGCCGGCGCTGAGAATTTCGTCATAATAGGAACATTGGGCGAGGTGGACGAGCCATTGGTCCACCACCGCCGAGACGATGAGATCAATCTCCACCCCGCGCGCCCGGGCGGTGCGGAGCGCGCCGATCAGATCGTCGTCGGGCACGAGATAGGGGGTGACGATGATCGCGCGGCGCCGCGCGGCATGGATCTGCCAGACGAGCAGCGTCTCGAACCCCTCCAGCGGATAGTCCGCCCCGCTCGGCAGAAGCTGCAGCGTCGCCTCGCCCGCGGGCGGCGGGATCGGCGGCTGCGGCTCGAGCAGCGCCTCGGTCTCGCAGAACCAGTCCGCCTGGAAAACCGCCGCCATCTCCGCCACCACCGGGCCGGTGACGCGCACCGCGATGTCGCGATTGACGATGCCGGGGCGGAAATCCTTGGAGACGATATTCTGCGATCCGACATAGCCGATCGTGCCGTCGATCACGAACAGCTTGCGGTGGTTCCGCATGTCGCGGCGGGTGCGGGCGCGGAACAGCGACACCGGCAGCGCTTCGCGCGCCTCGACGCCGGCGGCGCGAAGCGCGGCGAGCGTGCCACGCCGCCAGGGGTGCGAGCCCACGGGATCGAACAGCACGCGCACCGCCAGGCCACGCGCCACCGCATCGGCGAGCGCCGCGATTACCCGGCGCCCGGTGGCGTCGTCCGCGAAAATATAGACGAGGATGTGCACGCTGTGCCGCGCCGCCGCGATGTCGGCGACGAGCCGCGCCACCGCCGCATCATAGTCGTCGATCAGCGTCAGCCCATTGCCCGCGACCGCCGGAAGCGCGCCGAGCCGCAGCGCCAGCGCCGCCACCTCCGCGTTCGCCGCCGGAGCCGGCGCCGCCGCGAGGCGCGCGGCGAGATCGGCGAAGAAGGGCTGGAGCCGCGCGAAGCGCTCCGCCCGCCAGCGCGGGAAACGCGGCCGGCCGATCAGCCAGAACAGCAACAGGCCGGGGATCGGCTGGAAGAAGAGCAGCAGCAGCCAGCTGCGCGCCGCCGCCGGGGTGCGCCGCATGGGCACGATCACCAGCACGATCAGCCGGATCAGCCATTCGGTCGCGGAATAGAGGGTGGAGGGCTCGAGCAGCCGGTCGAGAGCGGGGGCCCAGCTCATGCGGGGCGTGGGCGGGCGGCGAACATGCCGCCCTCCTAGCCGGTCCGCCCGGTACGCACCATCCGCGCGAACCCGGGCCCGGCCAGGCCGATGTCAGAGCGCGCGGCGGCTCCGGCGCTCGATGCGACCATTGGCGATGCTGGCGAGCAGCAGCTCCAGCTGGTCGCTGCTGAAACCCGCCTCGAGGAAGGATTTGATCGAGGAGACGGGCACCGCATAGCCATAATGCCAGGCCTGCACCGCGAGGCGACGCAGCGCCTCGAGCCGGCCATCGGCCAGACGCGGATTATGCCCACCGCCGAAGAGACGGGCGAAAAGCCGCGAGAGGCGGCTGGGCGGCGACAGGCTCGCCAGACCATCGCGCTCGGCGAGCACGATCACCTGCCACTCGGTGCGGGCGAAGCGGGCATCGGCGGCGGTGGCCACCGCCGGCGCGCGGCTGGCGCCGAACAGCGGCGTGACAGTGGCCGCGGTGTCGCGAAGATCGAGATAGGCCATCATATATCCCCTTGCAGCAGGGCTGCCGCGCTGCGGCTTTTCCATACCGAAGAGTATATATTGAGTCACACCCCGACTCGTCAACCGCTTTCTATACCGATCGGTATTTTTTGCGGTGCGTCAACGGCTGGGCCAAATCGCCTTCAGAGTGGCGGAGGCGGCGCACAGCTGCTCGCGCGGCACGTCGGAGCTTGCCTGCACCATCAGCCCCTGGATGAAGGCGCCGAGCATGCGGGCGAGGCCGATGCTCTCAATGCCTTCCGGAATGTCGCCCTCGGCCTTGGCACGCTCGAACCGCGCCAGGATCGCGGCGTCGATGGCGGCGCGGCGCGCCACCACTTCCTTGCGCAGCGCCTCGCCCTGCGGCGCGCAGGCGAGCGAGGCGACGACGCTGAGACAGCCCTTGGGCTCGTCGCCCTCGCCCTGCTTGTCGAGCGCGCCCCGGATCAGCCGATCCGCCACCTCGCGCGCGGTCGGCGCGGCGAGCGCCTGCTGGATATAGGAGAGCTTCTCGCGCTCGTAGAGATCGAGCGCCTTGCGGAAGAGCGATTCCTTGTTCCCGAAGGCGGCGTAGAGGCTGGGCCGGGTGATGCCCATCGCCTCGGTCAGCTCCGAAAGCGAGGCGCCCTCATAGCCACGCTGCCAAAAGACACGCAGCGCCGCGCCCAGAGCCTGATCCACGCAAAACTCGCGAGGCCGCCCGCGCCCGGGATGGGGAAGGAGATCAGTTTCCATACCGCACGGTATATAGGGCATCGTACCTTAAAGGTCCATGAGTCATCCGAAGCGCCGGACCAGGGCAGAGACCGGTCTGGCGCCCGGAATTCCTGCGGTGTGGCCGGGCGATAGACCAAAGTCGACCCGCCGGATTCTCGGCCGTTGCCGCGCGTGGACGGCAGCCGCGTTGCGCCTGCGCGGCACCGCCCCGCTCAGGCCGGAACCACCGCGATCGCTTCCGGCCGTTCGCGCACGAGCCGATCGTCCATGCGCCGGTTGCGACGATCGCAGACATGGTCGAGCAGTTGGTCGAGGATCGCCTGCCCCGCCGGCCAGGCGCCGAGGCCCGAGGCGGCGTTGAGATGGCCGCCCGTGCCGGCATCGCAAAAGCTGGCGAGCCAATTGTTCGCCATTTCGCGCGCCCGGGCTTGGCTGCACCAGGGATCGTCGCGGCTGGCGACGAGGATCGCGGGGAACGGGAGAACGCTGCGCGGCGTCGGCGCGAAATCGGCGACGCGCGGATCGATGCGGCCGCGATCGAGATCGGGGGGCGCCACCAGCAGCGCGCCCGCGACGGGCCGGCACGCCGCCTCGCCCGCCAGATGCGCCCACCAGGCGACGAGATGGCAGGACAGGCTGTGCGCCACCAGCACCACCGGGCCGCCCGCGCGCGCCAAGGCGCGCTCCAACCGGCTGATCCAGAGATTGCGCGAGGGCTGCGCCCAATTGCCGAGATCGACCCGCTCCATGCCGGGCCGGCTCGCTTCCCAGAGGCTTTGCCAATGATCGGGGCCCGATCCATCCAGACCGGGCAGGGTGAGGCATAGCGGCATGCGCGCGAGGCGGTCCTGGAACATGGCTCTCTCCTGTTCGCCCGTTCCTCCACAAGGTAGGCGCAGTTATTCCCGAGTCCATCGCTCGGCCTCTCGCTTCGGCGCATCCCAGCGTCCGCTGCCCGCACCATGGTCCGTGCAATAATGCGAATCACTCGCAGGCTGGTTGACAGCGCCAGAGACTCCGGTTCTATTGCGAGGCGTTCGCAGGAGGAGGATGCATGTACGCCTTTGTCGATCGCCCAGTGGGCACGCTCAAGCCGGGCGCCCGCTTCCTGCTCTGGGCGATGCGGGGCTGGATCGCCTCCGCCGCGCAGGGCGAATGCCCGCCCCGGACGCTCGCCTGCGGCTTCGCCCAGCGCGGCGCCCTGCCCGCGCTGCCGCCACTCAACCGCCTGCTGGCCACGCTGAACACGCAGGCGCGCGATGCCATCGCCTTCCACCCGCTCGCCTGTCCCCGCATCGGCGAGGACGAGGCGATCCTGCTCCAGCTCTGGGAGGATGCACGCGCGGCGCCGGTGCGGGCGCGCGCCACGCTGGCGCTGATCCTGGAGGAGACGGCGGTGGAGCCCGGCTTCGAGGCGCTGCTGGCCGTCAGCGCGCGCCTGGCGGAAGCCGGGCTCGACGCCTGATCCCGTTCTTAGGCCGGGCTTTTCTCGGGCACGTCGACGGTCTAGATCGCCGTCATGGCCGATCTTGACCGTTTGCTCGCCCGCGCCGCCGAATGGCGCGACCAGCCCCTCGCGCTCGCCACGGTGATCGGTACCTGGGGTTCGGCGCCGCGCCCGCGCGGCAGCCACATGCTCGTCGCCGCCGATGGCCGGTTCGAGGGATCGGTGTCCGGCGGCTGCGTCGAGGGCGAGGTGCTCGCCCATGCCGCCGAGGTGATCGGCGGCGGCGGCTTCCGCCGGCTGCGCTACGGCGTCGCCGATGCCGCCGCCTGGGAGGTGGGCCTGCCCTGTGGCGGCGAGATCGAGCTCATCGTCCAGCCCGTCAGCGACCAGGGCTTCGCGCCCGCCTTGTTCGACCGCATCGCCGCCGCGCGCGACGCGGGCGCGAGCCTGGAGATCGCCACCGATCTCGTCACCGGGAACAGCGGCGAAGCGGCGGATGCGGCGGAGCGCGAGGCCTTCGTCAACAGCTACCGGCCGCCGCGCCGGATGCTGATCGTCGGCGCGGTGCAGATCGCGCAATCGCTCGCCGCGCTGGCGCGCGAGCTCGACTTCGCGGTGACGGTGATCGATCCGCGCGCGCGTTTCCTCACCGCCGATCGCTTTCCCGGCGTCGTGCTGGACGATCGCTGGCCCGACGAGGCGGTGGCGGCGGCGCGTCCCGGCCCGGCGACGGCGCTCGTCACGCTCAGCCACGACATCAAGATCGACGATCCGGCGCTGATCGCCGCGCTGACCGCGCCGACCGGCTATATCGCCGCGCTCGGCTCGCGCAAAAGCCATGCGGCGCGGCGCGCGCGTCTGGCCGATCTCGGCTTTGACGAGGCCGCGCTGGCGCGGATCGAAGGGCCGGCGGGGATCGCGATCGGCGCGATCGGTCCGGCGGAAATCGCGCTCTCGATCGCCGCGGGCGCGGTGCGGGCCTTCTCGACCAAGGCGGGATGAGCTAGGCGCCGGGCATGACGCACGGCGCCCCCCTCACCCTGTTCAACAGCCTCACCCGCGCGAGCGCGCCCTTCGCGCCGATCGATCCCGCCATGGTGCGGCTCTATTCCTGCGGGCCGACCGTCTATTCCACCGCCCATCTCGGCAATCTGCGCGCCTATATCTTCACCGATACGCTGCGGCGCACGCTGAACTGGAAGGGCTGGCCCACCACCCATGTCATCAACATCACCGATGTCGGCCATCTCACCTCCGACGCCGATGCCGGCGACGACAAGATGGAGCTGGCGGCGCGCCGCAGCGGCGAGACGGCGTGGGACATCGCCGCGCGCTACACCGCGCTGTTCAAGGCCGATCTCGCCGCGCTCAACATTCTCGAGCCGTCGCTGTGGAGCGTCGCGACCGATCATATCCAGGACATGATCGGCTTCGCCCGCGCCATCGAGACGCATGGATCGGCCTATCGCCTGCCCGGCGGCCTCTATTTCGATACCGCGACGGTGCCCGATTACGGCCATCTCGCGCGCGCCACGCAGGACGGGCCGGAGATCGGCCGGATCGAGCAGGTCGAGGGCAAGCGCAACCCGGCCGATTTCGCGATCTGGCGGCGCTCGCCCGCGGGCGAGCAGCGGCAGATGGAATGGGATTCGCCCTGGGGGCGCGGCGCGCCGGGCTGGCATCTCGAATGCTCGGTGATGAGCCTCAAATATCTCGGGCGGCAGTTCGATATCCACACCGGCGGCATCGACCACCGCGAAATCCACCATGTCAACGAGATCGCCCAGAACCAGGCCTTTACCTGCTCCGCCGCGACCGGCGCCAACATCTGGATGCACAATAACTTCCTCGTCGACCGGACGGGGAAGATGTCCAAGTCCAAGGGTGGCGTGGCGACGCTGGCGGCGCTGGTGGCGCGCGGCGTGCATCCGCTCGCCTATCGGCTGCTCTGCCTCGGCGCGCACTACCGCTCCGAGCTGGAATTCTCGCTCGAGGCGGTCGCGGCGGCGCTGACGCGGCTCAAGCGGCTGGCGATCGCGCTCACGGCGCTGCGCGCCGAGGCGGGCGATCCCGCCTATCGGGCCGTGGCGGAGCTTCGTGCCAGCCGCGGCGCCGCGTTCGACTGGCAGCGCGCCACCTTGGAGGCGGATCTGTCCGAGACCGGTCGCGCGCTGGTGGCGCGGTTCGACGCCGCGCTCTCGGCCGATCTGATGACGCCGCAGGCGCTCCCCATCCTCGACGAGGCGATCGCCAGCCGCCTGCCCGCCACGGAGCGGCTGGCGCTGGTGGCGCTGTTCGATCTCGCGCTGGGCCTGGACCTGCTCGCGCTCGATCGCCGCCGGCTCTCGCTGCGGCCGGACAGCACGACGCTGACCGACGCGGCGGTGGAGGAATTGCTCGCCACCCGCGCCGAGGCGCGCGCCGCGCGCGATTTTGCCGCCGCCGATGCCGCCCGCGACGCACTGAAGGCGGCGGGCGTCGAGATCATGGATGGCGATCCGCTTCGCTGGGAATGGCGCGCCGATCTGGACTGACCGGATCGGCGGCGGCGGCCGGGGCGCAGCCCATGCCGCCGCCGCCGAGGATCAGAAGCCGGTCCAGTCCTCGGCCAGCGCCGCGGCCTGCGCCCCGCCCGCCGCGCGCCGGCGCGGGGCGGCGGCACGCCGCGCGGCGACGGGCACGGGCCGACCGGCCTCGCGCCGGCCGTCCAGCGTGAACCGGGCGACCTGTTGCGCCAGCGCCTCCGCCTCGTTGGTCAGGCTGCGCGCGGCGGCGGTCGCCTCTTCCACCATCGCGGCATTCTGCTGGGTGACGGCGTCGATCTCGGACACGGCCGCGCTGATCTGCTCCACCCCGCTCGATTGGCGCCCGGCGGCGGCGGCCATGTCGGCGACCAGCGTGTTGATCGTGCCGATCCGCGCCACGGCCTGGGCCAGCGTGTCGCGGGTGCGGCCGACCAGCGCCACGCCCTCGCCGACATGCGTGGTGCTGCTGGAGATGCGCGCCTTCACGTCGCGCGCCGCTTCGGCCGAACGCTGCGCGAGCGCGCGCACTTCTGACGCGACCACGGCGAAGCCCCTGCCCGATTCCCCCGCCCGCGCCGCCTCGACCCCGGCGTTGAGCGCGAGCAGGTTGGTCTGGAAGGCGATGCCGTCGATCACCGCGATGATCTGGGCGATCTCGTGCGCGCTGCCCTCGATCGCCTGCATCGCCGTCATGGCGCGCGCGGCGGCCGCGCTGCTCTCGTCGATCTCGGCATGCATGGCGCCGACCGCCTGATTGGCTTCGCCCGCGATGCCCGCCGTCTCGCGGATCGAGCCGGTGATGCCGCCCATGGCCGACGCGGTCTCGGCGAGGCTGCCCGCCTGGCGCTCGGTGCGCTGGGCAAGATCGTCCGAGGCCTGGCTGATCTCGCTCGCGCCGCGATGGATGCTCTCGGCGGAGAGCGTCACCGCGTGCAGAGCCTCGGCGAGACCGGCGACGGCGGCGTTGAAATCGGTACGGAGCTGGTCATAGGCGGCGGGGCATTCCGCGCCGATGCGGCCCGTGAGATCGCCCGCCGCCAGCCCCTGCAGGCGCGTCGCCAGCGTTTCCATGGCGATGCGCTGGTCCGCCTCGGCCGCGGCCTTGTCGATCGCGGCCTGGCGGAAATGGCGCAGCGCCTCGCCGATCGTGCCGATCTCGTCGCGACGGCCGGACGCGGGCAGCGCGATCTCGTAATCGCCGTGCGCCAGGCGATCCATCGCGTCGCACATGCTGGCGAGCGGCCCGAACAGCCGCCGGCTCGCCGCCAGCGCGGCCAGCGCCGCCGCCACGGTGACGAGCAGCGCCGCCAGCGCGACCCGCACGCCGACGCCATGGACCTGCGCCAGAAACACGTCGGCCGGAATGCCGACATAGAGGATGCCGATCACATGGCCACCGGCGTCGCGGATCGGATCATAGGCGGTGAAATAGGAGCGGCCGGCGATATCCGCGCGCCCGCGATAGGGCCGGCCCTCCACCAGCACCGCCTGGCGCACGGCGTCGCTCGTCAGCCGCGTGCCGAGCATCCGCTTGCCATCCGGACCGATCACATTGGTGGCGATGCGCAGATCCCCGGCGAAGATGGTGGCGCTGCCATTGACCAGCGCCTTCACCCGGTCGACGGGTTCGTTGAAGCCCTTGAGCGGCCGCGAATCCACATAGAGCTGGTCGGCCTGGGCGCTGAAGCGGGTGCCGTAGCGGTGCAGCACATCCCAGGCGACGCGCATATTCGCCTCCTGCCGCTCCACCGCGGCCTCCTCCGCCGAGGCATAGAGAAGCCGGGTCGTGACGAGCCAGCTCGTCGCCGACAGCAGGGTGAGCGCCCCGACCACCAGCACCGTGATCTTGGTCGACAACCGCCAATCGCGGATCTTGTTCGCTATGCCTGCCACAACCCGTCACCCTTACCCGCTTCCCACTCGAGGGTGGTTCTACGGATGGGGAGGTAAAATCGACGTAAACTATCGCAGCAAAGGCGTAACGATCTGTGGCGAGGCGGCCATGGCCTCGTTGTAGCGCAAGGCTGCCCCCCTCCCGCTCTTCTTGGCCGCGTAGAGAGCCGTATCCGCGAGAATCCAGAGGTCTTGCGGAACGACCGCATCCTCGGGCAGGCAGGCATAGCCGATGCTCACCCCCACCCGCACCAGGCCGCCAGTACCCAGCCGATAGGGTTCGCCGCGGATCGCCTGGATCAGCCGTTCGGACAGCAGCCGCACCTCGGCGGGACGCACATGCGTGACGATCATGAACTCGTCGCCGCCGAGGCGGATCACGGCGTCTTCCGGCCGCACCGTGGCGCGCAGACGATCGGCGACACGCTGGAGCAGCTCGTCCCCGGCGCCGTGGCCGAGCGTGTCGTTCACCGCCTTGAAGCCATCCAGATCGAGGCAGAGCATCGCCAGTCGCTGGCCGGGCGCCGCCGTCCAGGCGTGGAGTCGCTCTTCCAGGCCCGTGCGATTGAGCAGGCCGGTGAGCGGATCATGCCGCGCCCGTGCGCGCTGCAGCGCCTCGCTCTCCAGCATGGCGAGCACGAGATCATGATATTCGCACACGATGCCCATGACCGCGCGAAGATAGACAGGGGTGAGCAGCACCAGCACCAGCAGCCAGGGCTCGCCATTGATAAGCAGGCCGATCTTGAACGGCAGGTCGCACAGCGAGGCGAGCAGCAGCGCCAGGCGCGGTGCGGCATAGGCACGCGCGCTCAGCGGGCCGATGATGCTCATGGTGAGCGCCGCGCCCATCACCATGGTGGGCGTATCGTGGCTCAGCATCGCCACCAGCGCGGTGGCCCCCTGGAAACCCGCCCAGCCGATCGACAGCCACAGCAGCGCCTCCACACGGGGCGCGGCGCCGCCGCGCTGCTGCCGATGCTGCACCACGAGCAGCACGAGCCGCACCACCACCAGCACGAACTGCGCGGCGGTCAGCCCGGCGATGATCAGGCCATGGGTGCGGATGGTGGCGGTGATCCCGCACAAGAGCCCGGCCAGGCTGCCCGCCGCCACGACCGACGGCGAGGACAGCAGCGTGCCGAGCAGGATCGCCTGGTGCTGCGGGCTGATGGGCCGGCGCGGCACGGTGAGCCACGCAGAGACGAAAGACCGGCTGCTGAGCTGGCCTCGCAACTTTGTTTCCGGACTCGTCGGTAGCATCGAATGCTGAATAGGGAGTCTTCACTACCGTGGGGTGAGGAGAGAATCCGGTATTCTGCTTAGGCCAAGTGTCGGATCGCCCGAAGTCGACAATCGCATCCGCTCTGGAGATGTTCGCCGCCACATCGGAGGCAAGGCGGTGGCCGTGGCGGGCGAGCGCGACATTGCGATCGTGATCGGCACCCGGCCCGAGGCGATCAAGACGGCGCCGCTCCTGCTTGCCGGCGGCCACCATCCCCGTTTGCGGCTGCGCCTGATCAGCACCGGCCAGCAACCCGATTATTGCCGCGACGCGCTGGCCGAATTCGGCCTCGTCGCCAGCCACCTCCTGCCCGCCCCCCGGCCCGGCGCCGCGCTCGACATGCTGGTGGGGCACCATGCCCGCGCAATCATGCGCCTGCTCCGCCGCGCGCCTCCGGCGCTGATGCTGGTGCAGGGCGATACCAGCTCCGCGCTCGCCGGGGCGCTGGCAGCGCGCGCACTGGGCGTGCCGCTCGGCCATGTCGAGGCCGGGCTGCGATCGGGCGATCTCACCGCGCCCTGGCCCGAGGAGCGCAATCGCCGCGTGATCGACGCGCTGGCCGATCTCCTGTTCGCGCCGAGCGTGCGCGCCGCCGCCCGGCTCGCCGCCGAGGGCCATGATCGCACCCGCATTCATCGCACCGGCAATACCGGCATCGATGCCCTGCTCTGGATGCGCGCGCGGCGGGGGGCCGTTTTGCATGCCCCGGCGCGGCGACTGATCCTCTTCACCTGCCACCGCCGCGAAAGCTTCGGTGCGCCGCTCGCCGCCATCTGCGCGGCGGTCCTCCGGCTGGCGGCGCGCGGCGATGTCGAGATCCTCTGTCCGGTCCACGCCAATCCGGCGGCGGCCGCCCCGATCCGCGCCCTGCTGGGCGGCCGGGCGACGATCCGGCTGGTGGCCGCCCTGCCCTATTCCGCGATGGTCGACGCGCTGGCCGGCGCTTATCTCATCCTCACCGACAGCGGCGGCATCCAGGAAGAGGCCGCCGCGCTCGGCACGCCGACGCTGGTGCTGCGCCGGCGCACCGAGCGCCCCGAGGTGCTTGCCGGCGGCGTCGCGCTGGTCGGCACCGATACCGACGCGATCGTGGCGGCGGCGGAGCGGCTGCTCGACGATCCGGCGCATCATCGCGCGATGCAGAAGCCCGCCTGGCCCTTCGGAAAAGGCGATGCCGCCGGCAAGATCCTCGATCATATCGAACAATATTTCTCCACCGGCCGCTTGCGGGATCGTCCATTGCTTTTGGGCGACGATTGGACCAAGGACGGCGCCCCGAAAGGAGCGTAATCATGGCCACCCACTGGGCCCCTGCGAGCTGGCGCGCCCACGAAGCCCGGCAGCTGCCGGACTATCCCGATCCCGCGGCGCTCGCCGCCGCCGAGCAGCGCATCGCGGGCTTTCCGCCGCTGGTCTTCGCCGGCGAGGCGCGCGCGCTCACCGCCGAGCTGGCGCGCGTGGCCGAGGGCCGGGGATTTCTGCTCCAGGGGGGCGATTGCGCTGAGAGTTTCGCGGAATTCCACCCCAACACCATCCGCGACACGTTCCGCGTGCTGCTGCAGATGGCGGTGGTGCTCACCTATGCGTCCAAGCTGCCGGTGGTGAAGGTGGGGCGCATGGCGGGCCAGTTCGCCAAGCCGCGCTCGGCGCCGCTCGAGGAGCAGGATGGCGTCGCCCTGCCCAGCTATCGCGGCGACAATGTCAACGACATCGCCTTCACGCCCGAGGCGCGCCGGCCCGATCCGGAGCGGATGATCCGCGGCTACAACCAGTCCGCCGCGACGCTCAACCTGCTGCGCGCCTTCGCCCAAGGCGGCTATGCGACGCTGCAGCAGGTCCATGCCTGGACGCTCGACTTCATGGGCCGCAGCCCATGGGCGGAACGCTACCAGCTGCTCGCCGACCGGATCGGCGACGCGCTCGATTTCATGGCCGCGTGCGGGCTCAATCCCGAAACCGTGCCGCAGCTCAAGGGCACCAATTTCTACACCAGCCATGAGGGGCTGCTGCTGCCCTACGAGCAGGCGATGACGCGCCAGGATTCGCTCACCGGCGACTGGTACGACACGTCCGCGCACATGATCTGGATCGGCGACCGCACGCGCTTCGAGGGTTCGGCCCATGTCGAATTCGTGCGCGGCATCGGCAATCCGATCGGCATCAAGGTCGGGCCGAGCCTCGCGCCCGACACGCTGCTGCGCCTGCTCGACCAGATCGATCCGGCGCGCCAGCCCGGCCGGATCACGCTGATCACGCGCTACGGCCATGACGCGATCGAGCAGGGCCTGCCGCCGCTCGTGCGCGCGGTCAAGCGCGAGGGGCGGCCCGTCGTCTGGTCGTGCGATCCGATGCACGGCAATGTCGTCAAGGCCGCCAATGGCTACAAGACCCGCCCGTTCGAGCGAATCCTCGCCGAGGTGCGCGGCTTCTTCGCCGTGCATCGCGCCGAGGGCACGCATGGCGGCGGCATCCATATCGAGATGACCGGCCAGAATGTCACCGAATGCACCGGCGGCGCGGTGGCGATCACCGACGAGGGGCTGGCGGCGCGCTACCACACCCATTGCGATCCGCGGCTCAACGCCCATCAGGCGCTCGAACTCGCCTTTCTGGTCGCCGACATGATCAACGCGGAGATGCGCGAGCGCGAACGCCACGCGGCCTGAAAAAGCGGTTGACGGACCGGCGCCATCCCCATAGAGGAGCGCCTCCCGCCGACGGCCCCTTCGTCTAGCGGTCTAGGACGTCGCCCTCTCACGGCGAAAACACGGGTTCGAGTCCCGTAGGGGTCACCATCCAGCCTCGCCCTGTGGCTGTCATCCGGGTTATTCTGACACATCAAGCAAAAGAACAGGGACGGCGAGGCGGCCATGAGTCCGCCTGCCTAGGTGAGATGGTGATCTCACCCGATATTTGACGCAGTAGCTGATCGATTGGCGGTGTTCGCCCCCCGCTGCGTGGCGCCGGCCACCTCGCACAAAGAGGTGCAAAGCTATGGATGCGCCCATGCGACCGCAGGGCTCAAGCGCAATCAACCCGTCATGGGGGAGCGGGTCGCTCCTCGGCTCAACTGCACCTTGGTGACAGACGTACGCGGCTCGACGGCTCCGCCCTGCCCATAGGCGGAGAGGCTGGCGATCAACTTATGCCCCACCCGATCGGACTAGTCCTTCGCGCGCATGAAGAAGCCGCGGAAGATCGTGCGGCCGCGGCCGACCTGCGCCTCTCGCATCAGGCCGAGCGGGCGCACCATCTTTAGCGCCGATAATCTTCGACTGTATCCCCCCGGAAAGATAGGGAGGCTCCACCCGGTGAGGACGCCTGCCCGACCTGAAAATGAGCGGCAGCGCCGGTTCGCGCGCCGACGACCTCGGTCAATAAAATAAGAAGTCGGAAGCCGTCAGGGCCGCCGGCGAGACACCTCTGAGGAGAATCGTGTCGTGGTCGGACAAAGCGATCAGCGTTCCGTCACTCACGGACGTCATATGAGCCTGGAGACCGTGAAAGTCCGTGATGGCCCATCCGGACAGGCTCAGTTGATCGTGCCCGGTACCATTTCCCGCAACAAAACCTGAAATCGCGGCGGCTCCGAAGTGCTGCCCGAAGGCGAAAGTGTCGCTGCCCAGCGGCGAGCCCACCATGATGGTGCTTGTGCCGGAGGGCGCCGTCAGCAGGCTTGGCTGATAGGCGGTGAGCCGGCTCGTCCCGTCGCTGTTGAGGCTGGTGCGTTCCAGCACCGTACCGTCCGCGCCATACCGTTCCTGGAGCACCGACATGAGGAAATCGCTGTTGCGCGCGTATGTGTTCGACACGGCCGTCCGGCTGTGATCCGCCGCGCCGGTCACGCTTGAGACGACATGGCCAAGAGCGTCGTATGTGACCGCGTCGAATGATCCATCGGCGTAGTAGTGCTCGGAAAACTCCTTGCTGCCATTGGCGAAGAAGCGTTCCAAGGCGGTGATCTTGTTATCCGCGCCAGTGTCCGTGATCTGTCGCGCATAGACTTGCCCCGAGACGAGTTGATCGACCGTTTTCGAGCCATCCGCGTGGTGCGTCTCGGTCTTGAGCAGGATGCCGGAGCCAGGATCGAACGTCTTGTGCGTGTGATCGCCCAGTGGAACGCTGATATCCTGCGCTGTCAACTCGTCAGCCGCATCATAACTGTTCACGACATGCTGGAGACCGTTGTCGTACCGATACTGGTATGAGCCGTCCGGATTCCACGTTGTGGTGTAATGATGGCCTTGCCCATCAATCGAGTCATATTGGAGCTTTTTGCCGCTGGCGTCGTAGCGCGCCGTCGCCACCAAGTGCCCATTGCCATCGTAGAACCGAGCATCCTTCCAGCCGTTGGCCAAGGTGGTCATGTCCTCGCGAATGGCACTGCTTTCCAGCTCGGTAGATAAAGCTTTCCCATTCTTGTCGTAGAAGGTCGTATAGTGGATCGCCCAGGAGCCTCCATAGGTGGGTCCTGTTTGCGACTCCATGGAGCCGTCCGGACGAAAGGTGGTGGCGCCGTAATCCTCTCCGCCATAGCTGTCGCTGCCCCCCGAGTAGGAGACGGTGATGCTATCGTCTCCGTTCAGCTTGGCAGAGCCGCCCGGCGAGAAATCATCCCAGAAGGAGACTGAGTTTTTCCGCACCCCGGACGCATCGAGAAAAACGGCTTCGAACTCACCATTGTTATACGTCAGCACAAAACCACCGGTTTTGGAGGCGACGACGCTGGCGGGAGAATCGGTGTAGGGGCTCTGCGACAAATCCTGATTATCGACGAGAACTTTACCGTTCGCGCTTATCAGACTGTAAGTTGTCTCGTAAAACGGATCACTGTAATATGGAAGATAGGTCGAGTACCGTGTGACATCTACGATGTTCCCGTTGGAAAGCTGCGCAGAGGAAATTATTGTTGCGTTCGACATCCTGCCCCCCAGGCTAACACTCTGATGCTGAATGCTTCTTCCAGAGGTTTTCGACTTATTCAAGTCCGTCCTACGTGACTCACGTCCTGGCAGCTTCGCGAATCAGCAAATCGCGTGTAGAAAAAACCGAAATGGAGTAGTCTCTCTTCCAGTATCAGCGGTTCAAGCGCCAGAGATCGAGCCGATCCAGCTCCAAGTCGAACGGAGCGAGCGACAGCCGCGCTTACTCCGCCGCGGTCGGGGTTATGAGGCGCGCGGTGGGCGGGGCCGCGTGGGTTTTGAGCGACGCCTGCGCGTTTTCCCTGTCCGTGCCATACCAGCCACGCTCGTAAACGGGCGCGTTGGCGGCGATGCAAAGGGTCGAGCGCGCGCTGATGACGACATGGCTGTCCTTGCCTCCCAAGCAAGGAGCCCCGCGACCATAAGGCGGTGCTGATCCTGGCTTCTTCGACCGTAGCGCCTCGGCTTGCGTCCCTCAGAAGATGGGCATGGCCGTCGGCGAAGGCGGCCACCAAGCTTGATGATTGGCCTGCTTCCGAGCGGGTCGGCGGTTGCTCGAGACAGCCATTGCTGCGATAGCAGTGTCCGGGTGCGCGCTTCAATGTGAAGGCGCAGGTTGATTGCGTTGGTCGGGCCGCCAGCGCCGATTGCCTGTGGCCGGGGTCTTTTATGTTCGATCTGGATGCGACCGCTGCGGCGAGCCGCCGCCCTCGCCCGGATGTCGCTCGACACCCTTCACCACGGCGACCGGTCTATGCCATCCGGCGTCGAAGCGCCGATGCGCGATCATGAGGATAGGCGGTGTGCGCGCCGGATGTCCTAGCAAGCGTTTCAACCCTCCGCAGCGGCGGCGGCCAATGGCTGTACGGCTGTCGCTGCTGTGGCGCCGCCGCGTCGCGCCGATCGTCGCGGCCCCGCCCACCGGTGGAACGATCGGACTGTCCTTGGCGACAAAAACAACCGCCAGATCCGTCAACGGCCTCGGCATGTCGAACGGCGCGGCGGGCGCGGCCGGCCGCACCGCGCTTCCGGGGGCACGGCAGATCGCCCGCGCGATGGCGGTGAACCGTCCGGCACATGCCGCCGGCTTGCTATCGGCCGGACCGAGGAATGGCGCCCGGCGGCGCGAAGCGGGCGACTGCCGTGTCGGGATCGGTCCGGCGGAGCGCCCCGCGTGACCGGCCCCGCCGCGAACCTCCCGGTCGATCCGTCCAGGCGGCTCGACCGGATCGCCCTGTATCGCTGGTGGCGACGCGCGATCGTCGATCCGACCGATCATGCGGCGGTGCTGGCGCGCGTTGCTGAAGAGAGCGGCTGGAGTCCGCGCTTCGCCTTCATGACGATGATGTCGGCGGGGATCGCCGAACTGGGGCTGCTGCTCTCGTCGCCGGCGGTGGTGATCGGCGCCATGCTGATCTCGCCGCTCATGAACCCGATCCTCGGTTTCGGATTCAGCCTCGCGCTGTTCGACTTTCGCGAGTTGCGTCGATCGCTGAAGGCGCTGGCGATCGGCGCCGTCGCGGCCGTGACCTTCACCGCGCTCCTGGTGCTCGCCTCCCCGTTGCAGGCGCCGACGGCCGAGATCGTCGCGCGGACCCGGCCCAATCTGTTTGACCTTGCCGTTGCGCTCTTCGCCGCGCTGGCCGGAACCTTCGCGATCATCCGCGGCCGCGGCGACACGATCGTCGGTGTGGCGATCGCGACCGCGCTGATGCCGCCGCTGGCGGTGGTCGGCTATGGCATCGCCACGCGCAACGCGCCGGTCGGCATGGGCGCCTTCGCGCTGTTCGTCACGAACTTCATCACCATCGCGCTGTCGGCGACCGTGATGGCGCGCTTCTACGGCTTCGGCCATTATCTGTCGCGACGGCAGGGTTGGCTGCAGACCATCCTCCTGACGCTTGTCTTCGTCGTGATGGCGATCCCGCTCGGCGTTTCGCTCAATCGTATCGGTCGCGAGGCCGTGGCGACGTCACAGGCGCGTTCGCTGCTCTCCGATCGGTTCGGCTCCGCGGCGCGCGTGACCCAACTCGATATAGACTTCACCGCGCGGCCGATCGTCGTGCGCGCGGTCGTCATCACGCCGCGCCGCTCGATGCAGAAGACGCACGCGATCCAAGCCGCACTCGCCAGAACGCTGGGCCGGCCGGTGCGACTGAACCTCGACCAGATTCTGCTCGGCGCCGGTGCTGACGCACTGGCCGCGCAGCGCGAGGAGCTGCGCCAGGCCGGAGAGGCTCCGAACACGGCGGCGCAGCGGGTGACCGATCTCGCGAACAGCGTCGCGCTGATTACCGGCATCGCGCCCGACGCGGTGACGATCGATCGCGACCATCACCGCGCGGTGGCCGCCGCCGCCCTATTGCCGGGCGCGACCGTCGCCACCTATCGCGCGCTGGAACAGCGTGCCGCGGAGCAGAGCGAGGATTGGGACGTCGTCATCGTCCCGCCGCAGGGCCCGCTGCCGCCCATCATTTTTGCCGACGGTGCGGACACGCTCGATGCCCGTGCGCGCGACGCCGTCGCGGCTTCGGCCTGGGCCGCGCATCGGTGGAACGTCGGCTCCCTCGCGGTGCCAGCCTTGCCCGCCGACGGCGCGACGCCCAGCCGACCCACCCTCGCGCAGCGCCGCGCGCTGGCCGTGGCGGCGCTGTTGCTCCAGGCGGGTATCGCCGCAGAGCCGGCGCCGCCGGCGGGACGGCAGTTCAGCCTGACGCCGGTCGCGGGAAATGCGCCATGAGCGGCGATATCGGCCTCACCGAACTCGGCACGCTTCTCATCGTCGCCTCGCTGGTGGCGATGGTGTCGCGGCGGATCGGCCTTCCCTATACGGCCGGCCTGGTGCTCGCCGGGATCGGCCTTGCCTATCTGCCGATCGGTGCCGACCTGCCGCTCTCGCGCGAGCTGATCTTCAACGTCTTCCTGCCGCCGCTCATCTTCGAGGCGGCGCTGCAGCTCCGCTGGTCACGCTTCAAGACGGATATGCCGTTGACGGTCGTGCTCGCCTTTTTCGGCGTCGCGATCAGTGCCGTTTCGGTCGCGGCCGGCATGCACCTGTTGCTCGGCTGGAGCCTGCTCGGCGCGGCCTTTTTCGGGGTGCTGATCGCGGCGACCGATCCGGTGTCGGTGATCGCCGCCTTCAAGGAGATGAAGGCCGAGCCGCGCCTCAGCATGGTAGTCGAGTCCGAGAGCCTGCTCAACGACGGCGTCGCGGCGGTCGGCTTCGCGATCCTCGTCGGCATCGCCAATGGCGAGGCGCTGACGCCGTCGGGTGCCGCGCTGGCGCTGCTGTGGACGGTGGCCGGCGGCGTCGCGATCGGCGCCATGATCGGCCTTGCCGTCCTGACCATCGCCGGCCGGACGACGGACCATCTGGTCGAGGTGACCTTGACGACCGTGGTCGCCTGGGGCTCGTTCCTGCTGGCCGAGCATGTCCATGCATCCGGCGTGTTCGCGGCGCTGGCGGCGGGGCTCATCGTCGGCAATGTCGGGCCGCGCGGCTCGATCTCGGTCGCTGGTCACCAGCATGTGCAGGATTTCTGGGCCTATGCCGCCTTCCTCGCCAATTCCTGCCTGTTCCTGCTGATCGGCAGCCATGAGGCGCACCAGCCGATCACGCTGGTCTCGGCGCCGCTGGCCCTCGCCATCGTCCTGACGCTGATCGGCCGCGCCGCCGCGGTCTACCCGCTGGCGCTGCCGTTCGCGCGGTCCGGGCTGCGGCTGCCGGTGACGTATCAGCATGTGCTGGTCTGGGGCGGGCTGAGGGGCGCGGTGGGGCTGGCGCTGGCGCTGGCGGTGCCTGCCGGCGTCGCCGAGCGCGGCCAGATCGTCGTCATCACCTTCGGCGTGGTCGCCTTCTCGATCTTCGCGCAAGGGCTGACGATGCCGCGTCTGCTCCGCCGCTGGCATTTGACCGGTTCCGACGCGGACGAACACTGACGTCCCTTGCCTGGAACTCCGCGCGGTTGCCGGAGCTTGAACGCCCGGAAAGGGGACCGGCAATGACGCGATGGCAGTGGCTGCTCCGGCTGGTCACGCGCAGGATGTGGTTCCGGGCAGCCCTGATGTGTGGGTTCGGCGGTGCGCTGGCGCTCGCCGGTGCGCTGGTGGGCCACACCATATCCTATCACTTCGCCGCGACGGTCGGGTCGAAATCGGTCGACAGCATTCTGACCATGCTCGCCTCGAGCATGCTCGCGGTCACCACCTTCTCGCTGACCGCCATGGTCTCGGCCTATGCGGGTGCGACCAGCACGATCACGCCGCGCGCCGTCCAGCTCCTGATCGACGACAGCACCGCGCAGAACGCGCTCGCCACCTTTCTCGGCAGCTTCCTGTTCGCAATCGTGGGCATCGTCGCCTTGTCCACCGGCCTCTATGGCGAAACCGGCCGCGTGATCCTGTTCTTCGGCACGATCCTGGTCATCCTGATGATCGTCGTGACGCTGCTGCGCTGGATCGAACATATCGCCCGGTTCGGGCGCGTGTCCGACACGATCGACCGGGTCGAGCGCGCGGCGATGGCAGCGGTGGAAAGAATGGCCGTGCCGCTCGCGCTCGACTATGCGCCGCCCGCGGTCGCGCAGAGCGGCATGACGGGCGTGCCGGCTTCCACCATGGCGCGGGTCACCCATGTCGATATCGCGCTGCTGGGCGAGATCGCCGACGCGGCGACGGTCGATATCCACCTGCTCGCCCTCCCCGGCAGATTGGCCGAACCCGGGCGACCGCTGGCGTTGATCGCCGGGGCCGTCGACGAGGCGGTGTTGGAGAAGGTGCGGCAGGCTTTCACCCTGGCGCACCAGCGCGCCTTCGATCACGATCCACGCTTCGGCCTGGTGGTTCTCTCGGAGATCGCGTCGCGGGCGCTGTCACCGGCGGTCAACGATCCCGGCACGGCGATCGCGGTGATCGAAGCGGGCGGCCGTGTCTTGCTGCGGCTGCTCGATCATCGCTCGGACGGCCGCACGCGGCTTCCCGCCCGGATCCATGTTCCACCGACAGCCTTGGCCGATCTCCTCGACGATTGGTGCCGACCCATTGCGCGAGACGGCGCGGCGATCGTCGAAGTCGGCGTTCGCCTGCAGAAGACGCTGGGCGCGCTGGCGCGACACGCCCCGGCGGCACGACACGTCATCGCGCGCGAGGCGCTTGATGCCGTCAAGCGGGCGCGCGCCGCGCTGGCAAGCGAGGCCGACCGAGACCTGATCGAGCGAACGCATCGCGCGGCCTTTGGCGCCTAAAAGCAAGAATGCGGCGTTCAGGTGTATAGGCTATCGCCGCTACGGATCGGCGCCGCCTGCGCTGGATGGTTGCGCTTATGGTCCCGCGTCTCGGCCGCCGCCGCCAGGCCGCTGAGCCCAAACAAGCCACCAGCCCCCTCGACAGTCTACACCAAGGTATAAACTAGCGCCGACTGCCGCCAACCGGCACCGGCCCTTCTTCATGGCCGAACGGCGGCGGTAGCGCTTGTGCCGATGCGGGGCGGCCCCGCCCGCCGACCCGCCCGAGGATCGGCTCGGCGGGCGCGGCGGGTGGGTCAGGCGGGAACGAGCGCCGCATAGTCGGTCGCGGCGAGGTCGGTGAGGAGATCCGGGCCGGTCGGCTCCCATCCCAGCCGCGCGCGGGTCCAGTCGTTCGACGCCGTCATGTCGAGCCCGGCAAAGGGCGCCATCCAGCCGAAATACTGGTCGATCTCGGCCGGCGTGACCGAGCGGACCGGCAGCCCGGTGCCCGTGCCGATCGCCTCGGCGATGGCCCGTGCGGCCACGCCCTCTTCGGCCGACGCATGGTAGCGCGCGCCCGGCTCGCCTTGCTCCAGCGCCAGCACATAGAGCCTCGCTACGTCGGAGACATGCGCCGCCGCCCAGCGCGCCCTGCCCTCGCCCAGATAGGCGACCGCCCCGGCGCGCCGCGCTTCGAGGATCAAGGGCGTGATCAGCCCGGCCCGGCTGGTGTCGTGCACCTGCGGCAAGCGGATGGTGCGGACGTCGATGCCCCGCGCGGTCAGCGCCGCGCCCGCGAACTCGGTGGCGATGCGGGGATTGGGGTGGCGCGGGTTGAGCACGTCCTCGGTCGCGCGGCCGCCCTCCACCGGCGTGCCGATGCCGACGCCCGAGGTGAGCAGCAAGGGCTTGTGCGTCCCGTCGAGCGCCTCGCCCATGGCCTTGATATTGCGTTCGTCCTTCCTGGTGTTCTCGAAGAATGTCTGGAAATTATGATCGAACGCACAATGGATCACCGCATCGGCGGCGGCCGCCCCGGCCGCGAGCGTCTCCGGCTTTTCCAGGTCGCCGACATGCACCTCGGCGCCCGCCGCCTCGAGCTGGCGGGCACCTGCGTCGGAGCGGGTGAGGCCGAGCACCCGGTGGCCGCGGTCGAGCAGTTCGGGGATGATGCGGGAGCCGATGAAGCCGGTCGCGCCCGTCAGGAAAACACGCATGCAGGATCTCCTTTTTCCCGCAGCGGCATATCGGTCCCGGCCTTAGCCTGTTAAGTAGTGAGCCTATCCCGGTATAAGCGGCAACAGGCTCGATGATGGCCAGCGAAGCGCACAAGCAACTCGGCACCTATCTGCGCGATCGGCGCACGCGGCTGGATCCGGCGGCGTTCGGCTTTGGCGGTGGCCGGCGCCGGACTCCCGGCCTACGCCGCGAGGAAGTCGCCAGCCGCGCCAATATCAGCGCGACCTGGTATACATGGCTCGAGCAGGGGCGCGGCGGGGCGCCCTCGGCGGACGTGCTCGACAGGATCGCCAAGGGCCTGATGCTGACCGAGCCGGAACGCGAGCATCTCTACATGCTGGGCCTTGGGCGCCTCCCCGAGGCGCGGTATCGACCCGTCGACGGCATCACCCCCCGCCTCCAGCGCGTGCTCGACGCGATGGCGCTGAGCCCGGCCATCATCAAGACGGCGACCTGGGAGGTCGTCGGCTGGAACCGCGCCGCGGCGGTGCTGCTGACCGATTACGCCAAGCTGCCGCGCGAGGGACGCAATATCCTCCGGCTGATGTTCGGCAGCGACCATGTGCGGCGCCGCAACGAGGATTGGAACAGCATCGCCCGTTTCGTCGTCGGTGCCTTCCGCGCCGATGTCGCGCGCGCCGGCGCCAGCACCAGCGCGGAGGTGACGAAGCTGGTGGCCGAGCTGTGCGAAACCAGCCCCGAATTCGAAGCGCTCTGGCAGGACAATGATGTCGTCGCGCATGGCGAGGGGGTGAAGCGCATCCACCATCCCGATGCAGGGTGGCTCGCGCTGGAATTCTCGTCCTTCGCGGTCGAAGGCCGGCCCGACCTGGGGATGATCATCTACAATCCGGCGTCGCCCGAAGATGCCGGGAAGCTCCGCGCGCTGCTGGGCCATGACGAGGCATGACCAGGCCGACGGCCGCCGGCCGCCGGCCGCGGCGGGGCTTTCGGCCGGATCAGCACGGCTGCGTCGCCCCGACTGACTCGCGCTCCAAAGCAGGGTCGGCGCGTTTAACAGAGATACGAACAACGTTATCCTGCCCTACGCCCGAATTCGCGTAGAAGTTGCCGGATTGGTCGCTAAAGAAGCGCACGACACGCTTTCCGCTTCTGCATTGCAGGATAAGGTTTCGTCCCGAAATGCGGCACCGCCCCAAATGTCTATAGATTTCTACAAAGTGGATGAACACGCCATCGGCAAAGTAGGCCTGTACCGATTGATCAAGACCGGTCTGCACCGCCGGCTTGATCACACTACCAATAACAAGCTGCCGAACGTCTCCGTTGTTCAGGGGCCGTAACTCGGCGACCGATCGTTGGTTCTTCTCATCAGATAGCTGCGCGGCCGCCCCTCGATTGCCTTGCTCAAGCCCTGACCCGGGCGACGCCCCAACCAGCGCCATGGCGCTCAGGAACAACGCGGAGCATCGCAAGCCTTTTTTGCGCATTATTATCTCCTGTCCGACCTGCCGTCCGCGTCCGCCGAAGGGGGCAACTGAGTCTTCTTTATGCAACTTGGGTGCCGCTTGCTCGCATCATGCATGTCCTGGCCTTCGGTCACCCCAAGGTCACCATCAGACGGGCGACGCAAGCGGTGCGGCCAGCCTGCCGTCGGGGCTGCGCAAAGTCGCGATCTGTGCCGACGCCGCATCGGCGCCCTCGCGCCACGGTTTCCATCGTAACCCTTCGCGCTCGAACTGACATCTTTCCCGCACGCCCGGCGCCTAGGCTCCCGCTTTTGCGGAGCCGTATCGATGGTTCAATCAACCTTGTATGTGCTTGATCAAACCGGTGCTTCCTGGAAGAACCTGGGCAGCAGGGACGCGCCGCCCAAGAGCCGGCCGGGGGATCATGCCGAGCGCAAGCTGTACGATAGCTACTCGGCGCAGATCGCCTCCTCCTCCGTTTCGGCCTTCATCCAAAATGGCGCGCCCTGCGAGAGCTGCCACGACGCTTTCCTCAAATATTCTGTCCAGAAGACCTTCATTTTCGCGATCGGCAAGATGGGCAGCGGCAAGCTCCAGGGCGGGACCGGCTACCCCATACTGCCCCAGACGAACGTCATCCCCACCTTCATCAATCGGGACGGCGAGGAGCAGGTATCGACTGCGGCGCGATATGTCCTGAAGCTTCCGGCATTCCTGGATCCCACCGCGCTCCCGGCCTTGATCTATTACATCAAGGGACAGTGCTTCATCGGGGGAGCGCCAGAGGGATTGCAGTCGCTCGATCCCGCCCTGCTGGACTTACTTCTCAACGCCGCCTCCTGAAGGCGTCGTGCCGCGCCGCGGTTGGGCCGGCGGTGCGCGCCAGCGCGCAGGCGGCACGCACGAGGTCCCTCGGCGTGGCGCGTCGTCAGCGCCGCTGCGCCGATCCGATCGGCGTCGGCTTCGGCGGTGCCGGTGACAAGATAGCGCTCTTGGCCACCATGCCGATGTCCCCACCTCAGGGCCTCTCGCCATCCATGGTGGCGTGAACGACCAGGTCCGATCGCCCCGGCGCCGTCCCGTCCCTTACCGCTCCGGCCGACCCGCTCCCCATCCGACGATCAGCGTCGCCGTTGCCGGCGGAGCGCCTGTGGGGGATGCCCGTAAATCCGCAGGCAGGCGCGCCGCATCCGTTCGAGATCGCCGAAGCCGGTGTGGAGCGCGATCTGATCGAGCGCCTCGCTCGAATTCTCGATCCGCGGGATTGCCGCCTCGCAGCGCAGCCTTTCGACGGCACGTGCGGGCGTCTCGCCCGTTTCGGCGACGAACTGCCGCGCGAACTGGCGCGGGCTGATGCAGGCCACCTCGGCGAGCTGCTCAACCGAGAGCCGTTCGCGCAGATGCGCCCGCGCATAGGCGAGCGCTTCGCGGATCCGCCCCGGTCGCGGTTCCAGGTCGAGCAAGGTCGAGAATTGCGACTGTCCGCCGCTTCGCCGATGGTAGACGACAAGATCGCGGGCGATGATCTTCGATACCTCGGTCCCGCAATCCTCCTCGATCATGGCGAGCGCGAGATCAATCCCGGCGGTGATGCCGGCCGAGGTCCACACCTCGTCCTCGCGGATGAAGATGCGATCCGCATCCACCCTCAGCGAGGGATAGCGCCGCTGCAGCTCCCCGGCGTAGCGCCAGTGCGTCGTCGCGCGGTGACCGTCGAGCAGGCCCGCCTCGGCAAGCAGAAAGGCGCCGGTGCATATGCTCGCGATCCGCCGGGCGCGCGGCGCGGCTTCCCGAAGAAAGGCGACCGTCGCTGCCTGGCTTTGGAGCGCGTCGATCGTCGAGGCGCCGACGACGATGAGCGTGTCGATGTGGCCGTCGTCATCCGGGCAGACGGTCTCGATCCGGACGCCCGACGACCCCCGCACGAGCCCGTCCGAGCTTGCGACGATCCGCATCTCGTACGGCGCGGCATGAAAATCGACCGCCAGATTGAACGCGCAGAGCGGCCCGCCGAGATCGAGCAATTCGAAGCCCGGGAACACGACGAACCAGATGACACGCCTCGCACCCGCTTCGGTCATAGCGTCCTCCATGGCAGAATGTGCGCTTTCTACGTCATTTCTGACGGAGGCGATAGCGCCTAGATCCACCTCACCGAAGGCGAGCGGCCTTTCGCTCGTTCCGCAGGAGCAAGACGATGGCGAAGATCTCCAACATCATTCTGGTGCATGGCGCGTGGGCCGATGGCTCGAGCTGGGCGAAGGTCCTGCCGCTGCTGGCGGCGCAGGGCATGACCGTGACGGCGGTTCAGCTCCCGCTGACGGCCTTCGATGCCGATGTCGCGGCGGTTCGCCGCGCGATCGCGCTGGCCGAAGGCGAGGTCGTGCTCGTCGGCCACAGCTATGCCGGCGCGGTGATCGGCGAGGCGGGCAATGATCCGAAGGTCGCCCGCATGGTCTATATCGACGCCTTCGCGCCCGATGCCGGCGAATCCGCGGGCGCGCTGTTCGCCCAATTCGAGGCGGCGCCGCTCGGCGCGGAGCTGCGGCCCGACGCCGAAGGCTTTCTGAAGCTGAGCCGCGAGGGCGCCTTCACCCTGTTCGCGCAGGATCTGAGCCAGAGCGAGAAGGCCGCCATCTATGCGACGCAGGGGCCGATCAATGGGGCGGCGCTCGGTGGTACGCTCACGGCGGCCGCGTGGCGCGATCGGCCGGTCTTCTACATGATCGGCGATCAGGATCATGCCATTCCGCCGGTCGAGCAGGCGCGCATGGCGACGCGGATGAACGCGACCATCACGCATGTCGACAGCAGCCACGTGCCGATGCTGTCACAGCCGCAGGCCGTCGCCGACTTCATCCTGAGCGCCGCTGCCTGATCCGGTATCGCGAGGAGACGCACCATGTTCATCCGCTCGAACGGCATCGACCTTCACGTGCAGCAGAGAGGCGCGGGCCTGCCCGCTCTGGTCTTCCTGCATTACTGGGGCGGCTCCTCGCGAACCTGGCATCATGTGATCGACGATCTGGACGATGAGTTCCGAACGATCGCGATCGATCACCGCGGCTGGGGAAAATCCGACAAGCCCGAAAGCGGCTACGCGCTCGCCGATCTAGCGGCGGACGCCATGGGCGTGATCACCGAAATGGCGTTGCAGCGCTATATCCTTGTCGGCCACTCGATGGGCGGAAAGGTCGCGCAACGGATCGCCGCCCAGCGGCCGGCCGGGCTCAAGGGGCTGGTTCTCGTCGCGCCATCGCCGCCCTCGCCGCTCGGCCTGCCGGAGGAGGTGCGGCGGGGCATGGTGAGCGCCTACGCGACGCGCGAGAGCATCATCGCCACGGTCGAGCAGGTGCTTGCCCCGAACGGCCTCTGCGACGCAGATCTTGAGATGGTGATCGAGGACAGCCTGCGCGGAGCGCCGGCGGCGATCGCGGCGTGGCCGCTCGCCACCAGCCAGGAAGACATCACCGCGCTGGCGTCCCGGATCGAGGTGCCTACGATCGTCATTTCCGGAGAAGACGACCGCGTCGATCCGCCGGCGATCCTGCGGCGCGAACTCCTGCCGCGCGTGCCGCAGGCGCAGCTGCACCTGCTTGCCGGCGTCGGCCACCTCTCGCCGCTGGAAGCGCCCGGCGCCATCGCCGATCTCGTCCGCACCTTCGCGCGCGCCGTGATGCCCGACCTCACGGCCCCGGCATCCACGACAGGCCGCTGAGCCCCGGCAACGATCCGGCAGCTACCGTTCGAGGAGTCCACCCAATGTACGACTATCAGACGCTTCGGCTCGAAGCGCAGGGCGCCGTCCTGTTCGTCACCATCGACGCGCCGCCGATGAACCTCATCGGGCCTGAACTGGTCCGCGATCTTGTCTCGCTGATCGAGCTGCTCGATCGCGGCGAGCCGTATCGCGTCGCGGTCTTCCGCAGCGCCGATCCCGATTTCTTCATCTCGCACGTCGACGTCACCAAGGTGAGCGCCTATCGAGCCGAAGCGGCAAGGCTGACCGGCGAGGCGTCGATAGCGCTGCTGTTCCGCAGGCTCGCCGAAACGAGGGCGGTCACGATCGCGCAGATCGAGGGCCGCGCGCGCGGCGCGGGCAGCGAATTCGTCCTCAACTGCGATATGCGCTTCGGCGCGCGCGGCCGGGCGATCCTGGCGCAGAATGAAGCGGCGTTCGGGCTGATCCCGGGCGGCGGCGGCGCGCAGCATCTTGTCCGCATGGTCGGGCGCGGCCGGGCCCTGGAGATTCTGCTCAGTGCGGATGATTATGACGCCGATCTCGCCGAACGCTATGGCTGGATCAACCGCAGCCTCGATCGGGAGGAGATCGGGCCGTTCGTCGCCGCGCTCGCGCATCGGATCGCGCGCATGCCGGCGACTGGCCATGCCATCGTCAAGGAGCGCATCAACGCCATCTCGCTCCCGCCCGTCGAAGACTATCGGCGCGACTCCGATCTCTTCGGCGAGGGCGTCACCCAGGTCGCGGCGCAGCGGCGCATCCATGCCGCACTCGATCGCGGCTTCCAGTCACGCGAAGCGGAAATCGAGGCGGGGAAGCTGCTCGGAACGCTGCCCGATTGAGTCTCGTCGAGGCCGGGCCCGCAGGAAGACGCGAGGCGCTGCTGGCGCGGGCACGGCGTGCGCACCGCCCAACTTGTCCGCTCACCGGACGGCCAATCGGTGCGTCTTCCTTCCTTGTCGGATGGTGACGCCATGCTTGCCAGCCTGACGGACCCGAGAGGAGACAGAGATGCTGCTCTCGATCCGCCTCCCGGTCCGGACGGGGCGATCACGGTCACGGGTGGGGCGCAAGAGCCCTTCGCCCCGGAAAGCCCTCCTGGGGCGGGGATGAAGTGGAAGATAGGGCAGAGCGGCCGACTGATGCCGATCGCCCGGCCTTGGGTCGGCATGTGGTCGCTCGCCAGGTCGTCCGTCACCTCCCACAGCGGATCTCGCCGCCCTCCTTGACCTCGCGCAGATCGGGCCTCGCCGACATCGATCGACGTGGCGTTGGGCGCGTTGGGCGCTCGGCCGCGATACAGGGTTGGTTCTCGTCAAAGGCCGAGCGCAGGCGGCGGCCCATGCCCCTAGCCATCGGCGCCGGCAGGTCCGACCTGGTCGTGAGCGAACGCCCGGCGATCTTCCTGGCCCCGACGCGGCATGACGCGCGTGCGCAGGGCGAGGACGATCTTGCGTCCGCGGACCTCGATTAGCCGATAGGAGATGTCGGCCACGATGATCATGCCACCGACATAGACCGCGACCACCACGGCGATCGGAATCGCGACATGATGCGTCTGGGCGATCGCGTAGGCATGTCCAAGACCGTCACGCGCCAGCGGGTGCCATAGGTAGAGCGAGTAGGAGATGAGGCCGAGATACGCCATCACCTTGTTCCCGAACACCGCTCTGGCGGCACGGCCATCATGGGCCAGGGCGACGACGAGCGCGGGGAAGGTCGCGACGATTGCGAGATCGGAGTTGGGCACCATGAAGGCCACGCCCAGCGCCAGCAGGACGGCATAGAAGCTGCGGTCGGACCTCATGGCCTCGAGCCGTCCCTCCGTGAACGCCCGATGCGTCACTATGCCGACCGCGAAGCCACAGAGACAGCGGAAGAGCGGGAAGGAGTTCTCCAGCGACGCGACGTCCATCATACTCTCGGAGCCATCACCGAAGACGGCGATCGTTCCATACCCGATCACGGCCAGACCAATGGTCTGCCACGCGGGGCGGACGCGGGCGAGCGTGGTGAGGAGCGGGAAGACGAGATAGGCCATGGCTTCGGTGCTGACCGACCACAAAGCGCCGGAGACGGCCGGCGTCCCGAAGCCCCACGCTTCCGACATGGTGAAGTTGGCGAGAAGCTGCGGCGCGGTCAGCAAGGCCCCGCTGCCGCTTGTACCGAAGAAGAGACGGACCGTCGCAGCAGTCACGACCACGAGGTGCAAGGGATAGACACGCGCTATTCGGTTCAGCAGAAAGCCGAAATAGGCTGCGGCGTCCGACTTCATCCGGAGACCGTCATATCTCATGGATAGGACAAAGCCGCTGAGAATGAAGAACAGGTCGACCGCGAGATAAGCTCTGGATGTCAGGGAGAAATTGTACTGCGCGAATGCAGGATTGAAATGGAGATGGTAGAGCAGAACAGCCAGGGCGGCGACGCCGCGGATGCCGGTCAATCCTTCGACGCGGTTTTTCATGCTGCCTTCTCGGAACCTGTGTCGACACCGCCTTCGCAAAAGCGCAACTGAAATGGACAGCAGAAGGCGATCGCGCCAAAGCACGCTGCAAGGTCCGGCGATGTTCTCGTCTAAAGGAGGACCTTGATCTTTGGATCAGTTCCAAAGCCGATGGCGGAAGATCACGCCGGTATGTCGAGGCACGTCGGATGCGATCATTTAAGTCATTTTCGCGCGACCCCCTTCTATGTCGATATCTGTCCGGCTGTTCTAGTTGACCGGCCGGGAGGACATTTTCGATAGTCTCTATCTTGAAACATATCCCATTAGGGCTGGCAAGCTATAGATAACCAATACGTAATGATCACAGTGCCAACAGGCTGGACGATGGCGAATAGTGATGCGTTTCTGGCGGTTCGATTCATGAATCCTCGACTCGAACGAATCTTGCCGATGTGGAAGCCGCCGCAACAACAGCCCCGGGACGTCGCAAAGATAACATCGGGGTTTGTCTTCATCATCGGACTTGCAGCCTTGAGCGCCGATGGCTTCGACTATCCAAACGCTTTAGAAAGCGCGCCGCGCCTCTTCGTGCGATCGGAACGGTGCGACGGAGACATGGAAGAGATGGATGCAGACCCCGTGAGAGGATCTGTCGGACGCGAGGCCACTCGACGACGCTTTAGATGTCGTCTCCGCTGCCCCGAGTGCGGCCAGAACTTCATGCCGAGTGCGACACCCCGCTCCCCGCCCCGATCTTCTCGCCTCGCCACCTGCCAGCCCGATCCCCCCGTCCCGGCTGCGTCTGCATGCGCCCCCGTCGCAAGCCTGAACAGAATCCACCCGCCTCGGTCGGCGACGAGCCGCCGAGCCTCGCCCCGGCGCGGCAGCGACATACCGGTCGCAAATTCCATCTCTGCGCCAGGGATGTAGAGGTTGATCGCGGCCCACAGGTGCGGCCGTGGCGCGACGGCGCGCCGGCGCCTCGCGCCCGGGGGCACGCCGCGCCGGAGCCCCCACTTTCAAGCATTCCGCCATCCAGTGGGGGCCAAAACCAGAAACCTTGGTGGGCCCGGCAGGACTCGAACCCGCAACCTAGCCGTTATGAGCGGCCAGCTCTAACCATTGAGCTACAGGCCCCGCTCCGCCGGATACTAAGCCGGGCCGGCGCTGGCAAGCGGCAGGCCCGTGGCGCGGGCGCGCCAGGCGGCGGCGAGCAGGGCTTCGGCGGAGATCGGTTGCACCCCCTCGCGCGCCAGCAGATCGAGCACGCCGTCCCACCAGGCGTAGAAGCGCCGGAGATCGGCGGCGTCGCGCACATAGGGCGTGTGGCCCGGCACCAGCGAGGGCGAGTGGAAGGAGATGGAGAGGAGTTGCAGCCCCTCCTCCAGCGCCAGGCGGATCGCCAGGCAGGCGTCGGCCAGCGGCGTGCCCTCCGGGGTCAGCGGCAGGCGCTGCAACAGGCCGGTGCGCGCCAGCAGCCCGCGCCCGCGCGGCACGGCGTCGGCACGCCGGTAGAGGCGCGCGCCATGGCGCCGCAGACGGCCGCCAAAGACGCTGGTGAGCGGCAGTTCGAGCAGCAGCCGCGCCGGCCCGGCCCAGTGCGGCCAGGCGTCGCGGCCCGAGAAATCGGGGCCGCCCTCGTCGGAATAGTCGAACAAGGCGCGCGCCGAACAGTCCAGCCGATAGCCTTCCGCCTCGAGCAGCCGCGCGCTGTGCGGGCCGATGCCGTAGCGGCCCGCGCGATAGACGATCGGGCGCCGGCCGAAGCCCGCGGTCAGCCGATCGGTCAGCGCGCGGATCTTGGCCTGTTCCAGCGCCTCGGGCAGATTGCCGACAAAGCTGTTGCGCTCGGTGAGCGGCTCGTCGTGCGGCGGGTTGACCCAGGGGTGCAGCTGCGCGCCGATCTCCGCCTCGCCCGAGGCCAGCAACGGCGCGAGATGGCCGATCGCGCGCGGATCGGCGGCGACGGGATAGTCCAAGAGATAGATGGGCCGGACCCCGAAAGCGGCGAGCCGGCGGTGTGCGCCCGGCACCGCCGCGATCGTCTCGGTCGCGGGGGCCTCGCGGCGACGCGGGGCGGCCCAGTCAAACTCCTCCTCGGTATCGACGAAGACGAGGAAACGCCGCCCGATATCGGCGGGCAGGCGGACCCGGTCGATCGCCGCGGGCGGATGATCGATGCGTCCGCCCAAAGCCACCCGTCGCCCCCTCAGCCGGTCGGCCGTTCCACCTCGGCGGCCGCCTCCACCAGCGCCAGCGTGAACCAGCCCTGCTCGACGCGCAACTGTCCACCCGCAAGCTGCGCGAGACGGCGGACGAGATGGAGCGAGAAGCCGAGGCCCAGCAGCGGCCCGTCGCCCTCCGCGCCGGCCAGGCCGAAGCCGGGATCGAACAGCGCCGCCTCGTCCAGCGCGGCGAGCCGCGGCGGCCGCGTGACGCGCAGCAGCGCGCCCGTCCCCTCGGCGCGCGCCTCCAGCACCACCGTCTCGCCAGGTTCGGCGACGGCGGCGGCGGCGGATGCGAGCCGCGCGATCATGCGCCGCAACGCCGAGGCATCGCCGAGCGCGAGCGGCAGATCGGGCGCGATCGACCAGCGGAAGGTCACGCCCCGCGCGGCGGAGGCCTCCGCCTGCTCGGCGCAGATCGGCGCGATCAGCGCCGGCAGATCGAGCGCGGCGCGCTGCAGATCGAGCTGCCGCCCGTCGAGCCGCGCGGCGACGTCGAGATCGTCCACCGCCGTCATCAGCCGGCCGGCCTGCTCGACGATGCCGGCGGCGCGGTCGCGATAGGCGCTCGCCACGGGGCCGCGCATCTGGCGGCGGATCATCTCGGCGAAGCCGCCGATCGCGTTGAGCGGCGTGCGCAGCTCGTGCACCAGCTGGCGCAGCGAATCGGGATGGGCGGCCGCCTCGGCGCGCTCGTCCGCGCGCGGCCGGCGGCCGGTGCCGCGATAGCCCAGGAAGCGGCCGTCGCGCGGATCGAACACGGGCACGCCGGCGATCCGCCACTCGCCCGCCGCCGGCCCCTGCCCCGCCACCATCAGCCGCGCGTTGCGGAAGGCGGCGCGGCGTCGGAACGCGCCGGGCGCCTGGCCGTCCACGCCATAGGCGCCGCTCGCGGGGGTGGCGATCGTCTCGCCGATCAGCGGCCCGCGCGGCACGCCCTCCACCCAGCGGAAAATACCGGCGGAATCGGTCTCGAAGCGGATCAGGCTGGCGCGCTGCGCCGGCGCGGGGGGCACCGCCTCGTCCTCGCGGCGCGTGCGGAAGCGGGCGATGCGGCTGATGATCGAGCGGATCTGCCCCTCGCCCTCGCCCGGGGCGAAGGGCGCATCGCCCTCCTCCTCCAGCGGCAGTTCGGGCTCTGCCTCGTCATCGCCATCGTCGAAGCGGGGTTCGGCGCGCGCCGGCCGCGCCGCGCCGACCGGCTCGGCCAGCACGAAATCGCTCGCGCCGAAGCCCGCCAGCGCCGCCTCGACATAGCCGCCCAGGTCGCGCCGCTGGCGCAGGAACACGCGGTTGGCGGCCGAGAGCTGGGGCAGCAGCCACAGCCATTCATGATCGGCGAGCACGACGCGGCTGAGCAGCGCGCCGGCGACGGCGGGCACATCCTCGGCCACCAGCGCGACCAGCGCCGGCGCGAGCGGGCGGACCGCCAGCGAGGCGGCGGCATCGCGGCGGGCGCCGAGCGGCACCACGTCGCGCAGCGCGCGGATGCGGCCGAGCGCATCCTCCAGCAGCGCGTCGCCATCCTCGGCGCGGCGCTGGGCGAGCAGATCAAGCAGCTGGCGCCATTGCGTGACGCGCGCGGACGGACGCTCGGGCACGCGGGCCAGCACCGTCGCGAGCATATCGTCAAATCGCAAGCCGAACCTCCCGACGCCGCGCAACCCATCGCCCGCGCACCGTGGCGGCCGATCGCGGCCGCCTGTGACTAACTGACCGATAAAGATTGCCTATCCCTTGCGCGCATCGGCCACAAAGCCGGCGCTGCCGCGCCTGGCGCATAGTGGGACAATTGCAACCCGCGGCAACTTTATTATAGAGCCCTGATGCAAGGAGAAAGGAATCATCTCGTGCGCAGTGCGTCCCTGTTGCTCGACCCGATTGACCGCACCATCCTGTCCGAACTGCAGCAGGACGGGCGGATCACCAATGTCGAACTGGCGCGCCGGGCCGGATTGACCGCGCCGCCCTGCCTGCGGCGCGTGCGCACGCTGGAAGAGGGCGGCGTCATCCGCGGCTATCATGCCAAGCTCAATCCGGGCGCGCTCGGCTATGGCATCACCGTCTTCGCGCTGGTCTCGCTGCGGAGCCAGGCCGAGGAGGATCTCCGCGCCTTCGAGGCCCATATCGCCACCCTGCCCGAGGTGCGCGAATGCCATATGCTGAACGGCGAGATCGATTTTATCCTCAAGATCGTCGCGCATGATCTTCAGGCCTTCCAAGCCTTTCTCACCTCGCGGCTAACGACCGCGCCGCATGTCGCCAGCGTCAAGACCTCGCTGACGATCCGCACCTCCAAGGACGAGCCGGGCGTGCCGGTGGACCCCGCCTGAACGCGCGACGGCCCGGGCCTCGCCTGGCGAGATCCGGGCCGCCGGTCGGGCGACGCGCGATGGCGCCGCCCGCAAGGGGTGCGTGATCAGCCCGCCGCGGGCGCCGGCGCCGCCGTGGCCGAACCCTGGCCGACATTGGCGTAGATCACCCAATATTGCGCGAGCGCCTGGCGCGGGCCGGTGACGGCGTTGAGCGCCTGCACCGCCGCGTCCTTCTGGCCGGCGCGCGCCAGCGCCATGCCCAGCCGCAGGTTCACGATGTTGGGGTCGACGCCGCCCTTGGAGAGCGCGATCTTGTAGAGATCGGCCGCCTGGGCATACATGCCATAGCCCAGATAGGCGTCGGCGGTATTAAGCGCCTTCTTGCCATCGGCGCCGGCGCGCGCCGCCTTGTCCAGCGCGGGCAGCGAAGCCTTGTCGGCCGCGACCTTGGGCGCCGCGAGATTCTTGATCTCGTTTAGCACCTTGCTGTTCTTGAGCGCCTGGTTGTCGACCATGTTCGAGGCCATGCCCTCGTCGATCACGGCCTTGGCTTCGCCCGGGAAGCCCTTGTCGTTGGCGAGATTGGCATATTCGAAATAGTCGCGCTCGCCGGCCAGGCCGCCCGTGGCGCGCATCAGCCGCAGCGTGTCGAGATCGGTCTGCTGGTCGAGCCGGTTGGTGTCGCGATAGGTCTGCAGCACCGTGCGCCACGCCGCCGGCGAGGGATAGGCGCTGATCAGCTGCTGGCCATATTTCACCGTCTCGGCCGGCATCTTGCCGTCATAGGCGATGGCGAGCGCGCGGCGATACCAATCCTCGGGCACGGGCTGGCCGCTGGCCTTCTTGGCCTGGATCGCCTGGTCCACCACCGGCAGCGCCGCCTGGGGCTGCTTCTCGCGGAGCTTGGTCTGCGCGAGCAGGATCGCCGTGTCGCCATCCTGCGGATTGAGCTGGACGAGTTGGGTGAAGGCCTTGTCCGCCGTCGCCAGATCGTTGGAGTTGAAGGCGTTGACGCCGCGCACATTGAGGATCTGCTTGGTCACCTCGGGCGTCGCCTTGCCGGTGGCGAGGATCTGGTCGATGGCGCTGTTCTGCGTCGCCGCGTCATTCTCCTTGAGCGCGATCTGCAGCTGGATGAGATAGCCCTGATATTTGTCGTCGGGCGTGGAGGCCGCCTGGAGCAGCGCCGGCAGCGCCGCCTTGGCGCCGGCATAATCGCCCGCCTGCATCGCCTTCTGCACCGGCTGGGCCGCCTGGCGGAAGGCGGTGCTGAACTGCGCGCCCTGCTGCGCGGCCTCTTCCTTCTTCTTGGCGAGCGCGGGGCTGGCGGTCATGCCGGCGATACCCAGGGCCAGCGCCCCCGCAAGGGCAGTCGTCGTTGCGAACTTCATTCGGGAATCTCCTCCTGCAGCACCGGGGACGCGCCGCGTCCGTGGTGCTAGCCTTCGCCCTTGCCGGGTTCAAGCATGCGTACCGCCGAACGGGCTCGCGCCTGTCACGTGAACGCCGCTTGAACGCCGCGCGCAGCGATCGGAGCCATGGCATTGACGCGGCCTCCCGCTCTGCTAGCCGCGCAGCCATGCTCGCGCTCCTCTCGCCCGCCAAGACGCTCGATTACGAGCGCCCCCTGCCCGAACACGTCGCCGCCACACGGCCGCGCCTCGCCAAGGCGGCCGCCGCCCTCGCCCGCGCCGCCGCCGGGCTCGAGGCGGCTGATCTCGAGCGGCTGATGGGCATCAGCGAAAGCCTTGCCACGCTCAACCGCGATCGCTTCCGCGGCTTTGCGCGGGCGCCGCAGCGGCCCGCGCTCTATGCCTTTGCCGGGGATGTCTATACCGGGCTGGAGGCGCACAGCCTAAAGGAGCCGGCGGTGCGCTTCGCCCAGGATCATCTGCGCATCCTCTCGGGCCTCTACGGCCTGTTGCGACCGCTGGACGCGATGCGGCCTTATCGGCTCGAAATGGGCACGCGATGGGCGCCCGATGCGCCGAGCCTCTATCAGCATTGGGACGATCGCGTGGCGTCGCTGCTCGGCCGCGATCTCAAGGCGGAGGGATCGGGGGAGATCGTCAATCTCGCCAGCAAGGAATATTGGCAGGTGATCGCCCAGGCGCCGCCCAAGGCGCGGATCGTCACGGTGGAGTTCATGGAGCCGGGGCCGAAGGGGCCGCGCATCGTCAGCTTCCACGCCAAGAAGGCGCGCGGCATGATGGCGCGCTTCCTGTGCGAGCATCGGCTCGCGCGCGCCGATGATCTGAAAGCCTTTGACAGCGACGGCTATCGCTTCGCGCCGGACCAGTCGGACGAGGATCGCTTCCGCTTCCTGCGCGGCTGATCCCGCCGGGGGGTGCGCGCGGCGGGCCGGCGCGCGCCGCCGCTATTCCTCGCCGTCCTTGATATCGGCCAGGCCGAGCGACTTGAGCTTGCGGTGCAGCGCCGAGCGCTCCATCCCGATAAAGCTCGCGGTGCGCGAAATATTGCCCGAGAAGCGCCGGATCTGCACGCGCAGATATTCGCGCTCGAACGTCTCGCGGGCCTCGCGCAGCGGCGTTCCCATGATCGCGCGCGCCGCATTGTTGGGCGCCAGCTTCTCCTGCTCGGAAAGCACTTCGGGCGGCAGCATGTCGATATCGATCGAGGCGAGCCGGTCGCCCGGCGCCATGATGATGGTGCGCTCGACGATGTTGCGCAGCTGGCGGACATTGCCCGGCCAGTCATAGGTCTGAAGCGCGCCGATCGCCTCGCCCGACAATTCGGGCGCGGGCACCCGGCGCTCGGCGGCGTAGCGCGCGACGAAATGGCGGACCAGCGGCGGAATATCCTCGCGGCGCTCCGCCAGCGGCGGCAGATGCACCGGCACCACGTTGAGCCGGTAATAGAGATCCTCGCGGAAGCGGCCGGCGGCGATCTCGTCCTGCAGCGTGCGCGCCGTGGCCGAGACGACACGCACATCCACGCGCACCACCTGGCCGCCGCCCACGCGGGTGAAGGCCTGATCGGTCAGCACGCGCAGGATGCGCGCCTGGGTGGTGAGCGGCATGTCCGCGATCTCGTCGAGGAACAGGGTGCCGCCATGCGCCTGCTCCAGCAGGCCGGGCCGCACCAGCTCGCCGCCCTCCTCGACGCCGAACAATTCCTCCTCGACGCGCTCCGGGGTCATCATCGCCGCCGAGACGACGATGAAGGGCGCCGCCGCGCGGTTCGACCAGGCATGGAGCAGCCGCGCCGCCACCTCCTTGCCCACGCCCGCGGGGCCGGTGATGAGCACGCGGCTGCCGGTGGCGGCCACCCGCTTCAGCGTCGCGCGCACCGTGTTGAGCGCGGCGGACTGGCCGGTCAGCTCCTCCTCCTGCCCCACCTGCGCGCGCAGCGTGGCATTCTCGCGCCGCAGCCGCTCGGTCTCGGTCGCGCGGCCCACCAGCAGCAGCAGCCGCTCGGCCTCGAAGGGCTTCTCGATGAAATCGGCGGCCCCCCGCCGGATCGCCGCCACCGCCGTATCGAGATTGCCATGGCCCGAAATGACCAGCACCGGCAGCGACGGATCGCGCCGCTTGATCTCGTCGAGCAGATCGAGCCCGTCCAGCCGCGAGCCCTGCAGCCACACGTCGAGCAGCACCAGGCTCGGCCTGCGTTCGCGGATGGCGGCGAGCGCGGCGTCGCTGTCGGCGGCTGTGCGGGCGCCATAGCCCTCATCCTCCAGCACGCCGGCCACGAGTTCGCGGATATCCTGTTCGTCGTCGACGACGAGTACGTCGAGTGCCATGTCAGACGGCCTTCATGCGGGTGAGTTCGGGAAGCGCGCGTTCCTCATCGCCATCGCCGCCCTCGCCGGCGAGCGGCGCGAGCGTGGCGGGATCGAGCAGGATGCGAACGATGGTGCCGCCGCCCGGGCGGTCGCGGAAACTGATCGTGCCGAAATGCTCCTCCACGATCTTGCGGACGATGGCGAGGCCCAGCCCGGTGCCGCCGGCGCGGGTGGTCATATAGGGCTCGGTCAGCCGCTCGCGCTCGGCGGGCAGGCCGATGCCGGTATCGGCCACCTCGATGGCGATCCGCCCCTCCTCTTCCACGATCGCCATGGCGATATGCTCGGCCGCGCCGCGCTCCGGCTTCTCGACGATCGCCTCCACCGCATTCTTGACGACGTTGGTCAGCCCCTGGCCGAGCAGCCGGCGGTCGCACACCAGGATCGGCGAGGGATCGGGCGCGGCGAGATCGAAGCGGATGCCGGGATGCGCCACCTCGTGCAGGAACAGCGCCTGCCGCGCCACATCCACGATCGGCTCCGGCTTGAACACGGGCTTGGGCATGCGCGCGAAGGAGGAAAACTCATCCACCATCCGCCGCAGATCGCCCACCTGGCGGACGATCGTCTGGGTCAGCCGCTCGAACACCGCCGGATCGGACTGGACCTCGCGGCCATAGCGCCGCTGCAGCCGCTCGGCGGCAAGCTGGATCGGGGTGAGCGGATTCTTGATCTCGTGCGCGATCCGCCGCGCCACGTCGGACCAGGCGGCGCGGCGCTGGTCGAGCAGCTGCTGGGTGATGTCGTCGAAGGTCAGCACATAGCCGTCGGCGGAGGGCAGCACCGTCACGGCCAGCGTCCGCATGTCGCCGGCCGAGGCGAACTGCACCACCGCGTCGCGCGCCTCGGCGTCGATCAGCGGATCGAGTTCGGGCGCGATCTCCGCCAGCGGCCGGCCCACGGGATTATCGTCGCGCTGGGCGAGCAGCGCCTCGGCCGAGCGGTTGAGCAGCCGCACCCGCCGCTCGCGATCGACCGACAGCACGCCCGCCGACACGCCGCGCAGCACCGCTTCGGTCAGCGCGCGGCGCGCGTCGAGCTGGCGATTGGCGGCGACCAGCGCCCCCGTCTGCTCCTCCAGCCGCCGCGTCATGCGGTTGAAGGCGGTGGCCAGCACGCCGATCTCGTCGCGCTGCTTGGGCGCCGGCACGCGCACCGAGAGATCGCCCAGCGTGATCCGCCGCGCCCCCTCCATCAGCCCGGTGATCGGCCGGGTGATGCGATCGGCGACGGTGAAGGCGATCCAGATCGCGGCGGCGACGATCAGCAGCGACAGCAGGAACAGGGCCGCATTGAACTGGAGCTGGAGCAGCCGCGAGCGCTCGATCAGCTGGCGGTAATCGCCGATCGCGGAGCTTGCGCGCGAAGCCTGCTTCAGCACCAGCGGATCCACCCGCCGCGAGGCGTAGAGATAGATCCCCGCGCGCGCATTGACGACGATGTGCGATTCGATCCGGTCGGGGGCCGATGTCGTCACCGGCTTGCCACGGCTGAGCCCCGCCACCATCGGCTCGGGCAGGAGCTGGCCGACCGGGCGATCGCGGTTCAGATTGGTGAAGGCCAGCAGATAGGGCGCCCGGTTGGGGCCGAGGCCGATCAGCGCCAGCTCGTTGAGGTGGCGATAGCTATATTGCTGGGCGAGGAAATAGGAGAATTTGGGATCGTCGACGGGCAGCCACGCCATGGTGTCGCGAAAGTCGCTCGCCATCGGCACCATCTCGTCGTCGAGCCGCTGGATGCTCTCGGCGACATAGGATTGCGCGACGCGGTCGGCGCTCTCCAGCACCGTCCGCGCCTTGTCCGAAAACCAGAAGGACACGCCATATTGGAAGAGCAGCGAGGCGAAGATCACCACGAACAGCGTCGGGATGGCGGCGATCAGCGAAAAGAGCGCCACCAGCCGGACATGCAGCCGCCCGCCCGCGCCGCCGGCGCGCCGCCGCGCCACGCGCCGCGCCAGCAGCACCATCACGCCGATCAGGGGCACGAGATTGCCTACCAGCAGCAGCGCCACCAGCGGCGGGCTGAGCTGGCGTTCGGGCGAACCGGATTCGCGGATCAGCGCCCAGCTGCCGGCGAGGATCAGCGCGGCGGCGATCAGCGTCGCGCCTTCCAGCAGGCCGAACAGCGAGCCACGCCGGAAGACGAGTGCCAGACGCCGACGCCAGCGCGGGAGGCGCGCCGTCGGCAGGGAGGAGGATCCGCCGCTCTTGGCCATCATCGTTGCAACCCTACCACAGTCGGTGGCGGGTTCAACACAGATATGGGTTAACCGCGCGCGCCCTGTCCCGCTTCGGATCAGGCGCCGCCGCGCCGCGCCGCGCTGGGATCGATCGCGCGATCCGCCAGCTTCTTGCGCAGCGTGTTCCGGTTCATGCCCAGAAGCCGCGCGGCGCGGATCTGGTTGCCGCGCGCGGCGGCGAGCGAGAGGCGCAGCAGCGGCGCCTCGATCTCGGCGAGCAGCCGGTCATAGAGGCCGTCAGGCGGCAGATCGCGCCCGAAGCTCGCGAAATAGGCGACGAGATGCTGCTCCACCGCCTGGGCGAGGCCGGAGGCGTCGCCGCGCGGCGCCAGGCCCGGCTCGGCCGCCTGTGGCCCGAGCTGCGCCTCGATCGCGGCGGCGCCGATCACCTCCTCGCGGATCAGCACCGCCAGCCGGCGCATCAGATTTTCAAGCTCGCGCACATTGCCCGGCCAGCCATGCCGCGCCAGCCGCGCCACCGCCGCCTCGTCGAGCCGCTTGCGGGGCAGGCCGTCGGCGGCCGCGCGGTCGAGGAAATGGCGCGCCAGCTCGCCGATATCGGCGCCGCGCTCGCGCAGGGCCGGCAGCCGGATCGGCACCACGTTCAGCCGGTAAAAGAGATCCTCGCGGAACCGGCCCTCCTCGACCTGTCGCTCGATATCCTTGTTGGTGGCGGCGATCACCCGCACGTCCGCGCGGATCGGGCGGGCGCCCCCCACCGTGGTGAACTCGCCCTCCTGCAGCACCCGCAGCAGCCGGGTCTGCGCATCCACGGGCATGTCGCCGATCTCGTCGAGGAACAGCGTCCCGCCATGCGCCTGCTCGAAGCGGCCCGCGCTGCGCATGCCGGCGCCGGTAAAGGCGCCGCGCTCATGGCCGAACAGCTCGCTTTCGATCAGATCGCGCGGAATCGCAGCCATGTTGACCGCCACGAAGGGCCGCGCCAGCCGTGGCCCGAGATCGTGGATGGCGCGCGCGACCAGTTCCTTGCCGGTGCCGGATTCGCCCAGGATCAGCACGGTGAGGTCGGTCGCCACCACGCGCGCGATGGTGCGGTACACCGCCTGCATCGCCGGCGAGCGGCCGATCAGCGGCAGCTCCTGCGGTTCGCTCCCGGCGGCTTCCTCCGGCGCGGCGCGCCCGGCCAGCGCGCTCGTCACCGCCCGGCCAAGCTCGTCCAGGTCGAACGGCTTGGGCAGATAATCGAAGGCGCCGCGCTCGGTGGCGCGCACCGCCGTCGCCAGCGTGTTGCGCGCCGAAAGCACGATCACGGGCAGGCCGGGATGGCGGCGCGTCAGCTCGGGCACGAAGTCCAGCCCGTCGCCATCGGGCAGCACCACATCGGTGATGACGACATCGGGCCGGAACGGGCCAATCACCCGGCCGAGATCGGCAAGCGAGGCGGCCGTCTCCACCACATGGCCCTCGCGGCGCAACGCCTCGCGCACCACGGTGCGGATCGCGGCATCGTCGTCCACCACCAGGATGCGGCCGGCACTCATGGGCGCGCACTCCGCGCCCGCGGCAGGAAGAGGCGGAACACCGTGCATTCGGGATGGCCCTCGCGAACATATTCGACGATCCCGCCCATCTCGCCGATCAGCTTCTCGACCAAGGCCAGGCCGAGGCCGGTGCCGCTCGGCTTGGACGAGACGAACGCATCGAAGAGATGGTCGAGCAGTTCGGCCGGCGCGCCCGGCCCGTCATCGATCACCGCCAGCTCGATCGGCAGCGACACGCGCGCGCCGCCGTCCCGCGCCAGCGAGAGGCCGTGGCGATAGGCGGTGCGCAGCGTGATGGTGCCGCCCGGCCCCGCCGCCTCCGCCGCGTTCTTGAGCAGATTGAGCAGGATCTGCACCAGCGCGTCGCGGTTGCCGAGAATTTCGGGCAATGACGGATCGTAGGCTTCGCGCAGCGTACAGCCGGCGGCGAAGCCGTTGGCCGCCACGTCGCGGACATGGCCGAGCACCGAATGCACGTTGATCGGCGCCAGCGGGCGCGGCCGCGTATCGGTCAGCCCCTCCATGCGGTCGATCAGCCCGGCGATGCGATCCACCTCGTCGCGGATCAGCCGGGTCAGCGCCCGCTGCTCGGGCGCGGCGTCGCTCTCGAGCAGCTGCGCGGCGCCGCGAATGCCCGACAGCGGGTTCTTCACCTCATGCGCCAGCAGGGCCGCCGCCGCCGCCGCGGGCAGCACCCGCCCGGCGCGATCGCCGCGCCGCGCGCTGGCATCGTGGCTGGCGCGGCCATGGATGGTGAGGATACGCCAGCCCTTGCGCTCGGGCAGCGGCGCCACCGCGAGATCGACGCGCGCCGCGCGGCCGCCGGGCAGGATGATATCGAGATCGAAGGCGGCGAAGGGCTGGTCGGGCGCCATGCTCGTCAGCGGGTGGCCGATCAGCCGCTCGATGCCGCGCCCGATCAGCGCGGCGCGGGCGAGGTTCAGCAGCGTCTCGGCCGCGCCATTGCCCTCGCACACGCGCCCCTCGCCATCGATCACCAGCATGGCGACCGGCAGCGCGGCGAGCAGCTCGGCAATGGGCAGCGGACCGGCTGCGGAAGGGGCCGCGGCCATGAGCGGGATCAGGCGGCCGCCCGCGCCCGCCAGGGGCGGTAGAATTCGTCGAGCATCGCCAGCACCCGCCGCGCGTCGGGCTCGCGGTTCACCGCATTCCGGAAATCGGCCGAGCCCGGCAGGCCCTTGGTGTACCAGCCAATATGCTTGCGCGCCATGTTGACGCCCGTCTCGGTGCCGTAATGGCTCAGCATCCGCTGATAATGCTCGACGATCACGGCATATTGCTCGTCCAGCGAAGGATCGTCCAGCCGCTCGCCCGCCGTCAGCGCGCGCATCGTCTGGGCGAGCAGCCAGGGCCGGCCATAGCTGCCCCGCCCGATCATCACCCCGTCCGCGCCCGACTGGCGAAGCGCCTCGATCGCATCGTCGGGGGTGCAGATATCGCCATTGACGATCACCGGCACCGACACCGCGTCCTTGACGCGGCGGACAAAGGCCCAGTCGGCCGAGCCCTTGTACATCTGGTTGCGGGTGCGGCCATGCACCGTGATCATCTTGACGCCTAGATCCTCGGCGATGCGCGCCAGCTCGGGCGCGTTGAGGCTGGCATGATCCCAGCCCATGCGCATCTTGAGCGTGACCGGCACCGACACCGCCTCGACCGTCGCCTTGATGATCGCGGTGGCGAGCGGCAGCTCGCGCATCAGCGCCGAGCCGGCATCGCCGTTCACCACCTTGCGCACGGGGCAGCCCATGTTGATGTCGATGATCGCGGCGCCGCGATCCTGGTTGAGCCGCGCCGCCTCCGCCATCTCGGCCGGCGCGCAGCCCACCAGCTGCATCGAAACCGGCTCCTCGGCCGGATCCCAGGCCGCCTTCTGGATCGATTGCCGCGTCTCGCGGATTGCGGCCTGGCTGGCGATCATCTCGGTGACGTTAAGCCCCGATCCATAGCGCCGCACCAGCGTGCGGAAGGGCAGATCGCTGACACCCGTCATCGGCGCCAGGATCACCGGCGTGTCGATGGTGACGGCGCCGATCTGGATCGGCCGGAGAAGCGGCTGCGCCATGGTCTGAATCTGCCTGAAAAAGAGGCACGCGCCTAGCGCGAAACCGGCGCGCCGGCAAGTTCCGCTTTCGGCGCGCGCGCGGGAGCGCTAAGGCGCCGGCCAATGACCGACCTTCGCATCGCCGCCCTGATCGTCGCCGGCGGCACCGGCGCCCGCTTCGGGGGCAGCCCCAAACAATATCGTCCGCTCGGCGGCCGCTCCGTCATCGCCCATGGCTTTGACGGCTTCGCCGGCCTGCCCGTGCATCTGGTCGTCGGCGCCGGGCAGGAGGACGCGCTGCGCGCCGCGCTCGGCGATCGCGTGCCCGCCAGCATCAGCACCGGCGGCGCCACCCGCCGCGCCTCGGTGCGCGCGGGGCTGGAAGCGATCGCGGCGGCGGGCGGCGCCGATCTGGTGCTGATCCACGATGCCGCGCGCCCCGGCCTTCCCGCCGCGGTGCGCGCGCGGCTGATCGCGGCGCTCGCCACCGCCGAGGCCGCCATCCCGGTGCTGCCCGTGGTCGATACGCTGGTGCGCGTCGCCGCCGGCCAGGCGGGCGATACCGTGCCGCGCGAGGGGCTTGGCCGGGTTCAGACGCCGCAGGCCTTTCACTTTCCCGCGATCCTCGCCGCGCATCGCGCTTGGTCCGGCGCGGACGAACCCACCGATGACGCGCAGGTCGCCCGTGCCGCCGGCCTCGCCGTCCAGATCGTCGAAGGAGACGCTGCCTTGGAAAAGATCACCCACGAGGCCGATCTCGCCGCCGCCGCCGCCCGGCTGCTGGTGCCGCGCGTTGGCATCGGCTATGATGTCCATGCCTTCGATGCGGGGGATCATGTCATGCTGTGCGGCGTGCGCGTACCCCATGATCGCGCGCTGGCCGGGCATAGCGACGCCGATGTCGGCCTCCACGCCATCACCGACGCGCTGCTCGGCACGATCGCGGACGGCGATATCGGCAGCCATTTTCCGCCGTCCGACCCGCGCTGGAAAGGCGCGGAGAGCGGCCAGTTCCTCAGCCATGCCGCCGGCCTGGTGCGCGCCGCCGGCGGCGTGATCGATCATGTCGACTGCACCATCATCTGCGAGGCGCCCAAGGTCGGCCCGCACCGCGACGCGATGCGCGCGCGCGTGGCGGCGCTGCTCGATCTGCCGATCGGCCGGGTCAGCATCAAGGCCACCACCACCGAGCGGCTCGGCTTCACCGGGCGCCAGGAAGGCATGGCGGCGCAGGCGATCGCGAGCGTCAGGCTGCCGGCATGAGACGCGCCTGGCTGCTTGCCGGGCTCCTCGCCGCGGCCGGCGCCCAGGCGCGCGCCGCCTGTCTCGGCCCGGACGAGCAGCGCATCCTGTTCAGCCTCGCTCTGCCCGACGCGATCGAGGCGCTGGCCAAGCGCTGCGGCCCGGTGCTGGGCCGCGACGCCTTCCTGCCGCGCCAGGGGGCGGCGCTGGCGGCGCGCTACCGGCGCGAGGCGCCGGCCGATCCCGCACGCGCGCGCAAGGCGATCGAGGCCGCGACCGGGCAGGATTTCTCCTTTCTCGCCGATGACGACAGCGTCACCGCGCTCGCCGCGCAATTCGTGGAGAAGGCGGTGGAACGCCATGTCGCCACCAAGGATTGCGCGACCGTGGACGGGCTGATCGGCCTGGCCGCGCCGCTGCGCGCCGACGCCATGGCCGAGGCCTTGCTGCTCGGCCTGCAGCTGTCCGGCTCCGAAACCATAGCGGGCGTGCCCCTGTGCCGCCCGGATCAAGAGGGTTCCCGTCCATGAGCGACAATCTTCCCGATGCGCTGACCGCGCTTGCCACCCGTGTCGTCGAGGAAAATCGCGATGCCGGGCTGCGTATCGCGGTGGCGGAAAGCTGCACCGGCGGCCTGGTCGCCGCCGCGATCACCGAGGTGGCCGGCTGCTCGGCCGTGTTCGAGGGCGGCTTCGTCAGCTATTCGAACCAGTTCAAGCAGCAGCACCTGCATGTCGCCGGCGATGTGCTGGAAACCTTCGGCGCCGTGTCGGTCGCCACCGCCTGGGCGATGGCGCAGGGCGTGCTCGCCGTGACCGACGCGGACGTGGCGGTGGCGATCACCGGCATCGCCGGGCCGGGCGGCGGCAGCGAGAAGAAGCCCGTCGGCACCGTCGTCTTCGCCCGCGCGACGCGCGACGGCGATCCGGACGAGGTGGTGGCCGATCTGCGCGAATTCGGCGATCTCGGCCGCGCCGCCATTCGCCGGCAGGCCGCGCTCTGCGCGCTGGAACTGCTGCTGCCCCCGCACCCGCAGGGCTGACGCGCCCCCTCTCCGCCGAGTCGCGGCCGGATCGGTTGGTCCGGCCGGGGGGGGAGTCGCGCGTCCCGCGAAACCGGCGCCGGAGCAAAAAGCGCATGTTCCAGAGCCGCTTCGGCCTGGCCGCAGCAAAGATCTTCTATAATAAAAGTGCCACAGTGTTGACTCATTCCGAGTCATACGCATTCTATCCTCCATCGGCTTATGAGGAGTCGCCGTAAGGCGCCCCGTTTGCGAAGTATTTTGGGGGGTTCGTCTCACAATGCGGAAAATGGGATCGACGCGGCGTGCCGCGGCGGGCAGATGCCTAGTGACTCTACTTGGCGCTTGCTCAGTGTTTTCACTAGTATCTCTTCCCCTCACGCCCGCCTGTGCGCAGGATTTCCAGTACGTTACTGCCAGCGGCCAGATCATGGGGCCTTCGGGCGAAACCATCGCTGGGGCGGAGGTGCGCGTCCGGTCCGAGGCCCAGGGATTCACGCGCGTCACCGTGACACGGAGCGACGGCAGCTATTCCATCAACAGCCTGCCGCCGGGGCGCTACACGGTGACCGTCACCGCCCCGGGCTTTCAGCCGCTGCAACGCGCCGGCGTGGATCTTTCCAGCGGACAAAGCGCCAACAGCTTCCGCCTCGCCGCGCTCGAGGGCCAGGGACAGGCCATTCTCGTCACCGCCGGGCGGCGTCAGGTGCTGGATTTCACGAGCACGGCGACCGGCGCCGCGCTCGAGATAAGCGATCTGTCGCGCCGGTTGCCGCTCGGCCGAAGCCTCACCGACGCGATCCTGCTCGCGCCGGGCACCACCCCCGGCGACAGCGCCTTCGGCAACCTGGCGAGTGTGACGGGTTCGTCCGTCTCGGAAAATCAATTCTACGTAAACGGCCTGAACATCACCAGCTTCCACAAGGGCCTGGGATCAGCGACCGTACCATATGACTTCTACCAGACGGTCGATGTGCGCAATGGCGGCTATTCGGCGGAGTTCGGCCGCGCCACGGGCGGCCTCACCATCGCCACCACCAAGTCCGGCTCGAACCGCTGGCACGCCGGCAGCATCTTCACCATCGAGCCGGACTTCGTGAACGCGCTGGCGCCCAACACCTACGCTGCCGACAACGACGCCTATAAGTCGGAGCATTTCGAGGCCTATTTCTACGGCTCGGGTCCGATCATCAAGGATCGCCTGTTCTTCTACGCCTTTGCCAATCCGCGCGACGTGCGCAGCGGCGGCGGCAGCCTCGCGGCGAACAGCTATTACGAAGGCGTCGGCAAGGTCACCTTCTGGGGCGGCAAGATCGACGCCATCCCATTAGACGGGCACCGGCTCGAATTCACCTATTTCGATACCAGCGGTCCCGGGCGCAGTTCCAGCCGGCGCTATGATCCGAACACCAATGCGCTGGGCGCGATCACCAGCCGCCGCACCAGCGACGGCATCGGCCGCAATTTCGTCGGCCGATACACGGCGGCGCTCAGCCACTGGCTCAGCCTGTCCGGCGCCTATGGCGAATCGAAGCAGGGCGGCACGTCGATGCCCACCAATCTCCTGCCGCCGGTGACGGACCAACGCTCGGGCACGGCGCGCACCATCGGCAATCCCGATGCCGGCATCGCCAGCGCGATCCAGCACCGGCGCTTCTACCGTTTCGATGGCGATCTCGATTTCAGCCTGCTCGGCCATCATCATGTACGGGCCGGCTTGGATCATGAGGACCTGGACGTGACGGTACGCGGCGAGGTGACGGGCGGCGCCTCCTGGACCTATTACAAGGCCGGCGAGAAAAACCGCTACGCACCGCGCGGCACCGAATTTGCGGCGGGGCGCGTCTACACCAATAATGGTCGCTTCCGCACCGTGAACCAGGCCTTCTATGTCGAGGACAGCTGGTCGATGCTACACGACCGCGTGACGCTTCGGCTCGGCCTGCGCGACGACCGGTTCGAAAACCGCAACGTGGCCGGAAAGACGTTCTACACATCCGGCGATCAATTTGGGCCGCGCATCGGCCTGACGGTCGATCCCTTCGGCGACAAGCGCACCAAGCTCTACGCGACCTTCAGCCGCTTCTTCCTGCCCATCCCCACCAACACCAATGCCCGATTGGCCGGAGCCGAGCTGGACTATACGCGCTGTTACGCACTGGCCGGCGTCAATGCCGACGGCACCCCGATCCTTGGCGATCCGCTTGCGTTCAGCGGCGCGCGGGCGGATTGCCCGGGCAGCACCGCGCGCAATTGCCGGCTCATCGGCGATGGCTCGCCCAAGCCGACCGAGGCCGTGGTCAGCCAGTCGCTCAAGCCCCAGTCGGTCGACGAGTTCATCGTCGGCGCCGAACATCGGCTGGATCAGCATCTGCGGCTCGGCCTCTACGCCACCTATCGCACGCTCAACCGATCGCTCGAGGATGCCGCGATCGATCTGGCGGTGCTGCGCTACTGCACGCGGAACGGGATCGAAGGGTGCGACGATATCTGGTCGGGCTTCCACCAATATGTGCTGCTCAACCCCGGCTCCGACGCGCGCATCACCCTGTCCAATCCGATCGCCGGCGAGAGCGGGCTTCGCACCGTCGATTTCTCCGCCGGCGATCTCGGCTATCCCAAGGCCAAGCGTACCTATTTCGGCGTCACCGCGACGCTCGACCGCGATTGGGACGGACGGTTCGAGCTGCACGGCTCCTATGTCTGGTCCAAGAACAAGGGCAATATCGAAGGCGGCGTCAAATCGGACAATGGCCAGACCGATTCCGGCCTGACCGAGGATTTCGACCAGCCCGGCCTGACCAACGGCTCCTATGGCTATCTGCCCAACGACAGGCGGCACGTCTTCAAACTATACGGCGCCTACCAGCTGCTTCCCAAGTTCCGGCTCGGCTTCGACTTTTCCGCCTCCTCGCCGCGACGCTTCGGCTGTATCGGGCTGGTGCCGGACGAGGTCGATCCGTTCGCCAACGCCTATGGCGCCGCCGGCCGCTATTGCCGCCTCGCCAACGGCCAGCTCGACGCCAAGAATCCCGTCGTGCTGGTTCCGCGCGCCACCGCCTTCAAGAGCGACTGGGTAACGCGCTTGGATGCCTCGCTGACCTTCCTGCCGCGCCCCAAGAACGAGGACCTGGCTGTCCAGATCAGCGTGTTCAACCTGTTCAACCAGCACGCCGTGGTCACCCGCAGCGAATATGGCAGCGACGGCTCGGGCGAACCGACCCGCACCTATCGCCTCCCCACCGAATATCAGAGCCCGCGCTCCGCCCGCTTGACCGTGAGGCTCGGTTTCTAGCCCGGATCGGCGCTCGGCTGACCGCGCCGCCGTCAGCCGTAGAGCGCGGCGGCGCGGGTTTCGAAGGCGCCGATCATCTTGCGCAGCGCGCGATCGAAGACCTGCCCGGCGATCATTTCGAACAGCCGGGACTTGAACGCGAAATCGACCGTGAAATCGACCAGCGTGCCGCCCTCGCCATCGGGCCTGAAGCCCCATTCGTTGCGCAGATACTGGAGCGGCCCGTCGAGATAATCGACATGGATGCGCTCCGGTCGCGCCTTGGTGACGCGCGAGGTGAAGCGCTCGCTGATCCCCTTGAAGCCGACGACGAGATCGGCGACCATCTCGCTCGGCCCGTCCTCGCGCACGCGCACCGCCGCCACCCAGGGCAGAAATTCGCCATAGCGGCCGACATCGGCGACGAGATCGAACATCTGCTCCGGGCTGTAGGGCAGCCGGCGCGTTTCCGAATGACGCGGCATGACGATCAGGCCGGCGTGGCGATGCGTCCGAGCTTCGCGTCCCGCGCCGCCCGCAGCCGCGCGAAATCGTCGCCCGCATGATAGCTGGAGCGGGTGAGCGGCGTCGCCGAGACGAGCAGGAAGCCCTTGGCGCGCGCGATCGCGGCATAGGCGGCAAAGGCCTGGGGCGTGGTGAACTCGGCCACCTTGGCGTGGCGCGGCGTCGGCTGGAGATATTGCCCCATGGTCAGGAAATCGATGTCCGCCGAGCGCATATCGTCCATCACCTGATGGACTTCGAGCCGCTCCTCGCCAAGCCCCGTCATCAGGCCGGACTTGGTGAAGATCGAGGGATCGTGGCGCTTCACGCTCTCCAGCAGCCGCAGCGAGGCGTAATAGCGCGCGCCGGGGCGGATGGTGGGGTAGAGCCGCGGCACCGTCTCGAGATTGTGGTTGTACACGTCCGGACGCGCGGCGACGATCGCCTCCACCGCCGCCTGCGCCTTGTTGCGGAAATCGGGCGTCAGAATTTCGATGGTGGTGTCCGGCGTGGTCCGGCGCAGCGCCTCGATCACCTTCACGAACTGGTGCGCGCCGCCATCGGGCAGATCGTCGCGATCCACCGAGGTGATGACGATGTGGCTCAGCCCCATCTCGGCCGCGGCATCCGCGACATGCTGCGGCTCGAGCGGATCGACCGCGCGCGGCATGCCCGTCTTCACATTGCAGAAGGCGCAGGCGCGCGTGCAGGTATCGCCCAGGATCATCACCGTCGCGTGCTTCTTGGTCCAGCACTCGCCGATATTCGGGCAGGCGGCCTCCTCGCACACGGTGGCCAGGTTGAGACGGCGCATCAGCTGGCGCGTCTCGGCGAAGCCGGCGGAGGTGGGCGCCTTCACCCGGATCCAGTCGGGCTTGCGGAGGCGCGGAGGACGCGGGGTGGCGGCCATGTCGTTCATGGGGTGCGACATAGCGATTGCGCGCGCCACTTGCCAGCCCCGGCCGCAAGCCGGTAGCAGTGCGGGCATGACGGCACTTGATCCCCTGCTCCAAGGCTATCGGCGTTTCCGCGCGGAGGGTTGGGCGCACCAGCGCGAGCGCTGGACCAGCCTCGCCGAAGGCCAGTCCCCGCGCCTGCTGGTGATCGCCTGCTCGGACAGCCGAGTCGATCCGGCGGTGATCTTCGATGTGTCGCCGGGCGAGATCTTCGTGGTGCGCAACGTCGCCAATCTCGTGCCGCCGTTCGAGACGGATCCGTCGCGCCACGGCGTGTCGGCGGCGGTGGAATATGCCGTCACCCAGCTCAAGGTGGATGGCATCGTCGTCATCGGCCATGAATTCTGCGGCGGCTGCCAGGCCGCGATGACCCGCGCCTTCGAGGGCGCGCCCAATGGCGAGGGCGGCTTCGTCCGCCACTGGGTCGACATGCTGGACGAGGCGCGCGATCGCGTGGTCGCCGAACATGGCGAGGGCGATGCCGCGCTGCGCGCGCTGGAGCGCGAGGCGGTGCGGGTCAGCCTCGCCAATCTCCGCAGCTTCCCCTTCGTGGCCGCCGCCGAACAGGCCGGCACGCTGACGCTGACGGGCGCCTGGTTCGCGATCCGCGACGGGCTGCTGCGCATCCTGGACGAGCAGAGCGGCCGCTTCGAGACGGTGTAGCCGCGCGGGAACCGCGCCGCCGCGAGAATAGTTTCGCAGGCCATTGTTTCCGATCAGGAGGAATGGACATGCGCGCCCGCGCCCTCGTCGCTTTGGCCGCCGCCGCTCTGCCGCTGGCGGCGCTCTCGGCCCAGACCGACCCCAACCAGCCGGCCAATGACGGCTCCGCCGCGGCCTCGGCCTCGGTCCCGCCCGGCCAGGTGGCGCCCGGCACCGATCCCGGCACGGCCGCGGCCAATGCCGCGATCGCCGGCAATATCAGCGCGGTGAAGACGGTGAACGCCAATGCCCGCACGCAATATGCGGCCGATCTCGCCGCCTATGACGCCTCGCTGCGCGCCCATGGCCGGCAGGTGGTGCAGAATGCCCGGCAGCGCCGCGCCTATGCCGAGGCCATGGCGCAGTGGCGGATGCAGGTCGCGGCCTGCCAGGATGGCCGCCGCCCCGCCTGCGACGCGCCGGCGCCCGATCCCAGCGCCTTCTACTGATCGCGTCGGCGGCGATCGACGACCCCGCCGCCGGCCGCCCCTGACGGGACGGGCCGGCGGCGGCGTCGCTCAGCGCGTCAGCCGCTTATAGGCGCCCCGGCCCGGCCGGTCTGCCTCGTCGCCCAGGCGGCGGCGCTTGTCTTCCTCATAGGCCTCGAAATTGCCCTCGAACCATTCGACATGCCCGTCGCCCTCGAAGGCGAGGATGTGGGTGGCGAGGCGATCGAGGAAGAAGCGATCGTGGCTGATGACCACGGCGCAGCCCGCGAAGCTTTCCAGCGCCTCCTCGAGCGCGCGCAGCGTCTCGACGTCGAGATCGTTGGTCGGCTCGTCGAGCAGCAGCACATTGCCGCCCTTGGCCAGCATCTTGGCCATATGGACGCGGTTGCGCTCACCGCCCGAGAGCTGGCCGACCTTCTTCTGCTGGTCGACCCCCTTGAAGTTGAAGGCGCCGACATAGGCGCGCGTCGCCACCTCATGCTTGCCGAAATAGAAGCGCTCGTTGCCGCCCGACACCTCCTCCCACACATTGTGGTTGGGGTTGAGCGCATCGCGCGACTGGTCGACATAGCCGAGCCGCACCGTCTCGCCGATCTTCACCTCGCCCTGATCCGGCTGTTCCTGCCCGGTAATGAGCTTGAACAGCGTCGATTTGCCGGCGCCGTTGGGCCCGATCACGCCGACGATGCCGCCCGGCGGCAGGGTGAAGGAGAGATCGCGGAACAGCTGCTTGCCATCGAAGCCCTTGGACAGGCTCTTCACCTCGATGACATTGCCGCCGAGCCGCTCGGGCACCTGGATGAGGATCTGCGCCTTGCCCGGCCCGCGCTCGGCCTGGCGTTCCACCAGCTCGTCAAAGGCGCGGATACGGGCCTTGCTCTTGGTCTGGCGGGCCTTGGGCGATTGGCGGATCCAGTCCAGCTCCTCGCGAATGGCCTTCTGCCTTCCCTCCTCCTCGCGCTCCTCCTGCGACATGCGCTTGGCCTTGGCCTCGAGGAAGCCCGAATAATTGGTGTTGTAGGTGTAGTAGCGGCCGCGATCCAGCTCGAGCACCCAGGTCACCACATTGTCGAGGAAGTAGCGATCGTGGGTGACGAGGATGACGTTGCCGGGATAGTCGATCAGGTGCCGCTCCAGCCAGGCGACGCTCTCGGCATCGAGATGGTTGGTGGGCTCGTCGAGCAGCAGGATGTCGGGCTTTTCGAGCAGCAGCCGGGTCAGCGCCACGCGGCGCCGCTCGCCGCCCGAAAGATTTTCGACCGCCCAGTCGCCCGGCGGACAGCGCAGCGCCTCCATGGCGATCTCGAGCTGGTTGTCGAGCGTCCAGCCATCGACCGCGTCGATCTTCTCCTGGAGCTGGCCCATCTCCTCCATGAGCGCGTCGAAATCGGTATCGTCCTTGGGATCGGCCATTTCGGCGGAGATGGCGTTGAAGCGATCGACCAGGTCGGCGACCGGGCGGACGCCGTCCATCACATTCTGCTTCACCGTCTTGGTGGCGTCGAGATGCGGCTCCTGCGGCAGATAGCCGACGGTGACGCCCTCGGCCGCCCACGCCTCGCCCTGGAATTCCTTGTCGATGCCGGCCATGATCTTCATCAGCGTCGACTTGCCGGTGCCGTTGACGCCGATGATGGCGATCTTGGTGCCCGGCAGGAATTGCAGGCTGATATTGTTGAGCACCGGCTTGGGGGCGCCGGGAAAGGTCTTCGTCAGGCCCTTCATGACGAAGCTATATTGGACGGCCATGCGCGCGCGCTTCCTGCAGATCGGAGGTTGGGATCGTTGCAGGCTATCTAGCGAGGGCAAAGCGGAATGCAAATGCACCGCCGCCCGCCCCGTCGCCGCGCGCGCTCACACCATGGCGGCGAGCAGCTCCTTGATCGGCACGAAACCGAAGCCGACCGCCGAATCGGCGATGCCATAGGGCATGAAGATCAGCTCGCCATGGCGCAGCGCGCCGCAGGTATAGACCACGTTCGGCACATAGCCCTCGCGATCCTCGGCGGCGGCGGCGACCAGCGGCTCGGCGGTGCGGGCCAGCACGCGGCTGGGATCCTCCTTGTCGAGCAGGATCGCGCCGATCGAATATTTGCGCATCGCGCCGACGCCATGGGTGAGCAGCAGCCAGCCCTCGTCCAGCTCGATCGGCGATCCGCAATTGCCGATCTGCACCATTTCCCAGGGGTAGCGCGGCGTCATCAGCAGCTCGCCCTCGCCCCAGCTGGTGAGATCGTCCGAGCGGATGAGGAAGAGATTCTCGCCGTCCTGGCGACCGGCCATGGCGTAGCGGCCGCCCACGCGCCGCGGGAAGAGCGCCATGCCCTTGTTCCGCGCGGCGGGCCCCGCCAGCGGCGCCATCTGGAAGCTGCGGAAATCGCGCGTGCGGATCAGCTCCGACCGGATCTCCGCGCCATTATAGGCGGTATAGGTGCCGAGCCACTCGACGCTGCCATCGTCATGCGTAAACTCGACCAGCCGCAGATCCTCGAGTCCCTTGGATTGGGCCGAGGTCATCGGGAAGATCACCGTGCCCGAAAGCGTCGAATCGCGATGGCGGTGCACCTCGATCGCGCCATTCTCCAGCTCGCGCGCGCTGTCGGCGGCGGTGGCGAAGGGCGGCTCGGGCGCCAGCTCGAAAAAGGTGCCGGGCGAGAGAATGCCCTCGCGGAAGGCGATCGAGCTGATATGCCCCTCGCCCACCGTCCGCAGCGACATGATGATCCGCGAGGAGCCCGGCGACAGGCCCGACTGGTCCGGGTGCCGGACGATCGACGGATTCATGATCGCCGCCGCCGCATAGCTATATTCGTTGCAGAAGAAGGCGCCGATCAGCTGCTGCTTGGTATCGGAGATGGCGTCTCCGTCCAGCGTCAGCGCCCGCGCCATCTGGGCGTAGCGGGTCTTGAACACGTCGCGCGTCTGCCAGTGCCGCGCCTCGAAATCCTTGAGGACCATGGACAGCTCGCGCGCCGCCTCGGCCTCGTCGAGGGCGAGCACGCCGTCGACGATCCGCCGCGGCCGGCTGGGCCGGCCATTCTGGCTCTCCACCGGAATCTGAAAGGGGCGCACGACAACCCGCGAAGCGTCCGCCTGAAGGCGCAACGGCCAATGCATTACCAGATCGAGCACGATCCCTCCCGAAAACCCGTGCCAGGCTCTACCGGCCTCCTGCCGCAGCCGCGTCAGGAGGCAAGCAGGTCCGCGGGTGTGAAGCCGCCGTTCCTGCCGGCCTTTTCCGCCATTTCGCGCATCGCGCAACAGGCAAATTGGAAGGCGAGCACCGACTCGGCGCCCTGGTTGAGATTGACCCGATCCGCCATCAGCCCGTCGAAGCAGCCGCCATCGGCGGGGATGCCGATCGGCAGGCCGAGATCGTTGGCGCCCAGATACCAGTCATAGGCCCGCCGCGCCGAGGCCGCCCAGCGCGGATCGCCGGTGAGATCCAGCGCCGTGCGCGCCGCCTCGATCGTCGCCCAGGCCTCGAGCGGCTGCTGGTCGAAGGGCAGCGGATCCTGGTGCGCGCGGCCGAAACTGTCCGTGCCCACCGCGCGGAACTGGCCGAGCGGGTTCACCTGCCGCGTTTCCAGCCAGCTCAGCGTCTCCAGCCCCGCCGCCACCATCTCGGGCGCGCCCAGGCGATCGCCGGCGCGCAGCAGTGCCTGGGGGAGCCGGGCATTGTCATAGGCCAGCACCGATTCGAACCAGCGCCAGTCCGGCCGCGCGGCGGCGCGATAATCGGCGAGCAGGCGCGCCGCCCCGTCGCGCAGCAGCGTCGTGGCCAGGTTGTGCGCGGGATGCGCATCCAGCATCGCGTCGCAGCCCAGGATCACGAAGGCGATGGTGCGCGGGCTGGCGAGCGACCGGACATGCGGCGCCACCTGGTCGAACAGGTGCGACGCCCAGATCTTCAGATCGGTGCGCCGCGCGTTGCGCGCGGTATCGCCCAGCGACCAGAGCGAGCGGCCGAAACTATCCTCCGACCCCTCGCTTTCCAGCCAGCCGCGATCATAGCCCATGAAGTTGCGGAACCGCCCGCGCGCGCCGTTCCAGGCATGCTGGACAAAGGCCGCGTAGATCGTCGCCAGCGCGTCCGCGCGCGACGCCTGCGCGCCGGTGATGCGGTGCATCAGCATCAGCGCCCGGCAATTATCGTCCACGCAATAGCCATGATTGCGATCGGGCACGGCGAAGATGGAATGCTGGATGATGCCGCAGCCGTCGCTCAGCCGCTCGACCCCGGTGAGATCGGGGCCGACCGGTTCGATCGCCGTCAGCCGATCGACGGGAAACAGGCGCGCCGGTTGTGATCCCAGCGCCTCCTCGAACAAGGCGACATAGGCGCGGGCGAATTCCGACCATACCATGGTCCGGCCGACAGCCCAGGCCGCCTCGCCCATGCGCAGGCGCCGCTCGGGATGATCCAGAAGATCCACCAGCGCGCGCGCGAAGCCGATCGAATCGCCGAACGGCACCAGCCGTCCCATCGCCGGGTCGAGCAGCTCCACCGCATGCCAATAGGGCGTGGACACGACCGGCCGCCCCATCGCCACCGCATAGGAGAGCGTGCCCGAGGTGATCTGCGCCTCGTTGAGATAGGGCGTAACGTAGATGTCGGTCGCGGCCAAATAGTCGAGCAGCGTTTCCTGCTCGGTATAGGCGTTGATGAAGCGCACATTGTCGCTCACGCCCAGCTCCTCGGCCAGCGCCATCAGCCGCTCGCGATAGGCCTCGCCCTCATGCGCCACGAGATGCGGATGCGTGGCGCCCAGCACCACATAGAGCGTCTCGGGATGCGCCGCGACGATCGCCGGCAGCGCCCGGATCATCGTCTCCAGCCCCTTGTTGGGCGACAAGAGGCCAAAGGTGAGCAGCACCTTGCGCCCGTCGAAGCCGAACAGCGCCTTTTCGCGCACGCCGTCGCTCAGCGGGCGGTCGGGCACGCCATGCGGCACCACCGCGATATGCTCCGCCGCGATGCCGTGCACCGCCATCAGCAGCTCGCGGCCCTTCTCCGCCATCACCACCAGCTTGGCCGCGCGGCGGGCGAGCGCCTCCATCACGCGGCGCTGGTCAGCATTGGGCTGTTCCAGCACCGTGTGGAGCGTCACCACCACCGGCGCGGTGACGCGATCGAGCAGCTTGAGCAGATGGCCGCCGGCATCGCCGCCATAGATGCCATATTCGTGCTGCACGCAGACGATGTCGGCGCCGCTGGTGTTGATGCGATGCGCGGCGGCGGCATAATCGGCCAGCGCGTCCTGGCCGATCTCGCACACCACCGTCGACGGATAGTCGTAGCGGTTGCCGCGATCGTTCATCGCGTAGACGTCCACCGCCAGGTCCGGAAAGGCATCACTGAAGCCTTCGCGGAAATGCTCGGTGAAGGTGGCGATGCCGCATAGCCGCGGCGGGCTGTTGCCAATCAGGGCAATTCGGCGCAGCGCGCGAGACGAAGCCATGTCGAAGTCCCTCTATGTTCCGCCGGCACCGGATCGGGACGCATACCCGCAGGAAGGCGCCCGCCGGCCGGGTTCAATATGGTAATGCTCTATCCCATGTGAAAGTTGCGGATGCTGCGATGCGAACCGACGCGGCCGCTCGTTTCGGCCCCGGGGAGTCGGTGAACCGAGGACGCCGGCCCGTTTTTCCCGTTGACCGTTACCGCGCCCGCGTTATGCCAACCGCCAGGGGACGGCAGCTGCCGCGACCCCATGTGAGAATATAGGGAGCTGCCCGCATGAAGAAGTTCGCTTTCGTCCTCGCCGCTGCTGGCCTGATGAGCGTCGCCGCCTGCAACAAGTCGCCGCAGGCCGAGGCTGTCGAGAATGCGGGCGACAACGCCGCCGCCGCGCTCGACAATGCCGGTGACAATCTCTCGGCCGCTGCCGACAACGCCACCAACGAGCAGACCGAGGCCGCGCTCGACAACGCCGCCGACAACGCGCACGCCGCGGCCGACAATGTGAAGGACACGGCCGAGAACAAGGCCGACGCGATCGACTCCAAGAAGTGATCGCGCGCGCCCGCCGCGAGGCGGGCGCCCGGAAGAAGCGCCGCCTCCTGCCCGGAGCGGCGCTTTTTTCATGCCCGGTGCGCGCCGGCGGTCGAGCGACGGGCCGCCCGGCGGCGCCCCGCGTCAGGGAATGAAACGGGCGCGATATTCCTTGGGCTTGCCCAGCGAAAAGGCGCGGTCGCGGCAGAAATAGCAGATGAACTCGCTGTAGCGCAGCCCCTGTGCGGCGAGCAGCCGGAAGAGATCGGCGATCGTCTTGTCGCGCTGCAGCAGATCGAATCGATGGCGCACGGTGACGACATCGGTACCCTGCGCGCGCATCAGCCCGCTGTCGAGCGCCGCCAGCCGATCATAACTGTCCTCGAAGATCATGCCATTGGCCGTGCGGCGGCCGCCCGGCTTCTGGAACTTCGAGAGATTGTAGTTTTCTATGGTCGCGCCGCCGCGTTCATAGGTCTGCACATTGCTGTAGTGGAAATATTCGACACAGGGTTCGACCAGCAGCGAATAGTGGCGTGGCCCGAGAAAAGTGACCCCGGCGCCGAAGGGCACCGGCACCTGGGATCGCCCGAAGGTCTGCGCGCCATGCGCCGAGATCAGCAGCATGGGATTGACGCCGATCTGCCCCGCCGGATGCCAGATATAGAAATGATCGCCAAGTTCGGTGCGCTGCGCCATGCTCATCCTCACGCGGAAAAGCGCCTCCTGTCCGCCCGCGATGACGGGAGCATGTCGCCGGCGTTGCAGGCGTAACGCAGCTCGGATCGCCTCCCGCCCGAGGGCGGCGCGACCCGGGTAAGACCCGCGCCGCCATCGCGCCCGATGCGGTCGGGCACGGCCTCCGCACGCCCGACGCTCCCTTGCGGCCGCCCTGGCCCATGGCGCTCTTCTTGACCCCGCCGGACCCGATGCCTAGGAAACCCGCCGTCGGGGAGTAGCGCAGTCTGGTAGCGCATCTGCTTTGGGAGCAGAGGGTCGCAGGTTCGAATCCTGTCTCCCCGACCATCGCGCCTCCCCGTCCGCAGCCCTTCCCGCCCGCAGCCCGGCCAGCCGAGGCCGCTCAGCCGCGTTTGAGCATCGGGACGGCGGGCGCTTCGCCCCAGGGGCGGATCACCGTGTCGGTGCCGTAGAGGCGGCCGGTGCCGCGCTCGGCGCGCTTGGCGGCGTAGAGGGCGAGATCGGCGCGGCGGAGCAGTTCCGAGCCGGCGATCGGCGCCTCGGCCAGCACCGCGCCCACCGTGGCGGTGACGATGCGGCGCGCGCCGTCCTGCGTCACCATCTGGCGCAGCGCGCGCAGCACGGTCTGCACCAGCGCGGGCAGCGCGGCGCAGTCGCGCGGGCGGCGCACCAGCAGCACGAACTCGTCGCCGCCCAGCCGCGCGGTGAAATTCTGCCCCATGCCGGGCCCGCGCAACACCTCGCCGACGCGGCGCAGCACCGCGTCGCCCGCCTCATGGCCATGATTGTCGTTGATCGGCTTGAAGCCATCGAGATCGATCAGCAGCAGCGCCAGCGGCGTGCCCGGCGCCTGCGCCACCGCCTCGTCGAGATGCGCCTCGAACTCGGCGCGGTTGGCCAGGCCGGTGAGGCTGTCGGTGCTCGCGCTGTGCTTCAGTTCGAGTTCGTAGCGGTGCCGCTCGGTCATGTCCTGGAACACGCCCACCACCGCGATCGGCCCCGCCTCGGAGCGCTCCACCTCGCCCGAGCCGCGCACATATTTGCGCGCGCCGGTGGCGCTGATCAGCGCGCTCTCGAAGGTGAAGGGCGCGCCGGTGGCGACGGCATCGTCGATCAGCGCGGCGATGCGCGCGCGATCGGCCGGCGGATAGAAGGCCAGCGCCGCCGCGCGCGTGGGCGCGGGGCCGACCGGCATGTCGTGGATGGCGAAGACCTGGTCCGACCATTCCACCGACGCATCGGCGAGCGACAGCCGCCAGGATCCGATCCCCGCCATCCGCTCCGCCTGGCGCAGCTGTCGGTTCTTGCGGGCGATCACCGCCGCATCGGCCTGCACCTCGCGCGACAGGCGGAGCGTCGCCGCGGCCGCCGCGCGGGCGCGGATCAGCCCGTCCACCAGCCCGGCGAGCCGCGCGAGCTGAAGGCGCGCCTCCGGGCCGAAGCGGCGCGGCGCGGTGTCGATCAGGCACAGCGTGCCGATCGCCGGCCCCGCGGCATCGGTCCCGGCGCCGGTCGGCCGCAGCGGCGCACCCGCATAGAAGCGCACGCCCTCCGCCCCGATGACGAGCGGATTGGCCGAGAAGCGCGGATCGGCCGCCGCATCCTCGATCACCATCACCTCGTCGCTCAGCACGGCATGGGCGCAGAAGGCGTGCTCGCGCGGAACCTGCCGCGCCTCCAGCCCGCACCGCGCCTTGAACCATTGCCGGTGCCGATCGACCAGCGACACCATAGCGATCGGACAGTCGAAAATCTGCCGCGCGAGCAGCACCGCCGATTGGAACTCCGCCTCCTCGGGCGTGTCCAGCAGGGCCAGCTCGGCGAGGGTCGCGCACCGATCGGCCAGCAGGGGATCGTGAAGAGCCATGGCCTTCTCTCCACCGTCGTGGCTTACGAGAGGCTTACCATCCCGCCCCAAGACCAAGGCTTCGACGAAGGTCGGTGGCCGGCGGGCGGTCGCTCGGCGATGCCGGGCGCAGCCTCGGGCTTATCCTAGGTGAGCGGATCTAGAGGCTAGGCCTGGGGATCGGGAAGATTGTGGTAGCGGAGGAGGGACTCACGTGTTCGTCCGAAGCGCCTTATGCGCCTGCGTTATTCGCTGTGGGCCCCGTGTCCGTGACCCCGATCTTCTGGGTCTTGCTGGGAGGTGCTGGGAAAGATCGATCACGCCTTTGTGATGCGGAAACGCCGCCCGGTGAGGGGCGGCGTGTCGGCGCCGGAGCTGTGCCGGGGGGCGTTACGACGATCGCCGACTGCACCCGATCGTCGGAGTGGATGGTCGTCGCCATCATCGTCGCCGCCACGCAGCTCGAACCCCATTCGGCACCCGCAAAACTTGCGGCGCTTGATCGCGAGATCGCGCGACAGGAGCACGATCAGCGATCCCGGCAGGATGATGAGCAGCGCCTTGCCCATCACCGCGATGCGCTCGGGCCCAGTCGTGCCCGACCAGCCGCCCAGCCACAGGATGTAGATGATCTAGCATCCCATGGCGTTGAGTGACGCGGCGCCGAAGACGCTCGCAACGAGGGCCAGGATCGCGCGCCGGTCGCGGGGAGTCCAGGTAGGCAGCTTCACGACCGCCTCACTTTCACAACGCCGCCGTCGATATATACGCACGGAGCTGGCGGCGGCGTGCCCCCGTTAACGTCTTGCACCCCTTTCAAGGATGCAAGAAGAAAGGCGCCCGGATTAACAGGCGACATCCTGTTCGGACCAGTTCCGCCGTCGAACATGGGCGCCGTGGTGTTGCCCGCCAACAGCACACTCTGGTCGATGCTGTAGTTTCCGCTGGGGCCCGCGTCGATGTTGATCCCGATCCTGTTCGGGCCACGGCCCGCCACTGGTCCGGCGATATGACCACCGCTCACAGTGAAATAACTGGTGGACACAAATCGGAGCCCAAACGTGTTTCCGGAGGAGGTGCCACCGACCACGTTCACGTTCTTGACATTGTCGCCGACTACAAGCAGCCCGCAGTCGGCATTGCCAGGAAACTCGCAGGCGCAAATAATGACGCCGTCAACGGTTCCCCCGGGCGCAGGCGCAATCGTAAGGCCGCTCTTATGGGCGCTCAGCCCAAACCAGGAACTCGACAGGGTAAGCCCCCAGACGCTGCCCGAAGGGGTGATCTGAGCGGACGATACCTGCGCATTCCCGCTGATCGTGTCGGAACTGTCGAAAAGAGACGAGGTCACTCGCGTCGCGAAATTATTGGTGCCGGCGGGCAAGTCCATTAGAAGCGCGGCACCATGCTTGGTGATATTGCAGCCCAACACATGGAAAGTGTCGCCATTATGCACCCGCAGTCCATAGTCGGGCTGTGGTCCAGTTAACGGCCCGGTAACGGTGCAATGGGCCACCGTAGCATCAGCATAATTAGCGAGATAAATAGCCCCAGTGCCGGCGCCTACAACCGAGGAACTGAACCGGCAGTTCTCAATACGAGGGTTTACAACAAGATTTCCCTTAACCGATCCGACCCGAACAGCACTGGTGTAGGAGGTAAATTCCACGTTTTCGCAGAAACCAGCATTCTTCTGTATGTCGACCAGCGGGGCCAAGGTGCGATCAGAGCCTGCCGAACACGTTACACGCATATTGCGGATGCCGCCGGCAGCACCCGGTGCGACAGAGCCGGACGCGCTTGTGATGATGAGGACGGTTGCGTAGGTGCCGTCGCCAACCAACACCACGCCATCGGGAAGAATGGGCAGGTCGGATACCTTGAACGTGCCTGGGCCAAGGCGCACCTCGCCGCCGTATGGAAGCGCATTGACCGCGTTCACTATGGCGCCGGTCGAGTCCACACTGCCTGTCGGATCTGCACCGAACTGAGTTGTCGCCCAAACGACGTTCAGCACTTCGGCCGGAAGGGACGAGTCAACAGCCCCTGTAGCCGATCGCTTGAGCTTCAGCAGAACGGGCGAAGCGGAGGCAACAGCCGCCAACGCCTCCGCGGTAGAAGGAACCGGACCATTGTCGGTCTGAATGTCCAACGTAGGGCCGCCGTTCACGATAGCCTCAAAGCAGTCGCTCCTTTGAGCCTCTATAGCCTGCGGTCGAAGCTGTCAATCGGCTCGAGCTTGGTCAGGGCGACATCGATCGAGCCGCCGTGCTTCGTTCCGTGCTCTTCGATCATGTCGGCCGTGATTTCGACCACCTGGGTCGAGAAGCCGTCGCGAACGACGCCTAGCACGATCACGTTCTCGTGGCGCGCGGGCACCGGGAAGTGTGCAGCCTTCCCCTTCCTCTGCCCAAGGCTGACGTGCAGCCGATAGGAGGCGCCCTTGATGATCGCGTGCAGCTCGACATCGTCCTGCTGCGCCTGCTTGTCGCCCTCGTCCGGGAACGCGGGCGTGCCGCCGTCCATCTGGATGAAGCCGGCGATCAGGTTCACGGCGGCCGAGGCGTTCGCGCCGTGGATGCGCTTCTCGCACATCGGCATCACCGGGTCCACGCCGTTGTAGAGCCACACCGGGTCGGCCTCGAGGATTTGCGCCAGCCGGCCGTTCTTATCAGGCGCGGCTTCATCTCGCCGTTATAGTATTCCAAATCGACTCGGTCGTGATCGACTCCTTGAACCCCTTCTTGTATTCTTGGACAATCCACTCGTAACGACCCTTGTGTAGCGGTAGGCAATGGTCATTGCTGTCGCACGCCTGCGCCAGACGAGCCGCATAACCAAGTTCGCGGATGACCTTCACAGGCGCCGCGAGCTGCGTTTCCGAAACGGCATCGTTACCTCACCCATGTTGACATCGCTGCAGGCACCGCGCTGCATTCCGGATAATGAGGTCGATTAGGGCCCTTGGGGTCACGCTCCGACCAAGGGCCGGATCTATGACCCCGAACCGACCCCGATGCAACGTGGGTCGCGCTGGGACGTGATGGGAATGTTGAATGACCCTCAAACCATCGAATTATCTGGGCTTTGGGTTTCCCCGGGTACGTGCTGGGAACGTTCGTCCTAGGGTGGTTGGTAGCGGAGGAGGGACTTGAACCCCCGACACGCGGATTATGATTCCGCTGCTCTAACCAGCTGAGCTACTCCGCCCCATCGCCGATGGCGCTCGCGACGCGGCGGGCCGCGTCGGTCGGGCGCCTATAGGCAGCGGCGGGGCGCCGGTCAACACCTTCGGAACCGCCCCCGCGCGATCTCGTTTCGGCCCATCGAACCCCGAGTGAAAAGAGGCGCGATCATGGATCTCAATACCCCGCTGGACCTCATCTGCCGCATCATCCAGCGCGCCCGCGAGGTGGAGGCGGAAGTCCCCGCCAACGGCCCCGAGGATGAGGTGGATCCGAGCGATTCGGATGATGCCTATGACATGCTCGAGGACGATATGAACGAGGCGAGCGAGGACGAGCTGCGCGCCGCGATCGACGATCTCGCCGACGATCAGCAGATCGAGCTGCTCGCGCTCGCGCTGGTCGGGCGCGGCACCTATGATCCGTCCGAATGGGACGATGCGCTGGAAGAGGCGCGCGATCCGGACGCCGAGCCGGTGCTGGACCAGCTTCTCGACATGCCGCTGCTCGCCGATTATCTGGATGCCGGCCTCGCCGCCTTCGATCTCAGCTGCGACGGCGTCGGGCAGATCGACTGAAGCGACGCTTCTCGCGCCCGCTCAGCGGAAGCGGTAGCGGGCGATCGGCTCCCAGGGGCCGCCGCGATACCACCAGCTCGCCAGCGCGGCGATGGCGAGCGGGCGCGGCCAGGCGTCTTCGCCCAGCGTCGCCGCCAGCGCGCGGGCGATGGCGGGATCGACCTTGTTCTGCACGGTCACGTGCGGGCGCCATCCCGCCCGGTCCTGCGGCAGCAGCACATCGGCAAAGGCCTCGGCAAGATCGGCGCGGATCGCGGCCAGCCCGTCGCTCGCCACGCGCAGCGCCACCCCGCGGCCGAGCGACCAGGGCGGCCCGATCGTGGCGGCCGGGCGCGGCGCCGCCGTCGCGCGGCGCAGCCGCCCGTCCAGTTCGTCGGCCAGGCTCGGCGGCAGATGGTGGAACAGCGTCAGATGCGCGGAGAGATGGTTGCGCTCGGGCGGGAAATGGGCACGGCGCAGCCCGTCCAGCCAGGCCTGGTCGGCGGTGGCGAACTGGGCGGTGACGATGATCGGCGCCGTCATCGCGCGCGGCCCGGCCGATCGCAATCGCGCACGCAGCCGCGCCCGCCGGGCACCAGCCGCGCCCCGCCCCGTCCCGGCCCCTGATCGCCGCGCGCCGCGCCCAGCCGCCGCCGCGCCGCGCCGCGCAGCAGCACCGGATGGCCCGGCTGCCCGCGCCAGGCGGGGCGGAGCAGATCGCCCGCGCCGCGCGGCGCCCGCGGATCCACCGCCGGCATATCGGCGAGGAAGAGCAGCACCTCGCGCTCGATCGGCCAGAGCGCGCGGGCGGCGGCGCGCAGGCTGGCGCCCATGCCCTCGCCATGATCGCGCGCCCGCACCAGCCGCGCGCGCGGCGCGCAGGCGCGCGCCAGCCGCGCCACGCGCGCATGCTGCCACCCGATCACGATGATCAGCCGCTGCGCGTCGGCGCGCCGCACCACCGCCAGCGTGCGCGCCAGCAGCGGCGCGCCGTCGCGCCGGTCGAACAGCTTGTTGCCCGCGCCCCAGCGTTTCGAGGCGCCGGCCGCCAGCAGCACGGCGGCGCGCATCAGATCTCGACCTGGCTGCCCAGCTCGACCACGCGATTGGAGGGCAGCCGGAAGAATTCCATCGCGCTTTCGGCGTTGCGCAGCATCCAGGCGAACAGCTTCTCGCGCCAGATCGCCATGCCCGGCCGCTCGGAGGCGATCAGCGTCTGCCGCGCGAGGAAGAAGCTGGTGTCCATCATCCGCAGCGGCGCGCCGAGTTCGGTGACGCCCGACAGCGCGGCGGGCACGTCGGGCTCCTGCATGAAGCCGTAATGGACGATCATGCGATAGAAGCCCTGGCCGAAGCTCTTCACCTCGACGCGCTTGGCCTGCGGCACATAGGGCACGTCCTCGATCCGCACCGTCAGCAGGATCACCCGCTCGTGCAGCACCTTGTTGTGCTTCAGATTGTGCAGCAGCGCATGGGGCGCGCCATCCTGCGCGGTGGTCATGAACACGGCGGTGCCGGGCACGCGCTCGGCCGAACTCGCGGCCGATTTCACGAACACGCTGATCGGCATCGCCACCTCGGCGAGCCGCTTGAGCATCAGCTGCCGCCCCCGCGCCCAGGTGGTGAGCAGCGTGAAGGCGATGAAGCCGACCAGCAGCGGGAACCAGCCGCCATCGGGCACCTTGGTGAGATTGGCGGCGAAATAGGCGAGGTCGACGGTCAGGAACAGGGCGATCAGCAGGCCCGCCACCGCCATGTTCCAGCGCCACAAAGTGAACAGCACCACCGCGAGCAGGCAGGAATCGATCAGCATCGCGCCGGTGACGGCGATGCCATAGGCCGCGCCGAGATTGGTCGAGGTGCGGAAGCCGAACACCAGCAGGATCACAAACACCATCAGGGTCCAGTTGAGCGTCGGGATATAGATCTGCCCCGCCGCCTGGGCGCTGGTATGGGTGATCTTGAGGCGCGGCATGAAGCCCAGCTGGATCGCCTGCTGCGCCACCGAGAAGGCGCCCGAGATCACCGCCTGGCTCGCGATCACCGCCGCCATGGTGGCGAGCACCACCAGCGGCAGCCGCAGCGCCTCGGGCGCGAGCAGGAAGAAGGGCGATTGGATCATCGCCATCCGCGCCGCGCCGGTCGTCGACAGGATCATCGCGCCCTGGCCCAGATAGTTGAGCATCAGCGCGGGGAGCACGAACCAGAGCCAGGAGAGCCGGATCGGGCGCCGGCCGAAATGCCCCATATCCGCGTAGAGCGCCTCCGCCCCCGTCACCGCCAGCACCACCGCGCCCATCGCGAGAAAGGCGCGCAGCGGCTCGGCCAGGAAGAAGGCGAGCGCATGGTGCGGGCTCAGCGCCAGCAGGATCGCGGGCATGGTCGCGAGATGGACCAGCCCCAGCACCGCGATCGCGCCGAAATAGAGGATCATGATCGGGCCGAACAACATGCCCACCCGCGCCGTGCCGCGCGCCTGGAGCGCGAACAGGCCGACCAGGATGAGGATCGAGGCCGGCAGCACGAAGCGGCCAAAGCCCGCCTCCACCACGGTGATGCCTTCCACCGCCGAGAGCACCGACATGGCCGGCGTGATCATGCTGTCGCCGAAGAACAGCGCCGTGGCGAAGACGCCGAGCAGCACCAGCCCGCGCGTCCAGCGGCGCGCGCCGCTGAGCGAGCGCGACACCAGCGCCAGCAGCGCCAGGCTGCCCCCCTCGCCCTTATTGTCGGCGCGCATGATGATGGCGACATATTTGAGCGTCACCACGATCATCATCGACCAGAAGATCAGGCTCAGCACCCCCAGCACATGAAAGTGCGAGGGGGCGAGCTGGTGGTGGCCGGCGAAGGTCTCGCGAAAGGCGTAGATCGGGCTGGTCCCGATATCGCCGAACACGACGCCGATCGCGCCCATGGCGAGCCGGCCGAGCCCCTGATGCGGATGCTCGCCCTCCTCAAGCTGGGGCAGCAGCGCCTCGTCGCCCGGCGCCTCGGGCAGCGGCGGCAGCGTCGGCGGGGAAAAGGAAGCGGTCGGACTATGGTCGGACATCAGGGACGAAGCCTTGAATGGATCACCTTAAGGCGCACGTCGCGACCCGGCCGATCCGGCATGGCGCGGCGCCTAGCATGGCCGCACCGGGCCCGCAACGCCGCGGACCCCGGACCGTCCCGAAGAAGGACGGGAACGGAATGGGAACGGAGTGGTTGAAGGTGGCAGGAGGTGATCATGACGAACGATCAAAATCCCAAGACGCATCCTAGCTCCAACGCGGAGAAGGATCCCGATGACTGGACCACGGGCGACGAGCCCATGACGGGCGCACAGGCGAGCTATCTCAAGACGTTGAGCGAAGAAGCGCATGAGGGGTTCGAGGATGGCCTGAGCAAGGCCGAGGCCTCCAAGCGGATCGACGCGCTTCAGCAGGAAACCGGGCGCGGACGCTAGCTGCTTGTCCCGCTGCGCTGGTGGGAGCCTATGGCTGGACGGTACGGACGATCCATGAGACGTGCGGGTCATGGAGGCGCCACGACAAGGCCGCCGTCCGTCCAGCCAGAGGGCGATCGCGCATGACGCGCGCTGCCGCTGAACGCGCCGCCAGCTCAAAACCCACAGCGGTCTCACCCCCTATGGATCTATCGCCAAGATTCGACGTCGGACCTCGACCGTTCCCTTCTCAGCCCGATCCGCCAGACGTCGGGACTGAACCGCTAGACGGGCGCGTCGATCGAGCGCGGCGGCTCGGAGAAGCAGCGCGGGCCGGTCGCCATGTCTGCCAGGGGGCGCCCAAGGTCCGTCCGCCTCTATGAATGAACCCCCGGCTCCCGCCGCAAGACGCGGGCCTTGCGTCTCGATCCGGCGGGTCAGTCCGGCGTGCGATCGGTGTTCTGCAGGACCAGAAGCCGCCAGCGGTGCGTCCGCAGGATGAAAATCTCGGTGGTGGACGCCGCCACCTCTTTGTCGCCGACCCGTTTCGCCGTCGCGGAGACGAGGATCGCGGTTCCGCCCGCCACCCGGCACAGAAACGGCGTCCGATCATAGCGGCTTATGCGATAGGCGCGGAAGCTGCGGATCAGCCCGCGCTTGCCCTGGACGCCACCATGATGGCCGTGGATGATAATCGCGTCGTCGGCGATGATGCGGTCGAGCGCCTCACCATCGCCCTCGATCATCGCCCGCCGAAACTGGTCATCGACCGCCCGCACCTCGGCGCTGCACGCGGTCGCTGCCTGGGTCGCGGCCGCCGGCCAGGCCAGCGCGAGCAGCAGGGCGGGAAGAAAAGGCGGAAGGCGCATCAGGCCTTTTGCACCGGGAGGCTCCCCAAGGCCATGGCCCGCGATCGCAGCGCGCGCCCTCCCGCCCCGCGCCCCCGCGCCCCGCGCTAGACGGGCGCGTCGATCGAGCGCGGCGTCTCGGAGAACCTGCGCGGGCCGGTCCCGCTCATGTGCAAGCCATCCTTGAGCCGCACGCCGAACTTACCCGGCAGAAACCGGCCCGGCTCTTCGGAGAAGCACATGCCCGACGCCAGCGGGATGGTCTCGCCGTGGACGAGGGTCACCGGCGCAGGCCCGTCGAGCCAATGCCATGGCCGGTGCGGTGCGAGGCCACCGCAGCGCGCGCCCCTCCGCGCGCCCAGCGCTAGACGGGCGCGTCGATCGAGCGCGGCGGCTCGGAGAACCAGCGTGGGCCGGTCTCGGTCATGTGGAAGCAATCCTCCAGCCGCACGCCGAATTCGCCCGGCAGATAGAGGCCCGGCTCGTCGGAGAAGCACATGCCCGCCGCCAGCGGGGTGGTTTCGCCATGGACGAGGTTCACCGGCTCATGCCCGTCGAGCCCGATGCCATGGCCGGTGCGGTGCGACAGCCCCGGCAGGCCATAGCCCGGGCCATAGCCGAGCGACTCATAATAGCGGCGCACGGCATCGTCGACGCTGCCCGCGGGCGCGCCGATCCGCGCGGCGGCGAAGGCGATGCGCTGGCCCCGCGCCACCGCCTCCCACACCGTGCGCTGCCGGGCGCTGGCGCCGCCGGGCACGAAGCTGCGCGACACGTCCGACTGATAGCCGAGCACGGTGCAGCCGCAATCCATCAGCACCATCGCGCCCGCGCGGACGCGCTGCGGCGCGTGCGAGCCATGGGGCAGCGCCGCCGCGGGGCCGATCAGCACCAGGCTGAACTCGGGCTCGCCGCCCAGCGCGCGGGTCGCCGCGTCCATCGCCTTGCCGATCGTCTCGGGCGTCATATCGTCGCGGACGCGCGGCACGACATGGCGATAGGCGGCGATGGTGATGTCGGTCGCGCGCTGCATCAGCGCCAGCTCGGCGGGCGATTTGCGCATCCGGCAGCCGCGCACCAGCCCCGCGCCCGAAACCAGCGCCACGCCCGGCAGCGCCGTCCGCAGCCCGTCGACCGCGAAGAAGCGCACCGTCTCCTCGATCGCGACCGGCCCCTCGGCGGCGCCGCGCGCGCGCAGCATCCGCGCGACGAGCGCATGCGGATTCTCGTCCTCCTGCCAGGTCTGCACCTCGGCGGGCACGGCCAGCGTCTCGCGCACCGAGGGCGCCTCGAAAAAGGGCGTGACGATCGCCACCGGCCCGTCCGCCGGAATCACCGCGGCGGTCAGCCGCTCGGAGCGGAACCAGCGCACCCCCGTGAAATAGGTGAGCGACGAGCCCGCCTCGACCAGCAGCGCGCGGACGCCCTGGCCCCGCATCGCGCGCTGCACGGCGGCGATCCGCGCGCCATGTTCGGCGGGGCTGATCGGCACCGCGCGGCCGGGCAGCGGCGCCAGCCCGGCGGCATCCGCCTCGGCCAGATCCTCGGGCCCGGCCGCCGCGCCCGCCCCCGCCGGCGCGCCGGCCCCGGACGGCGCGGCGGGCGCGGCGGCGAGGCGCCCGCCCCCGGCCAGCAGCGCCAGCCCGGCCGTCACCACGCCGCGCCGCCCCGGCGATACCGCCCGGCCCGCGCCGCGCGCGGCGGCGGCCGCCACCGCCGGCCTCGGCTCCGCGACCCGCTCCGCGCCCCTGTCCGCCGCCCCGCTCGGGCGCGACGCCGCCCGCCCGCCAGGATCTTCACCACGCCGCTCGTCCATCCTCGTCTCCCCGCTCGGCCGGCCGCCCCCCGCGCCGGCGCCGGGCCGGCCCTGCGGAGACCGGGCCTGCGGCGGCCGGGCCTCAAGCGGCCGGGCCGCCCGGGAGCGGGGCCGCTCAGGCATAGGCATAGGCGCCGCCCCGTTCGAGCGCGGCCTGATAGGCGGGGCGGGCATGGATCCGCGCCAGCCAGTCGGCGATATGGGGTCGGCCGTGGAGCAGCCCGGCGCGACGCACCGCCGCCTCGAGCGGAAAGCTCATCATCACGTCGGCGGCGGTGAAGTCCGCGCCCGCGAACCAGGGCCGGTCGGCCAGCATCGCCTCGACATAGTCGAAATGCACCGCCGCCATCGGCCGGAACCGCCGGACCGCCGCCCGCCCCAGCAGCGGCACGCGGCGCAGCACCAGCATCACCAGCAGCACCGGCATCAGCGAGCCCTCGGCATAATGGAGAAAATGCCGATAGCGCAGCGCCGCCGCCCGCTCCGCCGGCGCGCCGAGCCGGCCGCCCGCGCGCTCCACCAGATACTCCACGATCGCGCCCGTCTCGGCGAGCGTCAGATCGCCATCCTGGAGCAGCGGCGCCTTGCCCAGCGGATGCACGCGGCGCAGCGCGGGCGGCGCCAGCATCGTCTTGGGGTCGCGCGCATAGCGCACCACCTCATAGGCGAAGCCCAATTCCTCCATCAGCCAGATCAGCCGGTGCGAGCGGCTATTCTCGAGATGATGGAGGCGGAGCGTCACCGCGTCAGTCCTCCGCGCCGTCGTCCTCGGGGCCGGCCATCATCGCCTCGCCCAGGCCTTCGGTCTTGCCGCGAATGGCGCGCTCCAGCTTCTCGGCCATGTCGGGATGCTCGCGCAGGAAGGTCTTGGCGTTTTCCCGTCCCTGGCCGATCCGCGTCGAGTCATAGCTGAACCAGGCGCCCGATTTCTCGACCAGCCCCGCCTTGACGCCGAGATCGAGGATCTCGCCGATCTTGGACACGCCCTCGCCATACATGATGTCGAACTCGACCTGCTTGAACGGCGGCGCCACCTTGTTCTTCACCACCTTCACGCGCGTGGCGTTGCCGACGATATCGTCGCGATCCTTGATCTGCCCGGTGCGGCGGATGTCGAGCCGGACCGAGGCGTAGAATTTCAGCGCGTTGCCGCCCGTCGTCGTCTCGGGATTGCCGTACATCACGCCAATCTTCATGCGCACCTGGTTGATGAAGATCACGAGGCAGCGCGAGCGGCTGATCGAGCCGGTGAGCTTGCGCAGCGCCTGGCTCATCAGCCGCGCCTGCAGGCCGACATGGCTGTCGCCCATCTCGCCCTCGATCTCGGCGCGCGGCACCAGCGCCGCCACCGAATCGACCACCAGCACGTCGATCGCGTTGGAGCGCACCAGCGTGTCGGTGATCTCCAGCGCCTGCTCGCCCGTATCGGGCTGCGAGACGATCAGCTCGTCGATATTGACGCCCAGCTTCTTGGCATAGACGGGGTCGAGCGCATGCTCGGCATCGACGAAGGCGGCGGTGCCGCCCATCTTCTGCGCCTCGGCGATGGCGTGCAGCGCCAGCGTCGTCTTGCCCGAGCTTTCCGGCCCATAGATCTCGACGATGCGGCCGCGCGGCAGGCCGCCGATGCCGAGCGCGATGTCGAGCCCGAGCGAGCCGGTGGAGATCGCCTCCACCTGCATCGCCTCGCGCGAGCCGAGCTTCATCGCCGAGCCCTTGCCGAAGGCGCGGTCGATCTGCGCGAGCGCGGCGTCGAGCGCCTTCTGCCTGTCGGACGCCGCCAGCTTGTCGATCATATCCCCGTTCGCCCCAACCATCTTGAGTGATGCAGCCACAGCCGTCCTCCTGAGCTTAGAGGGCCACGGCGCGGGTGTCGATGCGCGGGGGCCTTACCCCGCATGTATCGCTTTCGTTCTCTCGGAACAAGTGTGGAACACCGCAGGCGAGGATTTTTCTCAGCCGGGGTGTCGCCGCGCTCCGCCGCCGGCCGGCGGGGCGCGCTCAGCCGATCGCGTCGACCGCGCGCTCGACATCGGACAGGGTGAAGGGCTTGGCCAGCACCGGCGCGCCGGCATGGCGGGCGGGCGGCGGCTCGGTATGGCCGCCGGTCGCGAGCAGGAAGGGAATGCCCTGGTCGGCCAGCGCGTCGGCCGCCGGCCAGCAGGCCTCGCCGCCGCGCAGATGCACGTCGAGGATCGCCAGATCGAAGCCGCCCGCGTCGATCCGCGCCACCGCGTCGGGCACGGTTTCGGCGGTGCCCGCGATGCTATGGCCGAGGCTGTCGAGAAAATCCTCGAGCATCATGGCGATGAGGCTTTCGTCTTCGATGATGAGGATGGAACGGGATGCAGTCATGCGCCCGCCATGCCCTGCCCGCCGGGCCGCCACAAGCCCTATCTCGCCTCGCTCCGGCCGAGCGCGTCGCGCGCCGCCTCCGCCAGTTGCTGCACGGAGAAGGGCTTGGGAAGAAACGAAATATTCTCCAGGCTGATGGATTTTCGCAGCTGTTCCTCGGCATAGCCGGACATGAATAGGACAGGCAGGCGCGGAAAACGCTCGCGCGCCAGCCCCGCCATGGTCGGCCCGTCCATGCTCGGCATCATCACGTCGGAGATGAGCAGGTCGAAATGGCCGCCCTCGGCGGTCACCTGCGCCAGCACCTCCAGCCCCTCCTCGCCATTGGCGGCGGTGCGCACCTGATAGCCCTGGCGGGTGAGCGCGCGCTCCGCCACCGAGCGCACCATGTCCTCGTCCTCCACCACCAGGATCGATCCCGAGCCCCACAGCGCCGGCGCCGGCTTGTCGCGCTCCACCACCGCCTCGGGCGCCGCCGCCCCCTCGAACACGGGCAGGTAGATGACGAAGGAGGTGCCGCGCCCCAGCTCGGAATCGGCGAAGATGAAGCCGCCCGACTGTTTGACGATGCCATAGACGGTCGACAGTCCCAGCCCGGTGCCCTTGCCCACCTCTTTGGTGGTGAAGAAGGGCTCGAAGATCTTGGGCAGGTCGGCGGGCGCGATGCCGGTGCCGGTGTCGGTCACCGAAAGCGCGGTATAGTCGCCGATCGGGAGGATGTCGGATCCCAGCCGCCGCACCTCGGCGGCGGATACGCTATAGGTCCGCACCGTGATCGTGCCGCCATCGGGCATGGCGTCGCGCGCGTTCACCGCGAGATTGACGATCACCTGCTCCAGCTGGCCGGGATCGGCGCGCACCGCCCCCAGCGCGCGGCCATGGCTGATCTCGAGATGCGTCTTGTCGCCCAGCAGCCGCTTGAGCAGGTTGGACACTTCGGACACGACATCGGGCAGCTGCAGCGTCTGCGGCCGCAGCGTCTGCTGGCGCGAAAAGGCGAGCAGCTGCCGCGTCAGCCCGGCCGCGCGATTGGCATTGTGGCGGATCTGGTGGATATCGTCATAATCGCTGTCGCCGGGCGTGTGGCGCATCAGCATGAGATCGCAATGGCCGATCAGCGCGGTCAGGATGTTGTTGAAATCGTGCGCGATGCCACCGGCGAGCTGGCCCACCGCCTGCATCTTGTTGGCCTGGTTCACCTGCCGCTTGAGCCGCGTCTCCTCGCCCGAATCCTTGAGGCTCAGCAGCACCGCCGCCGGCCCCAGGCCGCGCGCGGAGGCGACGGTGAGCGACACCGCCTCCTCGGGCCGCCGCGCCAGCCGCACCGCGATGTCGCCCGAGAGGATCGGGCTCTGCCCCGCCAGCGCGGTGGGCGGCTTGGAGCCGGCGAAGCGGCGCACCGCGTCCGCCACCGCCGCCTTGTCCTCCTTGACGACGAGATCGCCGGGATAGATGGGCCGCTCCTCCTCGGCGATGCCCGCCGCGCGCGCGAAGGCGGCGTTGAGGAACAGGAAGCGGCCGTCGCGGTCGACCAGCGCGAGGCCCAGCGGCAGCATGCCGAGCAGATCGTAGACGTCGGACGGCTTGGTCGCGGCGGCGGCGGCGAGCGCGCTGGGATCGCCGGGATCGTCGAACAGCAGCATCAGCGCGGCGCCGCGCGCGGCATCGTCGCCCTCCAGCGGCACGTGCAGCAGCCGCAGCGGATCGCGCCCCTCCTCGCGGGCGAAGCGGAGCGCGCCCTGCTCGGTCTGGCCGAGCAGCGCCGTGAAGTCGCGCCCCTCCACGGACGCGCCCGCCGCGCCCAGCGCGCGCGCCGCGAACACGCGGTTGGCGGCCAGCACCCGGCCGCGCTCGTCGGCCAGCGCCACCATCAGCCCCACCCGGCCCAGCCGGTCGCCAAAGCCGCCGCCGATCAGCGCCGCGGCCTGGTCGCGCAGGCCGCCGCGTCCGTCCGATACGCGCCACAGGAGATGATCCTCGCCGGTGCCGACGCGCTGCGCCGAAAGCCGGATGCCCGTCGGCCCCATCAGCATCTCGGCGGCGCCGTCGCGCCACGCCTCGGTGCCGACATCGGCGATCGCCTCACTCTCCACCGCCAGCCCCGGCATGTCCGGCGGCACCGCGCTCGGCCCGAAGCGGTCGAGATAGGCGCGGTTGGCGAACAGCAGCCGGCCGGCACGATCGGTGATCGCCACCGGCTCCTGCCCGATGTCGAGCGCGGCGCGGATCAGCGCGCGATCGGTATCGCCGCCACGCGCGATCCGCGACCGGCCCGAGGCGCGGCCCGCCACCAGCGCGATCGCGATCACCACGCCGAAGCCGATCAGGAAGCCCAGGCCGAAATGCCAGTTGCCGATCGCCTGCGCGATCAGCACCGCCGAGGCGATGCCGAGCAGCGCCACCCCGATCGCGATCACGCGGCCGGCGTCCAGCCGCTGGGCGAAGGGCGAAGCATCGGACACGGAGCGGGTCAGCGTGCGCATCCCCTGTCTTCGCGCCATGGCGCTGCGCACGTCAATTGAGGGCGGTTGCCCCATCGGTCAGCCGCCGCGCGGGCGGCGGCACGGGAAACGGGCTCTGAGCCAGGCCGGCATGCACGCAACTCCACCGCGCCTACAGGGCGCGCGCCCATCGTATCGCCGGACGGCGTCCGTGGAAAGCGGCGGCGGTGGCTCATCCCCGGTCGCGCAGCAGGCGCGCCTGCTCGCGCTTCCAGTCGCGATCCTTCACCGTCTCGCGCTTGTCGTGCAGCTTCTTGCCCTTGGCGAGCGCAAGCTCGACCTTGGCGCGGCCGCGGCCGTTGAAGTAGATGGACAGCGGGATCAGCGTCATGCCCTCGCGGGACACGCCGTTGCGCAGCTTGTCGATCTCGCGCACGTGCAGCAGCAATTTGCGCGGACGCTTGGGCTCGTGGTTGAAGCGGTTGCCGTGGCTGAACTCGGGAATGTTGGCGTTGATCAGGTTCACCTGATCGTCCTTGATCTCGGCATAGCTCTCCGCGATCGATCCCTCGCCGAAGCGGAGCGACTTCACCTCGGTGCCGGTCAGCGCGATGCCGGCCTCGAAGAAATCCTCCAGGAAATATTCGAAGCGCGCGCGCCGATTCTCGGCGACGACCTTCTTCTTGTCGAATTCGACGGGGCGCGGACGGGCCATCGCGTCAGATCAGCAGGGCATGGGCGAGCGCGGCATCCACCGCCGTCCGCGCGGCGGCGCCCGCCGGCGTCATCGGCAGGCGCAGCGCCTGGGGAAAGCCGGGCCGCAGCCGGCCGAGCGCATATTTGGTCGGCCCGGGCGAGGCATCGGCGAACAGCGCGGCGTGGAGCGGGAACAGCCGATCCTGCAAGGCCAGCGCATCGCCCCAGCGGTCTTCGGCGCAGGCCGCCTGGAAGTCGGCGCACAGGCGCGGCGCGACATTAGCCGTCACCGAAATGCACCCCACCCCGCCCATCGCGTTGAAGCCGAGCGCAAGATCGTCATTGCCCGAAAGCTGGCAGAAGTCCGCCCCGCACTCGAGCCGCTGCGCCGCCACGCGCGCCAGCGCCCCGGTCGCGTCCTTGATGCCGATGATGCCGGGCAGCGCCGCCAGCCGCGCCAGCGTCGCCACGCTGATGTCGGTCACGGTGCGGGCGGGGACGTTGTAGACGAGGATCGGCAGATCGCAGCCCTCCGCCAGCGCGGCGAAATGCGCGTAGACGCCCTCCTGGTTCGGCCGGTTGTAATAGGGCAGCACCACCAGCGCCGCCGCCGCGCCCGCCGCCTGCGCGCGCTTCATGTGACCGAGCGCCACCTGCGTGTCGTTCGATCCGCAGCCGGCGATCACCGGCACCCGGCCGCCCGCCTGCTCCACGCACACCGCCACCACCCGATCATGTTCCTCGATCGACATGGTGGCCGATTCGCCGGTGGTGCCGCACGGCACGAGCGCCGACGAGCCCTCGGCGATCTGCCAGTCGACATGGGCGCGGAACGCCTCCTCATCGAACGCGCCGTCGCGAAACGGCGTCACCAGGGCGGGGATCGAACCCGAAAACATACGTAGCTCCTTCACGCCTTCGCGCCCGTGCGGCATGATCCCGCCATGGCTGAGCGTCGGCGATTTGCAGCGCCTGATACGGAGCGGGTTGGCATTCTGTCCAGCTTACTGCATCGCCCCCTCATGCTTAGCGTGTCTCCGCTCCTCCTCGCAGCCGCAGCGGCGGCCGCAAGCCTCTCGCCCCAACAACTTGCATGGTATCGCGCGCAGCTGGGCCTGGCCGGCGCGAGCCCCGTGGCGGCAGCCCCCGCGGCGCCGCTGGCGCCGCCCGGCGGCTATGCCCCGCCCTATGCCGCCAGCGCCGGCATCGCCACCGATCCGGTGGCCGAGGGGCTGGTGGCGTGGCGCCGGCTGCAGCAGTCGGACGGGCTGCTCTTTCAGGAATACGCCAATTTCCTCCTGGCCCATCCCGGCTGGCCCGGCGAATCGCGCATGCGGCGCGCCGCCGAGTCGGCGATCCAGGCCGATGTCACCCCGCCCGATTCGGTCATCGCCTTCCTCACCCGCTTCCCGCCGCAAAGCGGCACCGCCGCGCTGCGCCTCGCCGAGGCGCTCTACGCGCGCGGCCGCGCCGCCGAGGCGCAGGCCGCCGCGCGCCGCGCCTGGACGCTCGCCGGCCTCTCCACCACCGACGAGGGGCGGCTGACGGCGCGCTGGTGGGCGACGCTGACCCAGGCCGATCAGGATGCGCGGATGGAGCGGCTGCTCTGGACGCGCGCCGTGGTCGCCGCGCAGCGCCAGCTCGCCTATGTGAGCCCGGCGCGCCGCGCGCTCTACCAGGCCCGCCTCGCCTATCAGCTCAAATCGCCCGATGCGCCCACGCTCGGCGTCGCGGCGGGCGCGGCGGCGGCGCAGGATGCGGGCTATCTCGTCGATCGCGCGCAATGGCTGCGCGACACGATGCAGGAGCCGGTCGCCCGCTTCGAGCTTGCCCAGCCCCATCGGCTGGACGCGCCGCCCTATGATCCCGAACGCTATATGGAGACGCTGCTCACCTTCGCGCGCTCCACGGCGGCCGATCATAATTGGGCGCAGGCCTATGGCATCGCCGCCCAGTTCGCCGCCGCCTATGCGCCCGGCGCCGATCTGCGCGCGCTGCCGTTCAGCCAGCGCGACGATTATACCAGCCTCGCCTGGCTCGCGGGCTTCACCGCCCTGCAGCAGCTCAACCGGCCGGCCGACGCGATCACCATGTTCCGCGCCTATGCCGATGCCTCGCGCTCGCCCAGCTCGCGCAGCAAGGGCTATTACTGGGCCGGCCGCGCCGCGGTGGCGGCGGGCAATGCCAGCGCCGCGAACGACTATTTCCAGAACGCGGCGGCCTTTCCCGATCAGTTCTACGGCCAGCTGGCGCTCGAGCGGCTCGGCCGGCCGGTGCCCGCGCCGGCCCAGGCGAGCGCCGCGCTGGTCTCCCCGCTGGATCGCGCCGCGTTCGAGTCCAACGATCTGGTGCGCGCCGCCCGCATCCTCGGCCAGTTGGGCGATTGGTCGGATCAGAGCGTCTTCCTGCGCGCGGTCGCCGGCCTCGCCGAACAATCCAACGCCAATCATCTGCTCGCCGCCGAGCTGGCGCAGACGCTCGGCCGGCCCGATCTCGGCGTGATGGCGGCGCGCGCCGCGCGGCCGGACAATGGCAGCGACTATGTTCGCTCGGGCTTTCCCACGCTTCCCGTGCCACCCGATCTCGCCAACAACTTCAGCTTCATCCACGGCATCATGCGGCAGGAGAGCCAGTTCGACCGCAACGCCGTTTCGGGCGCGGGCGCGCGCGGCATGATGCAGCTCATGCCCGCCACGGCGCGCGAGCAGGCGAGCAAGGCGGGCCTCTCCTACGATTATCTCCGCCTCACCAGCGACCCCGCCTACAATATGGCGCTGGGCATCGGCTATTTCGGCCGGGTGATGGACATGGAGCAGGGCAATTACGTGCTCGCGGTGGCGGCGTACAATGCCGGCGTCGGCAATGTCCGCCGCTGGGTCGCGCAGAATGGCGATCCGCGCGCGCCCGGCGCCGATGTCGTCGCCTGGATCGAGGCGATCCCCTTCAGCGAGACGCGCGGCTATGTCCAGAATGTGCTGGCCAACACCGTCGTCTATGACAGCATCGCCCCCGGCCGCGCGGGCCAGCCGCTGACCAACCGCCTCTCTTATTATCTCGGCAAGACCACCCCCGGCTGATGGACCGTCCCAATTACATCACGCCCGCCGGCTTCGCGGCGATGCGCGCCGAATATCAGCGCCTGTTCGAGACCGAACGGCCGGCGCTGGTGGAAACCATCTCCTGGGCCGCCGGCAATGGCGATCGCTCGGAGAATGGCGACTATATCTACGGCCGCAAGCGCCTGCGCGAGATCGACCGCACGCTCGACCGCCTGTCCAAGAAGATGGCCAAGGCGCAGGTGGTCGATCCGGCGCGCCAGGTCGAGCGCGGCCGCGTCTTTTTCGGCGCCACCGTCACCATCGTCGACGAGGAGGATCGCGCGCGCGTGGTGACGCTCGTCGGCGAGGACGAGGCGGATGCCGGCGCCGGCCGGATCAGCTGGCACTCGCCGCTGGCGCGCGCGCTGCGCGGCGCCGCCACCGGGGATCTCCGCCGCGTCCTTTCGCCCGGCGGCGAGCGCGAATATGAGGTGGTGGCGATCGCCTATCCCTGAGCGTCCGCCAGCATGGCGCGCGCCCGCGCGATCAGCAGCGGATCGGCCTCGGGCGGGGCGGAAGGCACCACCGCCTCCAGCCGCTCCACCACATGGCGCAGCGCGGTGAGCTGGCCCGAGGGGGCGTGACCGGCATCGATCACCGTCCAGGGCGCCCAGCGCGTATGGGTGAAGGCGAGCATCTCTTCCACCGCGCGGCCATGATCGACGCGGCGCTCGCGCGCGCGCAGCATGTCCGGGGTCAGCCGTGCCTGCTCCCACGGATCGTCGATCCGGCAGGCGATGCGGCGATCCTGCTCCGCCGCCGACAGATGCAGGTAGAGCTTGATCAGCAGCGTGCCGCTGTCGGTCTGCTGCGCCTCGAACTCGTTGATCTCGTCATAGGCGCGGCGCAGCAGCGGCTGGGCGAGCCCGTCCAGCCGCTCGCCGAGCACCCGCCCGTACCAGCTGCGATCGAACAGATGGAGCCGGCCATCGCCCGGCAGCCGCGCCCAGAAGCGGGCGAGATAATGATGCGCCCGCTCCTCGGCGGTGGCGGCGCGGATCTGGAAGGCGCTGGCGTGGCGCATGTCGCACGCCTCGGTGATGCGCCGGATCACGCCCTCGCGATCGGCCTCGTCCGGCCCCTCGGCCAGGATCACCGTGCGGCGGCGATGCAGGCCATGCGCGCGCTGGACGCGCCGCAGCCGCGCCTGCAACGCGGAAAGCTCCTCGCGATATTCGCCGCCAAACTGGGCGCCTCGCTCGAAATCGGCCAGATTGAACATCATGGCCGACAGCTAAGCGCAGCCGGCCGGCGCGGCGAGCCGGCGCGCGCACGGTCAGTCCCATCAAGAGACGTTAACCTTAAGCAAGCGCGCCGAGACGATCCCCGCGCCCGCCCCCCGCGCCGCGGGGGCGTCAGGCCTTGCCCGGCTCCACCACGCGAATGTTCAGCTCGCGCAGCTGCTTGGGCCGGACATGCGCGGGCGCGCCCATCATCAGATCCTCGGCCTTCTGCGTCATCGGGAAGACGATCACCTCGCGAATATTGGGCTCGTCCGCCAGCAGCATGACGATGCGATCGATCCCTGGCGCGGAGCCGCCATGCGGCGGCGCCCCGAATTTGAAGGCGCCGATCATCCCCGCAAACTCGGTATCCACCTCCTCGCGGCTGTACCCGGCGATCTCGAACGCCTTGTACATGATGTCCGGCCGATGGTTGCGGATCGCGCCGGAGGAAAGCTCCACGCCGTTGCACACGATATCGTACTGATAGGCGAGGATCGACAGCGGATCCTGCGTCTCCAGCGCCTCGATCCCGCCCTGCGGCATGGAGAAGGGATTGTGGCTGAAGTCGATCTTCTTCGCCTCTTCGTCATATTCATACATCGGGAAATCGACGATCCAGCAGAATTCGAAGCGCTTGGGATCGATCAGCCCGAGCTGCTCGCCTACCCGGGTCCGCGCCAGCCCCGCCAGCTTGGCCGCCTGCGCCGCCTTGCCGGCCGCGAAGAAGACGCCGTCGTCCGGCCCCAGGCCAAGCGCCTCGGCGATCGCCGCCATGCCCGCCTCGCCATGATTCTTGGCGATCGGGCCGCCCCATTCGCCGCCCTTGCGGGTGGCGTAGCCCAGCCCCGCAAAGCCTTCCGATTGCGCCCAGCTGTTCATGTCGTCGAAGAATTTGCGGCTCTTCTCGGCGGTGCCCGGCGCCGGGATTGCCCGCACCACGTCGCCGCCCTCGACGATCGCGGCGAAGCGGCCAAAGCCCGAGCCGCGGAACAGATCGGACACGTCCGAGATCAGGATCGGATTGCGCAGGTCGGGCTTGTCGTTGCCGTAGCGCAGCATCGAGTCCTTGTACGGAATGCGGCGGAAGGGCAGCGGCGAGACCTGGCGGCCCTTGCCGTCGAAATCGGCGAATTCCTCGAACAGGCCGTGCAGCACGGGCTCGATCGCCGCGAACACATCCTCCTGGGTGACGAAGCTCATCTCGAAATCGAGCTGGTAGAATTCGCCGGGGCTGCGATCGGCGCGCGCATCCTCGTCGCGGAAACAGGGGGCGATCTGGAAATAGCGGTCGAAGCCGGCCACCATCAGCAGCTGCTTGAACATCTGCGGCGCCTGCGGCAGCGCGTAGAATTTGCCCGGATGAACGCGGCTCGGCACCAGATAATCGCGCGCGCCCTCGGGCGAGGAGGCGGTGAGGATCGGCGTCTGGAATTCGGTGAAGCCCTGATCGATCATCCGCCGCCGCACGCTGGCGATCACGTGCGAGCGCAGCTGGATATTGCGGTGGAGCCGCTCGCGGCGGAGATCGAGATAGCGGTAGCGCAGGCGGATATCCTCGGGATAGTCCGCCTCGCCCGCGACCGGCATGGGCAGTTCCTGCGCCGCCGACTGGATCGTCACGGCGCGGGCGCGCACCTCGATCGCGCCGGTGGCGAGATTGGCGTTGGCCGCCTCGGCGGCGCGCGCCTCGACCACGCCGTCGATCGTCACCACGCTCTCGACGCGGATCGTCTCCAGCGCCTTCAGGGCCTCGCTATCGGCGTCGGCGACGATCTGGGTGAGGCCGTAATGATCGCGAAGATCCACGAAGAGCACGCCGCCATGATCGCGCTTGCGATGCACCCAGCCCGACAGGCGGACCGCCTGGCCGACATCGCCGGCGCGCAGCTGGCCGCAATTATGGGTGCGATAGGCGTGCATCACTCAATCTCTCTATTGCTCGCACCGGCGGCAGGCGGCGCGCGATCCGCCGGGCCGGTGTTCGTATCCACAGACGCGCGCGCTTCGGCGGCAAGCGACGCTTTGTCAAGCGCGCGCGCTGTGCCAAAGGAGCGCCATGCACATTCACCCGCTCATCACCGACAGCGCCACGCTTGCCGAGCTTTGCGACCGCCTCGCCCAATCGCCCTTCGTCGCGGTCGATACCGAATTCATGCGCGAGAACAGCTATTGGCCGGAGCTGTGCCTGATCCAGATCGCCGACGAGAAGGAAGCCGCCGCGATCGATCCCAAGGCGCCCGGCCTCGATCTCGCGCCGCTGCTCGCGCTGATGGTGGACAATCAGGAGGTCCTCAAGGTCTTCCACGCCGGCGGCCAGGATCTCGAGATCGTGCACAATCTCACCGGCAAGACCCCGTATCCGCTGTTCGACACCCAGGTGGCGGCGATGGCGCTCGGCATGGGCGAGCAGGTCGGCTATTCCAGCCTGGTCGAAAGCTGGACGGGCGTGAAGCTCGACAAGGGCGCCCGCTTCACCGATTGGGCGCGCCGGCCGCTCGACAAGCGGCAGATCGATTACGCCATAGGCGATGTCACCCACCTCGCGCGCATCTTCCCAAAATTGCTGGCACGCCTGAAGAAAACGGGTCGCGGCCAGTGGCTGGACCAGGAGATGGAGCGGCTTGGCGATCCCGCCAGCTATGTCAACGAGCCCGAGCTTGCCTGGCAGCGCGTCAAGGTGCCCAGCCGCAAGCCCGAGGTACTCGGCCGGCTGAAGGCGCTCGCCGCCTGGCGCGAGCGCGAGGCGCAGAACAAGGATCTGCCGCGCGGCCGCATCATGAAGGACGAAACGCTCGCCGATCTCGCCAGCAACCCGCCGCGCGCCCAGTCCGATCTCGCCAAGGTGCGCGGCCTGTCCGCGAGCTGGGCGGGCAATGATATCGGCGGCCGGCTGATGGGGGCGCTCGAGGCCGCCACGCCGCTGGCCGACGACGAGATGCCCGCGCGCGACGATCGCAAGCCGGGGCTCGGCAAGGATGGCGCGCTGGTGGCCGATCTGCTCAAGCTGCTGCTCAAGATCCGCGCCAAGGAAACGGATGTCGCCGCGCGGCTGATCGCCCGGAGCGACGAGCTGGAGGCGCTCGCCGCCGGCCGGCGGGAGGGGCTCTCGATCCTGTCGGGCTGGCGCTTCGAGCAGTTCGGCCGCGATGCGCTGGATCTGGTGGAAGGCCGGCTCGGCTTCGCCGTCAAGGCGGGCAAGCTCAAGATGACGCGGCTGGAAGGCTGAACCGGGCCAGCCGGCCGGTGCGCGCTCAGCCGGTGCGCAGCGCGGCGCGGCGGCCAAAGGCGGCCGCCAGCGTGCGATGGCGTCGCTCCACCGCCTCGCCGTAAAGGCCGGCATCGCCCGGCGCGAGGCGCAGCACCAGCTGGTCCTCGACAAGGGCCACGCCACTCGTCTTGAGCGGGCCGGCGACGCCGCCCGACAGGCGCTGGCCCAGCCGCAGCGCCAGCCCCCAGCGGATCGCGCCCTCCAGTTCGGCCGGCGTCGCGAGCTGGCTCACCACCGGCGCCACGCCGGCGGCGCCGAAGCTGGTGAACAGCGCCTGCGCGATCATCGCCCGGCCGCGCGCGTCCACCCCCACCCAATTGCCGTGCAGCGCGGTCTCGACGCCCCGCTCGGCGCGGAATTCGGGATGGGCGCGCCAGCCGACATCGGCGAGCAGACAGGCGGCATGGCGCAACCGTGCCTCGTCCGCGCTCTCGCCGAGGAAGAGCGGCGCGGTCCAGCGCTCCAGCAGATCGCCATGTTCCGGGAAACGCCCCTGCCGACTGCCCTCGTCGCGCGTCGCGCAGATCAGCGGATCGAGGCCGCGCACCTCGCCCGGCAGATGGCGATGCAGCACGCCCTCGCGCAGCCCATAGGCGGAGGTGATCAGCTGGCAGACCTCCAGCTCGCCCGCCACCACGGCGAGCAGCGCGGCGGCGTCGGGCAGCGTCGCGGCACGGGTGTTGGACAGGCCCTGCACATCCTTGAGCGCGGCCTTGTCGGCGCGCGCCAGGATGCGCTTGATATTGGCAGCGGTCGCCACCGGCATGGTGAAGCCGTGCACGATCGGCAGCGGATAGCCCGTGATGTGCATCACCAGCCGCGCCAGCGCGCGCCACGAGCCGCCGACCATGTAGAAGGGCAGGCCCGTGCCCGCGCCGCGCCAGCCCGATCGGGCAAAGGCGGTGCGCACCGCCTGGCGCAGCGCGCGCGGCCCGCGCTTGCGGATCGCCCCCACGCGCAGCACGCCCAGCGGGAAGGAGGCGCGCTCATGCACCGCGCCGGCGCGCACGCGCACCAGTTCGAGGCTTCCGCCGCCGAGATCGCCGACGATGCCGTCGGCATCGGGGAAGGCGGCGAGCACGCCCTCGCCCGCCATCTCGGCCTCCTCGCCGCCCGAGAGCAGCCGCACCTCGAGCCCCAGCGCCGTGGCGCCCGCCAGGAATTCGTCGCCATTCACCGCATCGCGCACGGCCGCCGTGGCGACGACGTGGAGCGTCGCCACCTGCATCCGCTCGGCGAGCAGCCGGAAGCGCGCGAGCGCCGACAGGCCGCGCGCCATCGCCGCCGGATCGAGCGCGCCGGTGGTCGCCAGCCCCTTGCCGAGGCCCGCCATCACTTTTTCGTTGAAGAGGATGGCGGGGATGCGGCCGGCGCCCTCGTAGACGACGAGGCGAATCGAGTTGGACCCGATATCGATGATCCCGACACGGCCATCGGGCAGGGCGGCGGGCGCGGCGGCGCGGAGGAGCAGGCCAGGCGTCATCACGGCGCCGGCAGATAGGGGAGAAGCACGAAGCTGGCCAGCCCCCGCAGCCGCTTAGCTGTGGGCGATCCGGCGCAGCTGAAATCCCGCGAGCAGGCTGACGACGCCGCTGAACAGAAAGCTCAGCCCCACGAACAGGCCCAGCACGGTCAGCGCCGGATAGGGAAAATTGGCGATCAGCAGCACCGCGAGCAGAAGATTGGCGAGGCCTGCGAGGATCAGCACGGTGCGCAGGGACCCGGCGCTGCGGCTGGCGCCGACCAGCTCGAACACGCCCCGCAGCCCTAGCCACAGCGCGAAGGCGAGCGCGAAGGAGGCCGCTCCCGCGATCGGGTTGAACACCGCGATCAGCCCCACCAGCAGCGACACGCCGCCATAGAGAAGGTCGAGCGAGCGCTGGTGCGCGCGGCGCGTGCGCAGCCCCATCACGATGCCCGCCACCCCCGCGATCACCAGCAGCCAGCCGAGGAACAGCGTCACCGCGACGCTGGCGGCCCCCGGCGCGGCGAGCGCGGCGAGGCCGGCCAGGATCAGCACCGCGCCGCTCGCCACCACCCAGCCCCAGGCGCTGGGCGGCCCCGCAAGGCCGGCGACGGTGGGCGCGGACGGGTCGGTGGTGATGGCCATGATCGGGCTCCTGCTCGGCGTGCCCACCGAACGAGACCGGTGCTGCGCGGTTCCCAGGCGGCGGCGGCTCGGCTAAGCGCGGGGGATGCACAATATTCATGTCATTGGCGGCGGGCTGGCGGGATCGGAGGCGGCGTGGCAGCTGGCCGAAGCCGGCTTCACCGTCCGCCTCTCCGAAATGCGGGGCCTGCTCCCCACGCCGGCGCACCATAGCGATCGGCTGGCCGAGCTGGTCTGCTCCAACAGCTTCCGCTCCGACGATGCGGAGCGCAACGCGGTCGGCCTGCTGCACGCCGAGATGCGCGCGCTGGGCTCGCTGATCCTGCGCTGCGCCGATCAGCATCGCGTCCCCGCCGGCTCGGCGCTGGCGGTGGACCGGGACGGCTATGCCGAGGCGGTGACCGCGGCGATCGAGGCGCATCCGCGGATCACCCTGGTGCGCGAGCGCGTGGAAGCGCTGCCGCACGGCCCCGCCATCATCGCCACCGGCCCGCTCACCGCCGCGCCGCTCGCGGAGGCGATCGCCGCCGAGACGGGCCAGGACCAGCTCGCCTTCTTCGATGCCATCGCCCCGATCGTCCACCGCGACAGCATCGACATGGACATTTGCTGGTTCCAGTCGCGCTGGAACAAGGGCGACGGCAAGGATTACATCAATTGCCCGATGAACCGGGAGCAATATGAGGCTTTTGTCGAGGCGCTGCTGACCGGCGAGAAGACCGAGTTCAAGGAGTGGGAGCGCGACACGCCCTATTTCGAGGGCTGCATGCCGATCGAGGTGATGGCCGCGCGCGGGCGCGAGACGCTGCGCCACGGGCCGATGAAGCCGGTCGGCCTGGATGATCCGCGCACCGGGCGCTGGCCGCACGCGGTGGTTCAGCTGCGGCAGGACAATGCGCTGGGCAGCCTGTGGAACATCGTCGGCTTCCAGACCAAGCTCAAACATGCCGAGCAGGTGCGCGTGTTCCGCATGATCCCCGGCCTGGAACGGGCCGAGTTCGCGCGGCTGGGCGGGCTGCACCGCAACACCTTCATCCGCTCGCCCGTGCTGCTGGACGGCGCGCTGCGGCTGCGCAGCCGGCCGCATATCCGCTTCGCGGGCCAGATCACCGGCTGCGAGGGCTATGTCGAATCGGCGGCCATCGGCCTGCTCGCGGGCCGCTTCGCCGCAGCGGAGCTGGCCGGCGGCGCGCTGCCGCCGCCGCCCACCACCACCGCGCTCGGCGCGCTGCTCGGCCATATCACCGGCGGCGCCGAGGCCGATCTCTACCAGCCGATGAACGTCAATTTCGGCCTTTTCCCCGCGCTCGAAGGCGTGCCACGCAAGGCGGATCGCAAGGCGCTGCTCAGCGCCCGCGCGGTGGCCGATCTGGCCGGCTGGCAAGGCGCCGCCGCGACCGGCTGAGCTTGCCAAGCCGGCCGCGAAGCCTCAGTCATGTCGTTCATATGGCAAGAGGATTTTCGCGGATGAACGGCTTGGCCCGAAGCGCGCTGGCGCTGCTGCTCATCGGCGCGACGCTTCCGCCAGCCGCACCCGGCACCGCGCCGGCGATCCGCTATGCCTGGCGCAACGTGGTGGTGGGGGGCGGCGGCTTCGCGCCCGGCATCGTGTTCAGCCCGGTCGAGCGCGGCCTCGCCTATCTGCGCACCGACATGGGCGGCGCCTATCGCTGGAGCGCGCGCGAAGCCCGCTGGCGCCCGCTTCAGGACGATGAGGGCGAGCCGAGCTTCATGGGGATCGAGAGCATCGCGCCCGATCCGGTCGATCCCGATCGCGTCTATATGGCGGCGGGCATGGGCAAGGATGCGCCCGCCGCGATCTTCCGGTCGAACGATCGCGGCGCGCATTGGGTGCGCCAGCCCGTGCCCTTCGCCATGGGCGGCAATGAGGATGGGCGCGGCCTGGGCGAGCGGCTCGCGATCGATCCGCATCACCCGGCGCGGCTCCTCTTCGGCTCGCGCCATGACGGGCTGTGGCGCAGCACCGATTCCGGCGTGCATTGGGCGCCCGTCCCGGGCTTCCCCCGCCCCGGCCTCGGCCGTCCCGCCGAGCGCCGCGCGACGCATGGCGGCCTCGCTTTCGTGCTGTTCGATCCCCGCCGGGACGGCCGCGTCTTCGTGGGCAGCGCCGATCCCGGCGGCGTCCATCTCTTCCGGTCGGACGATGGCGGCACCGCCTGGCGCGCGGTGCCGGGCGGCCCGGCCTACGGGCTCGTCCCGGTCAAAGGCGTGATCGGCGGCGATGGCGTGCTCACCCTCACCTATGACGATGGCATCGGCCCCAACGGGATCACGCGCGGCGCGGTGTGGCGGCTCGATCCCGAAGGAACGGCCTGGACCGACATCACCCCGCCGCATCGCCCCGAGGTGACCGGCGAGGGCTATATGGGCGTGGCCGTGACGCGGCAGGATCCGCGCATTCTCGCGGTGAGCACCGTGGACCGGCGCGGGCTGGTGGATACCGTGTGGCGCTCGGCCGATGCGGGCCGGCATTGGGACGAGCTGTGGCGCCGCTCCACCCGCGACGTGCGCGCCTCGCCCTTTCTCGATCTCGATGGCAAGGCCAATTTCGGCCACTGGATCGCCGGCCTCGCGATCGATCCCTTCGATCCCGATCATGCCGCCTATGTCACCGGCGCGACAATGTACGAAACGCACCAGTTCGGCCGGCCCGGCACGATGGCGTGGCGGCCCTGGACGCGCGGTATCGAGCAGACCGCGATCATCACGCTCATCAGCCCCACGGGGGGCGCGCCGCTCATCTCGGGCTTTGGCGACATCGCCGGCTTCCGTCACGACGATCTCGCCGTCTCGCCGCCCCATGTCCATCTCAATCCCTATCTCACCAACACCAACACGCTGGATTATGCGGGGCTGAAGCCGGGCTGGATGGTGCGCAGCGGCAGCACCCATAGCCGGATCGTGCCCGGCCCCTCGCTCGCCTGGTCCGACGATGGCGGCGAGCGGTGGCGGCCGCTCGTGCCGCCGCCCTCGCGCCCGCGTGACGATGGCGCGCCCGCGCCCGAGCAGACCGGCGACGCCGCCATCACCATTTCCGCCGACGGCGTCACGATGGTGGTGGAGACCGATCCGCCCCGGCGCAGCGACGATCAGGGACGGAGCTGGACGCCGATCGCCGGCCTGCCCGCGCGCAGCCGTGTCACGGCCGACAAGGCCGATCCGCGACGCTTCTACGCGCTCGATTTCGCGCGGGACACGCTGGTGCGGAGCGACGATGCCGGGCGCCACTTCGCGCCCGTCGCCGCGATCGGCCTGCCGCCGCTGGCGCCCGCGCGGGTGACATGGCGCGAAGCGCAGAACCCGCTGCTCGCGACCCCGGCGCGCGCGGGGGCGCTGTGGCTGCTGGTGGGCGACGCGCTCTACCGCTCGATCGACTTTGGCGGCCATTGGCAGCGCACCGGCCGCCCGCTCGCCATCGCCTATTATGGGCTGGGACACGCCGCCCCCGGATCGGTCTGGCCCGCGCTCTACGCCATCGGGCGGCCGGCGGGCGATCATGGCCGGCTCGCCATCTGGCGCTCCACCGATGGCGGCGACACCTGGGCGCGGATCAACGACGATGCCCATCAATGGGGGCTGCGCTTCCGGGTCATCTCCGGCGATCCGCGCCGCTTCGGCCGCGTCTATATCGGCACCGACGGGCGCGGCCTCCTCTATGGCGATCCCTCGCCCCGCTAGGGGCACGACGATGCGGCCAAAAGCGCGGTCGGCCGTTCTCGCCCGGCACAGCGAAGGAGAGCCCGCGATAGCGGTTGACGTGAAATATCGCACCAAGGCCCATGCCACCGGCGGCCGCGACGGCGAGGCGCGCTCGGAAGACGGGCGCTTCGCGGTCAAGCTTTCGACGCCCAAGGAGCTGGGCGGCGCGGGCGGCGATGGCAGCAACCCCGAACAGCTGTTCGCGGCGGGCTATTCCGCCTGCTTCATCGGCGCGCTCAAGGCCGCCGGCGCCGCGCTCAAGATCAGCGTGCCGGCCGATACCAGCGTCGCGGCCACGGTGGGGATCGGCCCGCGCAGCGAGGGCGGCTTCGGCATCACCGCCGATCTCGAGATCAGCCTGCCCGGGCTCGCGCGCGACGACGCCGAGAAACTGGTCGAGGCGGCGCATCAGATCTGCCCCTATTCCAACGCCACCCGCAACAATGTGGATGTCGGGCTGACAATCGCCTGATCGTTCCGGGGCGGCCGCCGCGCCGCCCCCATCCTTTCCGGTTTCTGTCACACATTTGCCGTCATTAGGATGGTTTAGCCGCCCCTGACGCCAACAAGGCGCAAACAGGGGAAGCGTACATGATCTCGTCCATCGGCCGTCGGCCGGCCCTTTTTCTCGCCGGCGCGACGCTGCTCGCCGCCAGCCATGCCGCCCAGGCGCAGGACGCGCCCGCCGCGACCGCCCTCTCCACCCCCGCGCCCGACGGCGCCGATCTCGGCCAGATCGTCGTTACCGCCGAGCGGCGCAGCGAGAATCTGCAGCGCGTGCCGATCTCGGTGGGCGTGGTGAATGGCGAGGGGCTGCGCACCTTCCAGGCGGGCGGCGACGATACGCTGCTCTCGCTCTCCGGGCGGGTGCCGGGCCTGTATGTGGAAAGCTCCACCGGCCGCATCTTCCCGCGCTTCTACATTCGCGGCCTCGGCAATATCGATTTCTACCTCGGCGCCTCGCAGCCGGTGGAGATCATCCAGGACGACGTGGTGCTCGAGCATGTCGTGCTCAAGTCCAACCCGGCCTTCGACATCAACCAGGTCGAGGTGCTGCGCGGCCCGCAAGGCACGCTGTTCGGCCGCAACACGACCGCCGGCATCATCAAGTTCGACAGCAATCGCCCGACCCAGAGCTGGCAGGGCCAGATCCAGGCCAGCTACGGCACCTATAACAGCGTCAATCTCGATGCCGGCATCGGCGGCCCGCTGATCCAGGACAAGATCGCGATCCGCGCCTCCGGCCTCTACCAGCATCGCGACAATTGGGTGGACAATGTCTTCGCCGGTCCGAGCGCCGACGGCACGCAGACGCCCAAGAAGAACGCGCTGGGCGGCTTCGACGAGAAGGACGCGCGGCTCCAGATCCTGCTGACGCCGACCGAGAACCTCACCATCCTCGCCTCGGGCCATGCGCGCGATTATTCGGGCACCTCGACCATCTTCTATCGCGGCGCGGTGGTGCGCGGCACCAACAGCGTGCCCGATGGGATCAGCCGCGCGCAGGTCGCGCTCGACGAGGGCAATGGCAATCCGCAGGCCTATCACACCTATGGCGGCTCGCTGAACATCGGGTGGGACATCGGCCTCGCCACCCTCACCTCGATCAGCGCGATCGAGACGAGCCATGGCTATAGCCGCGGCGATACGGATGGCGGCGCCGGCGCCAATTTCCCGGTCAACGGCGTGCCCAACGGCTTCGGGGAATCGCAGGGCCGGCTGCGCGGTCTCACCCAATATACGCAGGAACTGCGCCTCGCCAGCAACGGCACCGGCCCGGTCCACTGGCAGGTCGGCGGCCTCTATTTCGACAGCCGCGACGATACCGAATTCGATCAGCGCGCCTTCTTCCTCCAGGGCGCGGCGCGCAATCCGAACAACTGGGTGTTGCTCCACGATGTGAACACCTCCTGGGCGATGTTCGGCCAGCTTTCCTACCAGCTGACCGACCGGCTGACGCTCACCGCCGGCGCGCGCTACAGCACCGACGACAAGCGCACCCAGCTGCTCAAGACCGCCGATACCGCCGCCGGCGCCGTCACCTATCGCGGCCGGCGCGACGTGTCGCTCGGCACCAAGAAGCCGAGCTGGGACGTGAGCGCGCTCTATGCGCTGACCCCGTCGATCAACCTCTATGGCCGGATCGCCCATGGCTTCCGCGGGCCGACCATCCAGGGCCGCTCGGCGGTGTTCAACACCGACTTCACCACCGCCAATGCCGAGACGATCACCTCCTACGAGGCCGGCGTGAAGACGCAGTTCTTCGACAATCGCCTGCGCTTCAACGCCACCGGCTTCACCTACACCGTTCACGACATCCAGCTGAACGGCAATGACGAGTTCGGCAACGGCGTGCTCTTCAACGCCGATAAGGCGCGCGCCTGGGGCATGGAGGCCGATGCCGAGCTGCGGCCGGTGCAGAACCTCACCCTCACCGCCGGGCTGAGCCTGCTGCACAGCGAGATCGACGACAAGCGCGTCTATGCGCAGGTCTGCGCGCTCAACGGCCAGGTCGTCTGCACCGTGGAGGATCCGACGATCAAGGTCGGCGCCAACACCTTCGCGCAGATCGACGGCAACCCGCTGCCCAACGCGCCGCGCTACAATGTCAATCTCACCGCGCGCTACGATATCCCGCTCGCCGGCGAGACGCGGATCTTCCTGGCGACCGACTGGAACATCCAGGGCTATACGAACTTCGTCCTGTACAAGACGAAGGAATTCACCGCGAACGGCAATTTCGAAGGCGGCGCCAAGCTCGGGCTCACCACCGGGCGCTACGAAATCGCGGCGTTCGTCCGCAACATCACCAATGAGAAGAACCTGAAGGGCGTGATCGAGAACTATATGGCCGCCGTGTACAATGATCCGCGGATCATCGGCGTGTCGCTCTCGGCCAAGCTGCGCTGAGTCCGGAAGGGGTGGCCGCGCCGCTCAGCGCGGCGCGCGCCACCCCGCCCGCGCGCGGATCTCCGCCGCCAGCGCGGCCGCGATCCGGCCATCATCGGCGAGCGAGGGATGCTGGTTGCAGCTCGACAGCGCGAGATGATCGACCGGCACGAAGGCGATGGCGCGATCGCCCGCCGCCTGGCGCTGCCGCACCACCGCCCCCGCCTCCGCCTCGATCTCGCCTTCGGCCATGTCCGTCGCCCAGACGAGGATCAGCGCGTCCGGATGGCGCGCGCGCAGCTGCGCCAGGAAGCGGCCATAGCTCTGCTCGAACTCGCGGTGCAGCGCGTCGCGATCCGGCCAGCGCTCGCCCGCGTGCAGCGCGGTCGTGAAGTCGTTGGTCCCGAGCGCCACCACCAGCACCTGCGGCGCCCAGCCGCGATCATCGGCCGCCGGGGCGTCGGCGCCGAACAGCGCCTTGCCATAGGCCTTCGGCAGGCTGTCGGCGGCGAAGCCGTTATAGTTGCGGACCACGCCTCGGCCGGAAATCGCGTTGACCCGATAGGTGGCGCCGAAAAGCCGGGCGAGCTGGCCCGGCAGGCCGGCATCGGTGTCGGTGGTGGCCCACACCGTCGCCTCGTCGCACTGCCGCGTCGTCGAGCGATTGGCATAGCCGACGGTGTGCGAGTCGCCGATGAACTCGATCCGGCGCGCCGGGGCGGGCAGTGGAGCGGTGCGCGCCTCGGGCCCCGCGTGAAAGCCCTCGAAGCGGGTCGGGCCGGCCTGGCTTTCGGACACGATCGCGACGCGCAGCCGATGCCGACCCTCCGCGAGGCCCGTCACGGCGTAAAGCCCCGGCGCCGGCGCGGTCAGCCGCGCGATCTCGGCGCCGTCCACGCTGGCGACGAGGATCACGCGCCCGGCGCCCAGGCGGAAAAAGGCGCGCCTTCCCGTGAAGCCCGTCTCGAAGGCGGTGCCCGGCCATTGCCGGGTGAAAACGGGCGCCGCCGCGTCGCCGCCACGCACCACCCGCCCCTCCGCTACCACCGGCAGCGCCCGCAAGGCGGGCGGCGCCTCGGCGGGCGCGACCTTCGGGGCCGGCGCGGCCGCGATCGCCAGCGCCGCCGTCAGCGCCCCGAGCCGCCACGCGCGCGTCATCGCGCCGCCTCGACCGGCTCGAGCGTGACGAGCACGACATCATTGGTCCGCATCGCCACCGGCACCGCCACCGCGCCGCGCGAATCGACCCGTATGACGCGATCCTGCTCCGGCCGATCCGCCGTCAGCGCCTGCAGCTTGGCGAGCTGATCCGGCGCGAGCGTCTCGGGCATGCCCATGTCGATATAGGCGCTCATCGGATCATTGGCGCGGAAGCCGGTGCGCTGCACGCGCAGATGGTAGCGCCCGGCGGGCACATGGGCGAAGCGAAGCGCCACCGGCGCGCTCGGGGCGGCGGGCAGGAGACGCGAATAGAAGGGCCGGTTGCTCACCGCCTGCACGGGCTGGTGCCAGTCCCAGAGCAGCGCCGTGGTCCGCCGCCCATCGACCGCGACCATGGCGTGCGGATCGGCCACCGCGACGGTGCGGCCGCGCAGGGCGTGCAGATATTTATAGGCGAACCAGGCGGGCTTGCGGATCCCCTCGCGGTTCATCAGCCCGAAGCCGCCATGGAAGGGCGTGGGCGGCGGACCGGGTTCCTCGAACAGATCGGTATAGGTCCAATAGCTCATGCCCTGCGCATAGGGCTCGGTTTCGTGCAGCTTGGTGAGGATGTAGGGCGCGCTGACATAGCTGTCGTGCACCAGGTCGCGCGGCGTGTAGCTGGTGCTCCACTCGGTGAAGAAGAGCGGCAGCGCGGGGAACGCCGAAGCCTTGATCTGCGCGCGGACCTTGCGGACATCGCCGGTGATCGCGTCCGGCGAGGACGAGAGCTTGGTATCGGATTTGCCCTTCTCGTCGAGAAAGCCGCCGTCCACGCCATAGCTGTGGGTGGCGACGAAATCGATCGGCGCGTGCGATTGGGCGACATGAGCGAGAAACTCCGGCACCCAGGCGGCGCCCGCCGTGGCCGGGCCGCCGACGCGCAGCGCCGGATCCACCGCCTTCACCGAGCGCGCGGTGACGTCGTAGAGCTTGAAATAGGCGGCCTGGTCCGCCTTTTCCCAGAAGCCGTCGAGATTCGGCTCGTTCCACACCTCGAAATACCAGCGCCGCACCTCCTCCGCGCCGTAGCGCTGGCGCACGTGGCGGACAAAGGCGTCCACCAGATCGGACCAGCCATCCAGACGCGGATGCGAGGTGTTGCCCTTCCAGTAGAAGATCGTCTGGTCCGAGGTCTTGAGCGCGTCCGGCGTGAAGCTCAGCTCCACAAAGGGCCGGATATGGCGGGCGAGCAGATCGTCGTAGAGCCGGTCGATCCCGGTCCAGTCATAGACGATGCGGCCCTGCGCCACCTTCACCGTGCCCAGCACATCATGGAAGATGGCGTGGAAGCGGATATAGCGGAAGCCGAGTTCGTCCACCGCCGTGCGCAGCTGCGCCTGGCTGTCGGGCCGGATCAGCGTGCCCGGAAAATCCGAGCCGACCGAGAGATCGAAGAAGCGGTTGACCAGCGCGCCCACGCTCGCGAGATCGGCGGTGATGGCGCGGGGCGCCGGGGCTGCCGAGGGCGTCGCCGCCGCCGCTGCGCCCGTGCCCGCCACCAGCGCGAGCGCGGCCGCCATGTGCCGCGCCAAAGCCTTACTCATAGACGTCCGCTCCCTGACCCATGTCTTGCGCGCATGCTCGCCCGGCCGCGCCCGTCTGTCGAGCGTGAAATGGGAGCGGTAACGCGGACTCGGGCGCGGTGACGCGCCCGGAGCCCGGGCGCGCGGAGCGGGTCAGCCTTCCTCGGCCGGTTCGCGCGGCGGGCAGCGCAACGGCCGGCTCTTGCGGACGGGCCGGGTGGTGGCGAATTCCGCCGCATCGAGCGCGCCGGACCGATCCTTGTCGGCCGCGCCGTAGCGCGCGATCGCCTTGGCGGCATATTCCTCGAACGAGAGGCGGCCATCGCCGTCGCCGTCCAGCTTGGCGAAGGCGCGCCGGCGCCCGTCCAGATATTCCGCGCTGCGCACCGCGCCGTCGCGATCCTTGTCGTAGCGGGCGAAGCGTTGGGCCTCGCGAGTCCTAGTGTCGGCCGCCGGCGGCTCCGGCATCGGCCCCTCGCCGCGCGCGGGCGGCGGTTCCGCCGCCACCGCCGCCGCCGCGGCGAGCGTCGGCGCGGTCGCCGGTGTCGAACGCATCCACAGAAACACACCCGATGCCAGCAGCGCCGCCGCCGCCAGCCCGATCGCGATCCGGATCATGGTCAATCTCCCCCGCGCGGGAGATTAGCGGCCGAACAGCTGGAAGGCGAGCAGGCGCGCCATCGCCGCGCGCGGACCTGCCTCTTTATGGGTCGTCGCGTGGCGCGCCGCCGCCGCAAGCAGGCCGAGCGGCCGCAACCGGGCCGGCCAGCGTCCGCCCGTCCGCGCAAGCGCCCGCGCGGCGGCGTCCCAGGCCCGCGCCGCGCGGTCGGGATCGCGGCTGTGGCGGGCGAGATCGGCCAGCGCCCAGCCCGCCCCGGCGCCCGCGAGCCTCGGATCCTGGGCGCCAAGCAACTGGCCCGCCAGCGCGAACAGCGCGCTGCCCCGGGCGGTGCCATGGCTTGCGAGGCTCTCGTCGGACAGCGCCGGATCGTCGAGCAGCACCTCCCAGCCGGTGGTGAGCGCCGCCAGCGCCGCGCCGCTTACGCCCCGCGCCGCCAGCGCGGCGCAGGCCTGGAGCAGCGGCTCGGCGGGCGGAGGCGCGCGATCCAGCGCCTCCAGCGCGTCGCGCCACCAGACGAGACGCATCAGGCCGATCGTCGGTTCGGTGGCGCGGGCGACAAGGCTGCCGAATCGCACATCCAGCGCGAACAGCGTCTCCAGCGCCGGTCGCGCATCGGCCGGGCTGATGCCCAGCGCGATATCGAGCGCGGCGGCGCGCGGTGCCTCGCTTTCCGCCATGCCCGGCCTTTCTTCAGGACGCGGGCGGCGCGGGCCTCGCCCCGCCGCCCCGCCGCCTTATCAGCGGTAGCAGACCTTCTTCACCGCCGTCACGACCTTGGCGCTATCCACCAGCGCCAGCTTCTCGAGATTGGCCGCATAGGGCATGGGCACATCCTCGTTGGTGACGCGCAGCACCGGGGCGTCGAGATCGTCGAACCCCTGCTCCATCGCGATCGCCGCGATTTCCGAGGCGATCGAGCAGGTCGGCCAGCCCTCTTCCACCACCACCATGCGGTTGGTCTTGGCGAGCGAGGCCAGCACCGTCGCCGTATCGAGCGGACGCAGCGTGCGCAGATCGACGACCTCGGCATCGATGCCGTCCTCGGCCAGCGTCTTGGCCGCGTCCAGCGCGACCCCGACGCCGATCGAATAGCTCACGATCGTCACGTCCTTGCCCGGCTTGGCGATGCGCGCCTTGCCGATCGGCAGCACGAAATCGTCGAGCTTGGGCACGTCGAAGCTCTGCCCGTAGAGCAGCTCATTCTCGAGGAACACGACCGGATCCTCGCTGCGGATCGCGGCCTTGAGCAGGCCCTTGGCGTCCGCCGCCGAATAGGGCGCGATCACCACCAGGCCGGGCACGCTGGCATACCAGGGGCCGTAATTCTGGCTGTGCTGCGCCGCCACGCGCGCCGCCGCGCCGTTCGGCCCGCGGAACACCATCGGGCAGCGCATCTGGCCGCCGGACATATAGTTGGTCTTGGCGGCCGAGTTGATGATGTGGTCAATCGCCTGCATGGCGAAGTTGAACGTCATGAACTCGACGATCGGCCGCAGCCCGCCCATGGCGGCGCCGGTGCCGATGCCGGCAAAGCCATATTCGGTGATCGGCGTATCGATGACGCGGCGATCGCCAAATTCGTCCAGCAGCCCCTGCGTGACCTTGTAGGCGCCCTGGTACTGGGCGACTTCCTCGCCCATCACGAAGACGCGCTCGTCGCTGCGCATCTCCTCGGCCATGGCGTCGCGCAGCGCCTCGCGCACCGTGGTGCGCACCATCTCGGTGCCCTCGGGGATCTCGGGATCGGCGGCGACCACCGCCTGGCCCTTCTCGGCCGACTGGACGAGATCGCGCGCGCCCGTCTCCATCTTGTGCGCGGCCGTTCCCTCGGGAATGTTCGGCTCGCCCTGGTCCTGCGGCTGATCCTTGGGCTGGGCGGAGGCGGCCTCGCCGGCGCGGCTCTGCGTGGTGGGCGCCGAGGCGTCCTCCCCCTCGGCGGCGAGGATGGCGATCGCCGCGCCGACCTTCACATTATCGGTGCCCTCGGGGACGAGGATCTGGGCGATCGTGCCCTCGTCCACCGCCTCGAACTCCATCGTCGCCTTGTCGGTCTCGATCTCGGCGAGAATATCACCCGACTGGACGGTGTCGCCTTCCTTGACGAGCCAGCGGGCCAGCGTGCCCTCCTCCATGGTGGGAGACAGGGCCGGCATCTTCAGTTCAATCGGCATCTCAATACTGCTCCACCAGCACGTCCGTATAGAGCTCGTTCACCTCGGGCTCGGGCGACTGCTCGGCGAAGTCCGCCGCCTCCGCGACGATCTGGCGGATGTCCTTGTCGACCGCCTTCAGCTCCTCCTCGGTGACGCCCAGCGCCTCGAGTTCGCGCTTCACCAGGTCGATCGCGTCGCTATTGTCCTTCATCGCCTGCACCTCCTCGCGGGTGCGGTACTTGGCGGGATCGGACATGGAGTGGCCGCGATAGCGGTAGGTCTTAAGCTCGAGCAGGATCGGGCCCTTGCCGCCGCGCACCCATTCCAGCGCAGTTTCGGCCGCGCCGCGCACGGCCAGCACGTCCATGCCGTCCACCTGGAGGCCGGGAACGCGGAAGCTCTCGCCCCGGCGGTAGAGCTGATCCTCCGAGCTGGCGCGGTTGACGCTGGTGCCCATGGCGTAGTGGTTGTTCTCGATCACGAAGATGATCGGGAGCTTCCACAGCTCGGCCATGTTCAGCGTCTCGTACACCTGGCCCTGATTGGCCGCGCCGTCGCCGAAATAGGCGAGGCACACGCCGCCGTCGCCGCGATATTTGTGGGCGAAGGCGAGGCCGCCGCCCAGCGCCACCTGCGCGCCGACGATGCCGTGGCCGCCGTAGAACTTCTTCTCCACGGAGAACATGTGCATCGAGCCGCCCTTGCCCTTGGAGATGCCGGCGGCACGCCCGGTCAGCTCGGCCATGATGATCTTGGGATCAAGACCATAGGCAAGCATATGGCCATGGTCGCGATAGCCGGTGATCACGCTGTCACGTTCGCCGTCGAGCGCGGACTGGAGGCCCACCGCGACCGCTTCCTGGCCGATATAGAGGTGGCAGAAGCCGCCGATCAGGCCGAGCCCGTACAGCTGGCCGGCGCGCTCCTCGAAGCGGCGGATCAGCACCATCTGCCGATAAAACTCGGTCAGCTCTTCCTTGGTGGCTTCGTAGCGCCTGGGTTCGACCGGGCGTTCCCGATTGGCGATGGGGGCGGCATCCGCCTGCGGGGCGGCATTGCGTGGCGTTCGAGCCAAGGTTGGGCGCCTTTCGAATTCGTGAAACGCCCATGCGTATAGAGCCGTGCGTGCGCTTTGCGCAACGCCATAGCCGAACTAAAGCGGTACCAATCCGATTGCACGAAGCGCAATCGCAGATGAACTGCACGCAATTGGTCAGGGCGTGGGGATGATCACTTCATCGGGCCGCGTAAGACCCATTTCGCGCCGCACCAATTCATCGGCCATATCAGGATCAACATGACGGGAATCAAGGAGCGATACTTTGTGTTGCAGCGCAGTACGCTGCGCCTCGAGCTTGGCCAGCGCGGCCGATTTGGCGGCGATCTGCCGGCGGTAATCGCCAAGCGCGAGCAGCCCATTGGGGCCGGCGATCGCATAGCCCGCGAAATTGCCGATGACGAGCAAGGCGACGGCCGGGCCGGCCGCCGCCCTGATCAGCTCGATGGTGGAACGCCCCCGCTTGCTCACACCGGCGTTATCCACGAATCCCGCTTTGGAATCAATCAGCCCTTGGTCGCGAAAGCGCCCCGGCCGGCATAAATCGCGGCGCTGCCCAGCTCCTCCTCGATGCGGATCAGCTGGTTGTATTTGGCGAGCCGGTCCGACCGGGCGAGGCTGCCGGTCTTGATCTGTCCGCAATTGGTGGCGACGGCGAGATCGGCGATCGTCGCGTCCTCGGTTTCGCCCGAGCGATGCGACATGACGGCGGTGTAGCGGTTGCGCTGGGCGAGGCTCACCGCCTCCAGCGTCTCCGACAAGGTGCCGATCTGGTTGACCTTGACGAGCAGCGAATTGGCCACGCCCTTGGCGATGCCATCCGCCAGCCGCTTGGGATTGGTGACGAACAGATCATCGCCCACGAGCTGGACACGATCGCCGATCTGGTCGGTCAGGATCTTCCAGCCCTCCCAATCATCCTCGGCCATGCCGTCCTCGATCGACCAGATCGGGTAGCGCGCGGCGAGATCGGCCAGATAGCCGGCCATGTCGGCGGGGCTGAGCGTCTTGCCCTCGCCCGCCATGACATACTGGCCGTCCTTGAAGAATTCGGTGGAGGCACAATCGAGCGCGATCGCGACCTGGTCGCCCGGCACATAGCCGGCCTTCTCGATCGAGCGCAGGATGAAATCCAGCGCGTCGGTGGTCGACGCGATCGCCGGCGCGAAGCCGCCCTCGTCGCCCACCGAGGTCGACAGGCCGGCATCGTGCAGGCCCTTCTTCAGCGTGTGGAAGATTTCGGCGCCCCAGCGCACCGCCTCGGCGAGCGTCGGCGCGCCGAACGGCACCACCATGAATTCCTGGAAGTCGATCGGATTGTCGGCATGTTCGCCGCCGTTGATGATGTTCATCATCGGCACCGGCAGCACCTGCGCCTGCACGCCGCCGACATAGCGGTAGAGCGGCAGGCCGCGGCTCTCCGCCGCCGCCTTGGCCACGGCCAGGCTGACGCCGAGAATGGCGTTGGCGCCGAGCCGCGACTTGTTGGGGGTGCCGTCCAGCTCGATCATGGCGGCGTCGATCGCCGACTGGTCCTCGGCCTCGAACGCCTCCACCGCCTCGGCGATCTCGCCATTCACCGCATCCACCGCCTGGCGCACGCCCTTGCCGAGATAGAGGCTCTTGTCTCCATCGCGCTTTTCCACCGCCTCGTGCGCGCCGGTGGAGGCGCCGGACGGAACGGCGGCGCGGCCGAAGCTGCCATCCTCCAGCGTCACATCCACCTCGACCGTGGGATTGCCCCGGCTGTCGAGAATCTGGCGCGCGTGAATGTCGAGGATCGCGGTCATCGGCTGTCCCTTCTACTGATCGCCGGCCTGTTACCGGCGGTGTTCCGGCGGCGCAATCGGGGTTGCGCGCGGAACCCCGCGCAACGCGGCTGGTTGTGTCTGCAAATGCGCGCGCTACTGTTCGCGAGCCGTAACGAAGGAGGACCGCCATGGCCGAGACACTCCCAGAAGGCACCGATCACGTCGTGCCGGGCGCCACCGCCACCACGCCGTCGCCGGCGCCGGATGCCACCCCCGCCTCCCCGGGCGACCGCCTGAACTCCGACACCGAGAGCACGGGCGGCCGCTTCAACGCCGAGGATCTACGCGGCAAGGCGCAGGCCAAGGCCGAGGAATTGCGCGCCCAGGCGGGCGATGCGGTGCGCGACTATGCGGAGCAGGGCAAGGCGCGCGCCGCCGATGCGCTCCACCAGTTCGCGCAGCTGATCACGGACAATGCCGGTCAGCTTGACGAGAAGGCCGGCGGCCAGTTCGGCGATTATGCACGCCGCGCCGCCGATGCCGTGTCCGGCGCGGCCGATTCGCTGCGCGAGCGCGACATCCAGGAGTTTCTCGAGGATGCGCGCGGACTGGTGCGCCGTTCCCCGGCGCTGGCGCTGAGCGCGGCGGCGGCGGCGGGCTTTCTGCTCGCCCGCGTCGTCAAGGCGGGCAGCGAGGCGCTGGAGGCGCAGGCCGGCGCGATCGATCCGGCCAAGCCGGTCGGCACGGGCACCGGCGCCGCGCCCACGCCCGGCGCGTTCGACAAGCTCTGAGTCCCGGGCCGATGGGGGTGAGCCGACTCACGCTGCCGGCGCTGATCCGCCAGCTCGCACAGGATGGCGCCGCAGTCGCGCGTGCCGAGATCGCGCTCGCCAAGACCAAGGCCCGCATCCGCTTCGCCGCCGCGCGCACGGGGCTGATCCTGCTCGCGGCGGCGGCGGTCATCGCGCTGCTGGCGCTGATCGGGCTGGTGATGGGCGTGGTGCTGGCGCTGCTGCCGCTGGTCGGCGCGCTGCTGTCGGGCGTGATCGTGGCGGTGGCGGGCTTGCTGGTCGCCGGCCTGCTCGGCTGGATCGGCGCCGGCCGGCTCAGCGCCTCCACTCAGCCCGAGACCACCGAGGTGCGCGCATGAACGTGCCGTCTCCCGAACTCGCCGCCGCGGCGGCCGAGGTGCGGCGCGCGCGGGCGCGCTTCGCCGATACCGCCCAGATCATCCAGGATCGCCTCGCCCCCGCCAATCTCCTCGAGGAGACGGTGAGCGGCGTGCGCGAACATGCGGCCGATTTCGCGCAGAACTCGGTGGAGGTCGCGCGCAAGCGGCCGGGCATGGTCGCCGGTGCGGGCGCGGCGGCGGCGCTGCTGCTGCTCCGCCGCCCGCTGGCCCGGCTGTTCAGCCGCAAGGATACCCGCCCCGCGCCCGGCGTTGGAGGCGCAGCACAAGAGAAGGACGAACAATGAGCGCGAGCGACAACAGCCAGCCTGCCACCAGCGGCGCCGCGGGCGTCAAGAAGCCGCTGCGCGACGGCATCGACAGCGTCAAGGCGCATCTGGGCGACGCCGCCCATGCCGCGCAGACCGCCACCCATGGCGCGCTGGACCGCGCCGGCGAGGCCTATGCGAGCGGCCTCGACAAGGCCCGGGGCGCCGGCGAGGGGATCGGCGCCAATCCGCTCACCGCGCTGGCGGGCGGCCTGGTGCTGGGCGTGGCGCTGGGCGCTTTGCTGCCCCGCACCGAGCGCGAGACCGCGCTGTTCGGCGCCGCCGGTCAGCGGCTGAACGGCGCCGCGCGCGACGCCGCCGAGGCCGCCCGGGGCGCCGGGCGCGACAAGCTCGCCGAGCTGGGCTTTAGCCGCGATTCGGCGCGCGACACGATGAAGAGCCTGTTCGAGGCCGTGATCGCCGCCGCCACCAGCGCCGGCAGCGCCGCCGCCGACGCCGCCCGCACCAGCGGCCGCTGACAGCGACGGTTCAGCCCGCTTTCGCTATGGCACCGCCGGATCGCCCCGCCCGGCGGTCCGGTGCCGGAGTTTTCATCGACCTTGCGCCGCCATGGGCGGCCACCCCGGAGATTGATCCATGACGATGTTCCGCTCGGTCGCGATCGCCGCGGCCGTTGGCGTCGCGGCCCTGGCGGCCCCCGTGCTCACCGCGCCCGCCGCCGCCGCCACGGTCGACAATAGCGATCCCAGCCGCTTCATCACCACGCTTTCGTCCGAGGCCTTCCGCGTGCTGCGCACCGGCAGCAAGGCGAGCGCGCGTCCGCAGTTCCGCCAGCTGCTCGGCCAATATTTCGCGATCGACGAGATTGGCGACCGGCTGATCCGCCGCTGGCGTCCGCAGATCAGCCCGGCGCAGTACCAGGCCTATCAGGCCGCCCTGCCCGGCTTCCTGATCGGCACCTATGCCGATCGCCTGTACGATTATTCCGACGCCAAGGTGACGGTGGTGCGGGCCATTCCGCGCGGCGACGGCGCGGCGGTGCAGAGCACGGTGGTTCGGCCTGGCGCCAATCCCGTGACCGCGATCTGGACGGTCCAGAAGGTGGGCGGCGGCTACAAGATCACCAACCTCACCGTGGCCGGGGTCAATCTCGTCCTCACCCAGACGGCGGATTTCGACTCCTACGTCCAGAAGAACGGCTTCGACAAGCTGGTCGCCTTCATGAAGAGCCGCTCCAGCTAAGCAGCCCTGCGGGGTTGTGCGCTGCGGCGTTCGCGCTTACCGAGCGCGCAACCCCTTTCGGAAGGATGGCGATGAGCAAGCTCCATCTCGTTTTTGGCGGTCGCGTCCGCGATCCGCGCGGGCTCGATTTCGCGGACCTGTCCGCGCTCGATGTCGTCGGCTTCTACCCGGACGAGAAGAGCGCCGAGGCCGCCTGGCGCGGCGCGGCGCAGCGTACCGTGGATGATGCCGAGATGAAATATGTGGTGGTGCATCTGCACCGCCTGCTCGAGCCCGAGCTTTAACCGATACGCCGCCGGGGGCGCGCCGCCCCCGTCATGCGCCGGCCCGTGTCAGGCGCTGCGATAGCGGAACAGCAGCAGCGGCCGCGCCAGCACCAGCCCGGCCAGAAAGCCGCCGATATGCGCGGCGACCGCGATGCTGCTGCCTTCGGGCACCCCCGGCATGCCACCCTGGGCGAAGCCGATCAGCGCCTGCAACCCGATCCAGGCCGCCGCCAGCCAGGCGACATGCAGCGCCCGGCCCGAGCGCGGGCTCCAGCCCATCGCCCGCGGGCGGCCATAGAGCAGCGCATAGGCGCCGATCACCGCCGAGGCCGCGCCGCTGGCGCCCACCATCGGCACCAGCCCCTGCGGATCGGCGACATATTGCGCCGCCGCCGCCGCATAGGCGCCCACCAGATAGAGCAGCACCACGCCGCCCGCGCCGATCGAGGCTTCCACGAAGCGCGCGCAGAAGCCCAGCATCAGCATGTTGAACAGCAGGTGCAGCAGCCCGGCATGGACCAGCGTGGCGGTGAGCGGCGTCGCCCAGAAGGGCACCGCCTGGGGCGGCGTGAAGCCGAGCGACAGGCGCCCCGGGATGAAGCCGGCCAGCACCGCCAGCTGGGGCGAGAGACCGGCCAAGGCGGCGATCCCCCAGGCCCCGGCGGTCGCGCCGATGATCGCCGCCGTGGCGCGCGCGGGGGGCAGCCGCACCGGCTTAGATGAACTCGATCTTGTCGATCGCATAATAGCGATCGCCGGACGGCACCGTCACCTCGACCTCGTCGCCCACGCGACGGCCGATCAGCGCGCGGCCGAGCGGCGAGTTGTAGGAGATCCGGCCCTTCTTGGCGTCCGCCTCCATCTGCCCCACGATCTGGTAGACGACGGGCTTATCGTCCTCGTCCACCATGTGCACCGTCGCGCCGAACACCACCTTGTCGCCGCTCAGCGTGGTCGGGTCGATCACGACCGCCCGGCTGAGCCTGTCCTCGAGATCGGCGATCGTCGCCTCGATCTGGCCCTGCCGCTCCTTGGCGGCGTGATATTCCGCATTCTCGGAGAGATCGCCATGGGCGCGCGCCTCCTCGATCGCATCGATCACCTCGGGACGTTCGATCGTCTTGAGGCGCTGCAGTTCGTCCGAGATGAGCTTGTGGCCCTCCGCCAGCATCGGCATCTTCTCGACCGTCGCCATGTCCCGCACAACCTTTCCGTCAAAAATGCCGCGCCCGGCCCCTCCCTATGGGCCGTCCGATTACCGTTACTGTGGGGAGATCATCGCGGCGGTGCGGAATAATAGGCCTGGAGCGGCTTCACTTCAAGCGGACGGCTGCGAACGGCCGCAATCGCCTGGGCCGAGGCGACGCTCGCCGCCGCCGTGGTGAAATAGGGAATGCGCGCGCCGACCGCCGAAACGCGGATTTCGCGGCTGTCCTTCAGCGATTGCCAGCCTTCGGTGGTGTTGAAGATCAAATCGATCCCGCCATCCTTGATGCGGTCCACGATGTGCGGCCGGCCCTGCGCCACCTTGTTGACCCGCGTCACGCGCAGCCCCTCGGCCTCGAGGAAATCGGCCGTGCCCGTGGTGGCGACGATCGCGAAGCCGAGTTCGGCGAGAATCCGCACGCCCGGCAGGATCTGCGCCTTGTCCGAAGGCTTGACCGACACGAAGACGGTGCCGCGCTCCGGCAGCCGGACATTGCCGCCGAGCTGCGACTTGTAGAAGGCCATGGCGAAATCGGTGTCGATCCCCATCACCTCGCCGGTCGATTTCATCTCGGGCGAGAGCACCGGATCGACGCCGGGAAAGCGCGCGAAGGGGAAGACGGCTTCCTTGATCGCGATATAGTCCGGCACGATCTGCAGCGGCGGGAAGCCGGCAAGCGGTTCGCCCGCCATCACCAGCGAGGCGATCTTGGCGACGGGGCGGCCGATCGCCTTGGCGACGAAGGGCACGGTGCGGCTGGCGCGGGGATTGACCTCGATCAGATAGACCTGCTCGTCCTTCACCGCGAACTGGATGTTCATCAGCCCCTTTACCTTCAGCGCGCGGGCCAGCGCATCGGCCTGGCGGCGGATCTCCTCGATCACCGGCGCGGACAGGCTGTAGGGCGGCAGCGTGCAGGCGCTGTCGCCCGAATGGACGCCCGCCTCCTCGATATGCTGCATCACGCCCGCGACCACCACGTCGGTGCCGTCGGCGATGGCGTCGACATCCACCTCGATCGCGTCGCGCAGATATTGGTCGATCAGCACCGGCGATTCGCCGGACACCTGCACCGCCGTGGCGATATAGGCATCGAGCTGGTCCGGCCCGTCGACGATCTCCATGGCACGTCCGCCCAGCACATAGGAGGGGCGGATCAGCACGGGATAGCCGACGCGATCGGCCACGCTCAGCGCTTCCTCGCGGCTGCGCGCGATGCCGTTGCGCGGCTGGCGCAGGCCGAGCCGCTCGACCAGCGCGGCGAAGCGCTCGCGATCCTCGGCCAGGTCGATCGCATCGGGGCTGGTGCCGAGGATGGGGATGCCGGCGCGCTCCAGCTCGCCCGCCAGCTTGAGCGGGGTCTGGCCACCGAATTGCACGATCACGCCCTCCAGCGCGCCCGCCTGCTGCTCCACGGCCAGGATCTCGAGCACGTCCTCCGCCGTCAGCGGCTCGAAATAGAGCCGGTCCGACGTGTCATAGTCGGTCGAGACGGTCTCGGGATTGCAGTTGATCATGATCGTCTCGAACCCGGCGTCGGCGAGCGCGAAACAGGCGTGGCAGCAGCAATAATCGAATTCGATGCCCTGGCCGATCCGGTTGGGGCCGCCGCCCAGGATCACCACCTTGCGGCGGTCGCTCGGCGCCGCCTCATTTTCGGGCTCGCCAAAGGCCGGCGCCTCATAGGTGGAGTACATATAGGGCGTCTTGGCCTCGAACTCGGCCGCGCAGGTGTCGATCCGCTTGAACACGGGGCGCACGCCGAGCTTGTGGCGCAGCGCGCGCACCTCCTCCTCGGTGACGCCGCCGGTCATGGCCTTGAGCGTATCGTGGATCAGGCCCGACCCGCGCGCCTGCACGCTGGCCATGCCGCCCGCGACATGCGCGCTCTCCAGCGCCAGCGCGGCGAGCCTCTTGTCCGAAAAGCCGAGCGCCTTGAGCCGGCGCATCGCGGTGGCGTCGCGCGGCAGGCCGTTCTCGAGCACGCCCTGCTCCGCCGCCACGATCTCGCGCAGCCGCTCCAGGAACCAGGGATCATATTTGGCGAGCGCGTGGATCTCGTCGACGGTGAAGCCCTCGCGCAGCGCCTGGGCGGCCATCAACAGCCGGTCGGGCGTGGGGCGCGCCAGCGCCGCCTCGATCTCGGCGCGCGGGCGGCCGGCGAGGCGCTGCACCGGATCGAGGCCGCACAGCCCCGTCTCCAGCCCGCGGAGCGCCTTTTGCAGGCTCTCCGGAAAGCTGCGGCCGATCGCCATCACCTCGCCGACCGATTTCATCGCCGTCGTCAGCGTGTCGTCCGAGCCCTTGAATTTCTCGAAGGCGAAGCGCGGGATCTTGGTGACGACATAGTCGATCGTCGGCTCGAACGCGGCCGGCGTGGCGCCGGTGATGTCGTTCATGATCTCGTCGAGCGTATAGCCCACCGCCAGCTTGGCGGCGACCTTGGCGATCGGGAAGCCGGTGGCCTTGGACGCCAGCGCCGAGGATCGGCTGACACGCGGATTCATCTCGATCACGACCAGCCGGCCATCCGCGGGATTGACCGCGAACTGCACGTTGGAGCCGCCGGTTTCCACCCCGATCTCGCGCAGCACCGCGATCGAGGCGTTGCGCATGATCTGATATTCCTTGTCGGTCAGCGTCAGCGCCGGAGCGACGGTGATCGAATCGCCGGTATGCACTCCCATCGGATCGATATTCTCGATCGAGCAGATGATGATGGCATTGTCGTTCCGATCCCGGACGACCTCCATCTCATATTCCTTCCAGCCGAGCAGCGATTCCTCGATCAGCACCTCGGTGGTCGGCGAGGCGGCGAGGCCGCCGGTGACGATGGTGACGAACTCCTCGCGATTATAGGCGACGCCGCCGCCCGTTCCGCCGAGCGTGAAGGACGGCCGGATGATCGCCGGCAGGCCGACGCGCTCGAGCGCGGCGAGCGCCTCCTCCACCGTGTGCGCCACCGCCGAACGCGCGCTCTCCAGGCCGATCTTGTCCATGGCGAGGCGGAATTTCTGCCGATCCTCGGCCTTGTCGATCGCTTCGGCATCGGCGCCGATCATCTGCACGCCGAACTTGGCCAGCGTGCCGTCCTGGTACAGGCTGAGCGCGGTGTTGAGCGCGGTCTGGCCGCCCATGGTGGGCAGCACCGCGTCGGGCCGCTCGGCCTCGATGATCTTGGCCACCACCGCCGGCGTGATCGGCTCGACATAGGTGGCGTCGGCGAACTCCGGATCGGTCATGATCGTGGCCGGGTTGGAATTGACCAGTACGATCCGATAGCCCTCGGCCTTGAGCGCCTTGATCGCCTGCGTGCCCGAATAATCGAACTCGCACGCCTGGCCGATCACGATCGGGCCGGCGCCGATCACCAGAATGGAGGAGATGTCGGTCCGTTTGGGCATGGTGGCGCTACCTTCCAGTCCCCCGCCGGCGGGCCGGGGAAGTGCTATTGATCGTGCGACGGAAAAACCCCTTCCGGCAGGCGGAAGGGGCGCGGCTCACGCCCGCTTCCGCAGCTGGCTTACGAATTGGTCGAACAGATAATGGCTGTCCTGCGGGCCGGGGCTCGCCTCCGGGTGATATTGCACCGAGAAGGCGGGCTTGTCGGTCAGCCGCAGCCCGGCGAGCGAGCCGTCGAACAGCGAGATGTGCGTCGCCTCGGCATTGGCGGGCAGGCTCTCCGTCTCGACCGCGAAACCATGGTTCATGCTGGTGATCTCGACGCGACCGTCGCTGGTGCGCTTGACCGGATGGTTGGCGCCGCGATGGCCCTGATGCATCTTGCTGGTGCGCGCGCCGACCGCGAGGCCGAGCAGCTGGTGGCCGAGACAGATGCCGAACAGCGGCGTGCCGATCTCCAGCAGCTGGCGGATCACCGGCACGGCATAGGCGCCGGTCGCGGCCGGATCGCCCGGACCGTTGGAGAGGAACACGCCGTCCGGCTCGTGGCGCATCACATCCTCGAAGCTGGCCGTGGCCGGCACTACCGTGACCCGCGCGCCGGCGGCGACGAGGTTACGCAGGATGTTGCGCTTCAGCCCGTAATCGATGGCGACGACGTGCGGCCCCTCGGGATTGGCGGCGTGGGTGGCATAGCCCTGGCCGAGCGTCCACAGCCCGTCCTCCCAGCCATAGCTCTGCAGCGCCGACACGTCGCGGGCGAGATCCATGCCCTCGAGCCCCGGCCAGGCCCGCGCCTGCTCGATCAGGGCGGGCAGGTCGAACGCGCCATCGGGGGCATGGGCGATCACGCCATTGGGCGCGCCTTCCAGCCGGATCAGCCGGGTGAGCGCGCGCGTGTCGACGCCCGCCAGCCCGATCCGGCCCTGGCCGCGCAGCCAGTCATCGAAGCGCTGGGTGGCGCGGAAGTTGGACGGTTGGGTGACATCCTCGCGCACCACGCAGCCGAGCGCGAACGGGTTCTGCGCCTCCACATCCTCGCCATTGGCGCCGACATTGCCGATATGCGGAAAGGTGAAGGTAACGATCTGTCCGGCATAGGAGGGATCGGTCATCACCTCCTGATAGCCGGTCATCGCGGTGTTGAAGCACACTTCGCCGACGGCGGTGCCGGGTGCGCCGAAGCCGCGCCCGAAAATGACTTTACCGGAAGCGAGCACGAGCGCGCCGGTGGCGCCTTCGGGCACGCGCACGGGTTCGGTATCGGCCATGCACGATCCTCCTCAGGCAGTGGCGGGCGGGTAAACGGCCGGCGTCCTAGGGGGGCTCCCGCCGCCGGTCAATCTAGTATTCCGAAGCGGGTGGCGCTAGGCTCCGGCCTTTCCTGTCGAGCCCAAGAGCCCATGATCCGAGACGATATCAAGAGCGCGCTGGTCGCCGCCATGAAGGCCCGCGACTCCGCGCAAACCGGCACGCTGCGGCTGATTCAGGCCGCGCTGAAGAATCGTGACATCGAAGCGCGCACCGGCGCCGCGCCGGCCGATGACGACAGCCTCGTCGTCGACGTGCTGAACAAGATGGCCAAGCAGCGCCGCGAATCGATCACCTTGTACGAGCAGGGCAACCGCGCCGAGCTGGCGGCGGCCGAGGCGGCCGAGCTGGCGATCATCGAGAGCTTCCTGCCGCGCCGCATGGATGAGGCCGAGACCAAGGCCGCGATCGACGCCATCGCCGAGGAGCTTGGCGCCGTCTCGCAGAAGGATATGGGCCGCGTCATCGCCGCGCTGAAGGCGCGCCACGGCACCAGCCTGGACATGGCCAAGGCGAGCGGCCTGGTGAAGGCACGACTCGCCTCCTGACGATGGACGAGGCGACACCGCGCGCTATGCTGGGCCATGGCGTCTAGGGAGAGCGAGGGCCCGGTCGGGGGCGATGGCCGGGCGCGGCGCGCCGGCGGTGGCGGCGGCTTCGCGCTCCTCTCCAACGCCTTTCTCGACGAGCTGCGGGCGCGCACTCTACTTTCGGCGCTGATCGGGCGCACCCTCAAGCTCCACAAGGCCGGCCCGGAGTACAAGGCCTGCTGCCCCTTCCACCACGAGAAGACGCCGAGCTTCTACGTCAACGATTCGAAGCAGTTCTACCACTGCTTCGGGTGCGGCGCGCATGGCGACGCGATCCGCTGGATGACGGACCAGCGCGGCCTCCCCTTCATGGATGCGGTGAAGGAGCTGGCGGACGCGGCGGGCATGGCGCTGCCCGCGCCCGATCCCGCCAGCCGCGAGCGCGCCGAGCGCGCCGCCGGGTTGCAGGATGTCACTGCCGCGGCCGCCGCCTTCTATGCCCAGCGCCTCGCCGCCCCCGCCGGCGCCGAGGCGCGCGCCTATCTGGCCCGGCGCGGCCTCGATGCCGCGACCATCGCCGAATTCGGGCTCGGCTATGCGCCCGCCGGCCGTCGCGCGCTGGCCGAGGCCCTGACCCGCTTCCCCGAGGCGATGCTGGTCGAATCCGGCATGCTGATCCGTCCGGAGAGCGGCGAGACCTATGATCGCTTCCGCGAGCGCCTGATCATCCCGATCGCCGACCGGCGCGGCCGCGTGATCGCCTTTGGCGGGCGCATCCTCGGAACGGGCGAGCCCAAATATCTCAACTCGCCGGAAACGCCGCTGTTCGACAAGGGCGCCACCCTGTTCAACCTGCACCGCGCCGCCGCCGCCAGCCGCAAGAGCGGGCGGCTGATCGTGGTGGAGGGCTATCTGGACGTGATCGCGCTGGCCCAGGCCGGGATCGGGGAGGCGGTGGCGCCGCTCGGCACCGCGCTGACCGAACGCCAGCTCGAGGCGGCCTGGGCGCTGGCCGACGCGCCGATCCTGTGCATGGACGGCGACGCCGCCGGCCGCAAGGCGGCGGTGCGCGCGGCCGAGCGCGCGATGCCGCTGCTGCGCCCCGGCAAGAGCCTGGCCTTCGTCACTCTGCCCGCCGGCATCGACCCGGACGATCTCGTCCGCAGCGGCGGCGCCGCCGCCATGGAGGCCGCGCTCGCGCAGCCGCTGCCGCTGCTCCGCCTGATCTACGAGCATGAGCGCGCGGCCGGCGACATGGCCCAGCCCGAACAGCGCGCGGGGCTGCGGCGGCGGCTCGAGGCGCTGGCGGCAAGCTGCACCGATCCGATCGTGGCGCAGGAGTTCAAGCGCTCCTTCAACGATCTCTTCTTCGAGGACTTTGGCTGGAAGCGTGGCGAGCGGCGCGCGATCGCGAGCGCGGTGCTGCACAGCGAACCGCGCCAGCCCGGCGATGTCGGCGGGCTGGTGTTGCGCCAGCTGCTCTACGGCCTGTCGCGCCATCCGCAGGTGCTGCGCCGCCACGCCGAGCGGCTGGCCCATCTGCCGATCGACCAGCCCCGCCTCGCCCGCTGGCGCGATACGCTGGTGGCGGCGGCGCTGCGCGGCGCCGATCTTGAAGGCGATTGCATCGACCACATATTGGCGGCTGACGGCCTCGCGCAGGTGCTGGAACAAAGGCTGACCCGGGACCTGCGCTTCGCCTTCACCAGCGAGGCCGCGGACGAGGAGCGCAGAATTGCGGTCCTTGAAGGTCTTATCGCCTTCCTCTGCGAGGAACGGGAACTTGACGAAGGGCTCCGCGGTCTAGACAGGGCTGCAGTCGAGGACGGCGCCGGCGATGGCTATCTAGCGATCGAGGCGGAGAGACAATATCTACGGGCACGAAGGGCTGAACTCTTCGCCGCGGCCAGCTTTCTCGGGTCGGGCGGGCAGGATTGACGGGACCAAGAATGGCGAAGACCAACACGATCGAAGCTTCGGCGGGCGGCACGGGCGGTGACGGCGATGCGCCGCTCATCGACCTGAACGACGCCCAGCTCAAGAAGCTGATCGCGCGCGCCAAGAAGCGTGGCTACCTGACCTATGACGAGCTGAACGAGGCCCTGCCCCAGGATCAGATGACCTCCGATCAGCTCGAGGACATCATGTCCGCGCTGAACGAGATGGGCGTCAACATCGTCGAGAACGAGGATGCGGGCGAGGACGAGAAGCCGCAGGACGAGGACGAGACGCCCGAGGAGGGCGGCGAGGAAGGCGAGCCCGCCATCTTCCAGGTCCAGCAGAAGAAAGAGACGGTCGATCGCACCGACGATCCCGTCCGCATGTATCTGCGCGAAATGGGCGCGGTGGAGCTGCTCAGCCGCGAGGGCGAGATCGCCATCGCCAAGCGGATCGAGGCCGGCCGCGACACCATGATCCTCGGCCTGTGCGAGAGCCCGATCACCTTCAACGCCATCATCGAATGGTCGACGGCCCTCAACGAGGGCACGATGCAGCTGCGCGAGATCCTCGATCTCGACGCCATGCTCAACAAGGATCCCGCGCCCGAAAGCCTGTCCGAGGACGGCGAGGATGACGGCGGCGAAATTTCCGAGAAGACCGCCGGTCCGTCCTTCAAGGAGGAAGAGGAGCCCGAGGAGGCCCCCGCCGACGAGGAGGACGAGCTTACCGAGCGCCGCGTGCCGCGTCCCGCCGAGGACGAGGATGAGGACAATACCCTCAGCCTCGCCCAGATGGAGGAGACGCTGAAGCCGCTCGCGCTCGAGCGGTTCGCGCGGATCACCGAATTGTACGGCCAGTTCGCCGAGGTGCAGCGCACCCGCGTGGAGGCCTTCAACATCGGTGGTTTTTCCGAGGCGCAGGAGGCCGGCTACCAGCAGCTGCGCGAGGATCTCACCGCCGAGGTGGAGAGCGTCCAGTTCCACGGCGCCAAGATCGAATATCTGGTCGATCAGCTCTATGCCTATAACCGGCGCCTGACCGCGTTGGGCGGCCAGATGCTGCGCCTCGCGGAGCGCCACAAGGTGCCCCGCAAGGCCTTTCTCGACGCCTATATCGATCATGAGCTGGAGGAGAACTGGCTCGATCGCGTGCGCGGGATCGACAAGAAGTTCGCCAATTTCGCCGCCGCCGAATCCGGCCCGGTCGAGCGGATCCGCAGCGAAATCGCCGAGATCGTCCAGGCGACCGGCATGTCGCTTCCGGAATTCCGCCGCATCGTCAACATGGTGCAGAAGGGCGAGCGCGAGGCCCGGATCGCCAAGAAGGAGATGGTCGAGGCCAATCTCCGTCTCGTGATCTCGATCGCCAAGAAATATACCAATCGCGGGCTGCAGTTCCTGGATCTCATCCAGGAGGGCAATATCGGCCTGATGAAGGCGGTGGATAAGTTCGAATATCGCCGCGGCTACAAGTTCAGCACCTATGCGACCTGGTGGATCCGGCAGGCGATCACCCGCTCGATCGCCGATCAGGCGCGCACCATCCGCATCCCGGTGCACATGATCGAGACGATCAACAAGCTGGTGCGCACCTCGCGCCAGTTCCTCCACGAGACCGGCCGCGAGCCGACGCCGGAGGAACTGGCGGAGCGGCTTTCGATGCCGCTCGAGAAGGTGCGCAAGGTGATGAAGATCGCCAAGGAGCCGATCAGCCTCGAAACGCCGATCGGCGACGAGGAGGACAGCCATCTCGGGGATTTTATCGAGGACAAGAACGCCGTCATCCCGGTCGACGCCGCGATCCAGCAGAACCTCAAGGAAACCGTGACGCGGGTGCTGGCGAGCCTGACCCCGCGCGAGGAGCGGGTGCTGCGCATGCGCTTCGGGATCGGCATGAACACCGATCACACGCTTGAGGAAGTCGGCCAGCAATTTTCGGTGACGCGCGAGCGCATCCGTCAGATCGAGGCCAAGGCGCTGCGCAAGCTGAAGCATCCCTCGCGCAGCCGGAAGATGCGCAGCTTCCTGGATCAGTAAGCCGGACACGGGCTCGTACCGTTCCGGCCCCAGCATAAACCACGCCTTTACCTTCCGCCGTTAAGCCCGCCATCGAGCCGGTAGGTCCCGGCGGCGGAGGGTGGAATGGCGAGCAAGCCGGGCGATCTGCGGGCGCCGGACATGGGCAGCGGGTTGGCGGCGGTGATCGCGCGCGACGGCAGCGCCGCCCATCCCCATGTGCTGCGCCTCGCCACCGCCGCCGCGCCGGACCTCGCCGATTGCGTCCATTTCCTCGCGCTGCTGCACGGCCGCTTTCCCGGCGTGCTGGATCACGCGGCCGAGCGTGTCTTCGCCACCGGCGCGCGCGACTGGATGTTCCGCGCCGCCGCCGCCTTCGCCGCCGAGCGCGCCTTCCTGGCCCGCCTGGTGCTGGTTGTGGGCGCGATGCCGATCACCATCGCCCAGACCCAGAGCGAGAACGCGGCGCTGCAACAGGCGCATGCGTTGGGCGTGCTGGCCCAGTCCGAACGGCGCGGCACGGCGCTCGGCGCGGCGCTCGCGCTGGTGCTGGATTGGCCCGCCATCCGCCTGCTGATGGAGCGCGCCGGCGCGGGCGCCGGGCTGGCGCTGCCGCCGCTCGATCTGCCCTCGGCCGAGGATAGCTATGCGCTCCTGCCCGCCTTGTTCGAGAATGCCGGCGTGGAGCGCGCGGTGCGGTTCGGCGTGCAGCAGCTGCTGCTTCAGCACCAGGGCCTGTGGGATCTTCTGGAGACGCGCGCCGGCACGCGCCGCTGATCAGCGCTGGGGATCATGGTGCCGGCCGCCGGTGCGCGGCGCGGCGACGCCGGTGGTGCCGGGAAAGCTGATCGGCAGCCCGCGCCGCGCCCGCACCGCCAGATAGGCGAAGCCTTCCGCCTCGGTGGCATCGCCATTCCAGCCGAGCGCCTCGATCGGCGTGACGGGCAGACCCGTGCGCGCCGCCAGCATCGCCATCAGCGTGGCATTGTGCCGCCCGCCCCCCGCGACGATCAGCCGCGCCGGACGCGCGGGCAGCAGGTCGAGCGCGAGCGCCACCGTCGCGGCGGTGAAGGCGGTGAGCGTGGCGGCGCCATCGGCCGGCGCGAGGCCGCGCGCGGGCTGGATGGTGAAATCGGCGCGGTCGAGCGATTTGGGAGGCGGCTGATCGAACCAGTCGCTGTCGAGCAGCATGTCCAGCACGCTGGCATCGACATGGCCCTGCGCCGCCAGCGCGCCGCCCGCGTCGAAGGCGCGGCCGCATTCGGCGGCCATCCAATCGTCGATCAGGCCGTTGGCCGGCCCGGTATCGAAGGCGATCAGCCGGTCCTGATCGAGATAGGTGATGTTGGCGACGCCGCCCAGGTTGAGCACCGCCGCCGGCAGCCCTTCGGCGCCTATCAGCGCGCGGTGGTAGACGGGGATCAGCGGCGCCCCCTGGCCGCCGGCGGCGACATCGGCCGAGCGGAAATCATCGGTCACCGCGATGCCCAGCGCCCGCGCCAGGGCGGCGCCGTCGCCGATCTGCCAGGTCCAGCCACGGTCCGGCCGATGCGCCACCGTCTGCCCGTGGAAGCCCGCCACCGCCACCTGCTCCGGCGCCACCCCGGCCTCGGCCAACAGGCGCCGCACCGCCGCGACATGGCGATCGGTGAGCATCGCGGCGGCGGCATCGATCGTGGCGTCGGCGCCGGGCGCGGCGCAGGCCAGCGCCCGCTGCGTCGCCGCCTGGAGCTGGCGCCGGTCGGTCTCGGCATAGGGCTCGGATCGGAAGGCGATGGGGCGGACATGCGCCTCGCCATCGGTCTCGATCAGCGCCGCGTCGACCCCGTCCAGCGAGGTGCCCGACATTAGGCCCACCGCCAGCACATGCTCGCTACCCATGCCGCATTCCCTTGTGCTACCGAGCGCCCATCATGACGCGCTTCCGGTCCGATCTCCTCCGCCTACTCGACAGCCGCGGCTATATCCACCAGCTCACCGACGCGGAGGGGCTGGACGCCCTGGCCGAACGGCAGATCGTGCCGGGCTATATCGGCTTCGATCCGACCGCGCCGTCGCTGCACGTGGGCAGCCTGGTGCAGATCATGATGCTGCGCCGGCTCCAGCAGGCGGGGCACAAGCCGATCGTGCTGATGGGCGGCGGCACCGGCAAGATCGGCGATCCGAGCTTCAAGGACGAAGCCCGCAAGCTGATGACCGAGGAGGTGATCGCCAGCAACATCGCCTCGATCAAGCGCGTGTTCGAGCGCTTCCTGCGCTTCGGCGACGGCCCGAGCGACGCCATCCTGCTCGACAATGCCGAATGGCTCGACAAGCTCGAATATATCCCCTTCCTGCGCGACATCGGCCAGCATTTCTCGGTCAACCGGATGCTGAGCTTCGATTCGGTCAAGCTGCGGCTGGATCGCGAGCAGTCGCTCTCCTTCCTCGAATTCAACTACATGATCCTCCAGGGCTATGACTTCCTGGAGCTGGCCCGACGCGCCGGATGCCGGCTGCAGATGGGCGGCTCGGATCAGTGGGGCAATATCGTCAACGGCATCGAGCTTGGCCGCCGGGTCGAGGGCACGCCCTTGTTCGGGCTGACCAGTCCGCTCATCACCACTGCCGATGGCGGCAAGATGGGCAAGACCGCTAAGGGCGCCGTCTGGCTCAACGCCGATATGCTGCCGCCCTATGATTACTGGCAGTTCTGGCGGAACACGCAGGATGCCGATGTCGGCCGCTTCCTGCGCCTCTTCACCGATCTTCCGCTCGACGAGATCGCGCGGCTGGAGGCGCTGCCGGGCGCCGAGATCAACGAGGCGAAGAAGCAGCTCGCGCACCATGCGACCGCGCTCGCCCATGGCGAGGCGGCGGCGGTGGACGCGGCCGAAACCGCGCGCCGCACCTTCGAGGAAGGCGCGGCCGGCGCGGCGCTGCCGCAGCTGCGCGTGGATGGCGGCCGGATCGGGCTGGTGCCCGCGCTGACGGTGCTCGGCTTCGCCGCCTCCAACGGCGAGGCGCGCCGCAAGATCGCCGAGGGCGCGGTGCGGCTCAACGATCTCGCCATCACCGATCCCGGGTTCGAGATCGTGCTGGAGGATCAGCCGATCAAGCTCAGCCTCGGCAAGAAGCGGCACGGCCTGTTGCTGCCCTGATCCGGACAGGGTTAGCGCGTCTTAACCGCGCGCCCTTACCAGAGCTTCAGCTCCGGGGCGCACAAGCGAGGCAGGCTTGGAGAGGAAGACATGGCCACCGCACCGCGAACGACCGAGTTGCGCCGGGCCCCGCGCGACATCGTCTCCTTCCGCACTCCCATTCGCGGCCCCGCCGGCGAAACGGGGCGCGCGATGGTGGTGGATCTTTCGCCCTTCGGGCTGATGGCGCGCAGCGCCAGCCAGGTCGCGATCGGCGAGATCATCTCCATCGCCCTGCCCGCGCTGGGCGAACGGCCGGCGCGCATCATCTGGGCGCTGGCCGGGCGGATCGGCGCCGAGTTTCTGAGCACCATCGAGGCGGGCGATTATGCGCGCCTGCTCAGCGCCGCGCCGCACGACCGGCCGAGCTGGAACGGCCTCTGACCGGAACGGCGCCGCGCTACCCCGCGCGCAGCAGCGCCACCGCCGCGTCGCGTTCGAGCAGATAGAGGAGGGTGCGCGCCGCGCGGCCGCGCGGACCGTCCAGCCCGCCGTCGCGATCGGTGAGCAGGCGCGCATCATCGTGCGCGGTGCCGATCAGCGCGGCGGTGCGCTCGGCATCGGCGAGCCGCGCCCCCGCCTCGCCCGATTGGCGCGTGCCGAGCAGCTCGCCGCCGCCGCGCAGGCGGAGATCCTCCTCGGCGATGCGGAAGCCGTCGGTCGTCTCGCGCATCAGCGCCAGGCGCGCGCGCGCGGTTTCGGACAGCGCCGCGCCGCGCAGCAAAAGGCATACCGAGTGGCCGCCGCCCCGCCCCACCCGGCCGCGCAGCTGGTGGAGCTGGGCGAGGCCGAACCGCTCCGCCCCCTCGATCACGATCAGCGTGGCGTTGGGCACGTCCACGCCCACCTCGATCACCGTGGTCGCCACCAGCACCGCCACCTCGCCGGCCTGGAAGGCGGCCATGACCGCGTCCTTGTCCGGCCCCTTCATCCGGCCATGGACAAGCCCGACGCGCGCGCCGAACTGCTGGCGCAGGCTGGCGGCGCGCGCCTCGGCGGCGGCATCGTCGCCCGTGTCGCTCTCCTCGACCAGCGGGCAGACCCAATAGGCCTGGCCGCCCGCCGCGATATGCCGGCCGAGCCCCGCCACCACCTCGTCGATCCGCTCGAGCGCGATCACGCGCGTCTCGATCGGCTGGCGGCCCGGCGGCATCTCGTCGAGCCGGCTCACATCCATCTCGCCATAATGGGCAAGGGTAAGCGTCCGAGGGATGGGGGTGGCGGTCATCACCAGCATGTGCGGCGGATGCTGGCCCTTGGCGGCGAGCATCAGCCGCTGCGCCACGCCGAAGCGGTGCTGCTCGTCCACCACCACCAGCCCGAGCGCACGATACTGGACGGCGTCCTGGAAGATGGCATGGGTGCCGATCAGAAGATCGATCGACCCGTCGGCGAGCCCCATCAGCGTCGCCTCGCGCGCGCGGCCCTTTTCGCGACCCGTCAGAATGGCGAGCCGCAGCCCGAGCGGAGCGAGCTGGCGGCTCAGCGTCTCGAAATGCTGGCGGGCGAGGATTTCGGTCGGCGCGAGGAGCGCGCCCTGCGCGCCCGCCTCGGCGGCGATCAGCAGCGCCATCAGCGCCACCAGCGTCTTGCCCGCGCCGACATCGCCCTGCAGCAGGCGCAGCATCGGCACCGACTGGGCGATATCGCCCTCGATCTCGGCGATCGCCTGCGCCTGCGCGTTGGTGGGGCGATAGGGCAGCGCCAGCCGCAGCCGGTGGCGGCCATCGCCCGCCAGCGGCCGCCCGCGCCGCCGCCGGGTCGAGGCGCGCACCAGCATCAGCGCCAATTGGTTGGCGAACACCTCGTCATAGGCGAGCCGCGCGCGCGCCGCCTCGTCCTGCGGATCGGCATGGGCCCGCATCAGCGCCGCGCCGAAGCTCGGCCAGCCCCGTGCCGAAACCAGGCTCGGCTCGATCCATTCGGGCAAATCCGGCACCCGCGCGAGCGCCTGCTCGACGAGCAGCGCGATGCGGCGCGAGGTGATGCCGGCCGACAGCGGATAGATCGGCTCGCGGCTCGCAATCTCCTCGTCGGAGCCGGGCTCCACCACCTGGTCCGGATGGACGATCTGGAGGCCCTGGCCGTAGGAATCGAGCCGGCCCGCCACCAGCCGCGCCTCGCCGATCGGAAACTGCTTGCGCGCCCAGCCGCCGCCGCCGCCGAAATAGACCAGCGCCACCGGCGCACCGGCGCTGTCCTGCGCCTCGACCCGGAACGGCCCGCGCGGCGAAGACGACGCGCGATAGCCGGTGGCGGTGAGCGCCACGATCACGCCGCGGCCGATCTCGGCCTCGGCCAGCGTGTCCACTCGCCGACGCTCCACAATCGCCACGGGAAAGTGGAACAGCACGTCGATCACCCGGTTCAGGCCGAGCTTCTTCAGCGGCTTGGCCAGGGTAGGGCCAACGCCTTTCAGCGCCTCCACCTCGGCGAACAGCGGATTGAGGATTTCGGGTCGCATCACTAGATGGCGTGTCGATACACCGCGTCGCCGCCGGCTCAAAGCGCCGCGTGCGGCCGTTCATGCTGGGAGTTATCTTGGATCGCGCTACTGAGCTCAAGCGTCTCCGTTTCCGCGCCTGGCATCGCGGCACCAAGGAGGCGGACCTGCTGATCGGCGGTTTCTTCGACCGCCACGCGGCCGGCTGGGGCGACGCGGAGATCGCCTGGTTCGCGGCGCTGCTCGAGGAAGACGATGTCGATGTCATGGCCTGGGCGATCGGCACCCAGGTTGCTCCGGCGCGCTTTCAGGGTCCGCTGATGGAAGGGCTGATGACGCTCGATTATATTCCGGTCGCCAAGTGATCCGAACCGCCGATCCGCGCCGCCCCTCCCGTATCGCTTCCGCCCGGCCCCGCGCATGACTGAGCCGCTCGCCCGCATCCTCGCCGCCACGGCGCCGCTCACCCTCGCCTCGGCCCCGCCCGGCTTCCTGCCCTGGTTCGCCGCCGATCTCGCGCGCGCGGCCGCGCCGCGCGGCCGCGCCGTGTTCATCGCCGCCGATGAGGCGCAGATGCGCGGCATCGCCGACGCCGCGGGCTTCTTCGCGCCGGAGCTGGAGCTGCTCAGCTTTCCCGCCTGGGATTGCCTGCCCTATGATCGCGCCTCGCCCTCGCTGCGCATCTCGGCCGAGCGGCTGGCGACGCTGCACGCGCTCCAGGCCAAGCCCAAGGGGCCCCAGCTCCTGGTGACGACCGCCAATGCGGCGACCCAGCGCACCCTCACCCCGTTCCGCACGCGCCAGCTGGTGGCGCGGCTGGCGCCCGGCGAACGCATCGATCGCGACCGGCTGGCGGCGCTGCTGCAGGCCAATGGCTATAGCCGCACCGACACGGTGCACGATCCGGGCGAATATGCCGTGCGGGGCGGCCTGGTGGATCTCTGGCCCTCGGGCGAGACGCTGGCGCTGCGGCTGGACTTCTTCGGCGACGAGATCGAGAGCGTGCGCCGCTTCGATCCCTCCGACCAGCGGACGGTGGACCGCGTGGACGGCTTCACGCTGCTGCCCGCGTCCGAGGCGCTGCTCGACGCCGAGTCGATCAAGCGCTTCCGCTCCGGCTATCGCGAGCGCTTCGGCGCCACCGCGACGGGCGATCCGCTGTACCAGGCGGTGTCCGAGGGACGGCGGCTGGCGGGCATGGATCATTGGCTGCCGCTGTTCGAGGAGCGGCTGGCCACGCTGTTCGACCATCTCGGGCCCGACGACCGGATCGTCCGCGACAGCGGCAGCATCGGCGCGGTCGAATCCCGGATCGAGGCGATCGCCGACTATTTCGACAATCGCAAGCGCGCCCAATCCGCCGATCCGGGCAGCTATCGCCCGCTCCCGCCGGACACGCTCTACCTCTCCGCCGACGAATGGGCGGCGGCGGTGGCGGCGCGGCCGATGCACCTCGCCACGCCCTTCCGCGAGCCCGAGAGCGCGACGGTGATCGATCTCGGCGTCGAGGCCCCGCGCGATTTCGCGCCGGAGCGCACCGCCAACGAGAATGTCTATGAGGCGGTCGCCGGCCATGTCCGCGCGCTGCACCGCGCCGGCAAGAAGGTGGTGCTCGCCAGCTATACGCGCGGCTCGCGCGAACGGCTGAGCGGGCTGCTCGCGGACCACGGGCTCAGCGCGCTCGCGCCGGAGGAGAGCTGGCAGGCCGCGCTGGGCGCCGCCACCCCCAAGCCCAATGGCCGCGTCGCGCTGGCGGTGGTGCCGCTGGACCATGGCTTCACCACGCGCGACGTGGCGGTGCTGACCGAGCAGGACATGCTGGGCGACCGGCTGGTGCGGCGCGCCCGGCGGCGCAAGAGCACCGACGCCTTTCTCAACGAGCTGGCCACGCTTTCGCCGGGTGATTTCGTCGTCCATGTCGATCACGGCATCGGGCGCTACGAAGGGCTGACCTCGGTGCCCGTCGGCAAGGCGCCGCACGATTGCGTGCTGCTCTCCTATGCCGGCGGCGACAAGCTCTACGTGCCGATCGAGAATATCGACGTGCTCTCGCGCTACGGCGCGGATGCCGAGGGGGTCGCGCTGGATCGGCTGGGCGGCGTCGCCTGGCAGCAGCGCAAGGCGCGGATGAAGGAGCGCATCCGCGAGATCGCGGGCGAGCTGATGAAGACCGCCGCCGCCCGCGCGCTGCGCGCCGCCGAGGTGGCCGATGCCGCGACCGGCTATGCCGAGTTCGTCGATCGCTTCCCCTATGAGGAGACCGAGGACCAGGACCGCGCCATCGCCGAGACGCTCGAGGATCTCGCCGCCGGCCGGCCGATGGATCGGCTGGTGGTGGGCGATGTCGGCTTCGGCAAGACCGAGGTGGCGCTGCGCGCGGCCTTTGTCGCGGCGATGGCGGGCTTGCAGGTGGCGGTGGTATGCCCCACCACGCTGCTCGCGCGCCAGCATCACCAGAATTTCGTCGCGCGCTTCCAGGGCTTTCCGCTCAAGATCGGGCGGCTTTCGCGGCTCGTCGGCACGGCCGAGGCCAAGGCGGTGCGCGAGGGCCTGGCGGATGGCACGCTCGATATCGTGGTCGGCACCCATGCCGTCTTCGCCAAAACGGTAAACTTCAAGCGGCTGGGGCTGGTGATCGTCGACGAGGAGCAGCGCTTCGGCGTCACCCACAAGGAGCGGCTCAAGGCGCTCAGGACCGACGTCCACGTGCTGACCCTCACCGCCACGCCGATCCCGCGCACCCTGCAGATGGCGATGTCTGGCCTGCGCGAGCTTTCGGTGATCCAGACGCCGCCGGTCGACCGGCTGGCGGTGCGCACCTATGTCATGCCCTGGGATCCGGTGGTGCTGCGCGAGGCGCTGCTGCGCGAGCATTATCGCGGCGGCCAAGCCTATTTCGTCGCGCCGCGCGTCGCCGATCTGCCCGATATCGAGCGCTTCCTGCGCGAAGACGTGCCCGAGGTCCGCTTCGTCACCGCCCATGGCCAGATGGGCGCGACCGAGGTGGAGGAGAAGATGTCGGCCTTTTACGACCGCAAATATGACGTGCTGCTTTCCACCACGATCGTGGAGAGCGGGCTCGACATTCCCTCGGCCAACACCATCATCATCCACCGCGCGGATCGCTTCGGCCTCGCCCAGCTCTACCAGCTGCGCGGGCGGGTCGGCCGATCCAAGACGCGCGCCTATGCCTATCTCACCACCTCCGCCGGCCGGCTGATGACCGAGGCGGCCGAGAAGCGGCTGCAGGTGCTGGCCAATCTCGAGAGCCTCGGCGCCGGATTCCAGCTCGCCAGCCACGATCTCGATATTCGCGGCGCCGGCAATCTGGTGGGCGACGAGCAATCGGGCCATATCAAGGAAGTCGGCTTCGAACTGTACCAGTCGATGCTGGAGGACGCGATCCTCGTCGCCAAATCGGGCGGCGTGGATGTGCCCGAGGCCAAGACCGATTTCTCGCCGCAGATCACCGTGGACGCGCCGATCCTCATTCCCGAGGACTATGTGCCCGATCTCGATCTGCGCATGGGTCTGTACCGGCGGCTGAACGAGATCGACGACAAGCGCGGCATCGAGGCCTTCGCCGCCGAGCTGATCGACCGCTTCGGCAAGCTGCCCGAGGCGACGCGCAATCTGATCGACGTGATCGGGATCAAGCTGGATTGCCGCACCGCGCGCGTGGCCAAGCTGGATGTTGGGCCGCACGGCGCGCTCGTCACCTTCGCCGAGGGCGGCTTTCCCAATGTCCCCGGCCTGTTCGCCTATGTCGAGCGGCTCAAGGGCTCGGCGCGGCTGCGTCCCGACGAGAAGCTGGTGATCAGCCGCGCCTGGGGCGATCCGAAGGCGCGGCTGCACGGCGCCGCGCAATTGGCGAAGGGGCTGGCCAAGGCGGCGGGCTGAGCCCCGCCGCCGCCCGTCAGCCGCGTGTCTGCTGCCGCTCGATCAGCCGCGCCAAGGCCGGCACGTCGAGCGGCGGCGCGCACAGAAAGCCCTGGAAGAAGGTGCAGCCTTCCTGCGCCAACAGGGTCAGCTGCTCCTCGGTCTCGACCCCTTCGGCGACCACGGCGAGGCCGAGCGACCGCGCCATGTCGATCACCGAGCGGACGACGATGCGATCGCGCGCCGATCCCGCGATATCCTGCGCGAGCCGGCGGTCGATCTTGATCTCGTCGAGCGGCAGCGCCTTGAGATAGGCGAGGCTGGAATAGCCGGTGCCGAAATCGTCGATCGCCACCCGCACGCCGCTGGCGCGCAGCCGGGCGAGCAGCGCGGCGGCGGCGCCGAGATCGGTCATCAGCTCGCTTTCCGTCACCTCCACCGTCATCCGCTCGCGCGCGAGGCCGGCGGTGGTGATGCGGGCGAGCAGCGCATCGGCGAAATTGGGCTCGGCGATATCGGCGGCGGCGACGTTGATGGCGACATGGAGCCGACCCAGCGGCCCCGTCCAGCCGGCGGCGGTGGCGAGCGCCTTTTCCTGCACATGGGTGGAAAGCTCGACGAGATAGTCCGAGCGCTCCGCGGCGGCGAACAGCGCCTCGGCGCCCAGTTCGCCCAGCAGCGGATGGCGCCAGCGCGCCAGCGCCTCCACCCCCACGATCCGCCCGGTCGCGATCGAGACCTGAGGCTGCCACAGTATCTCGATCCGGTCCTCGTCGAGCGCGAGGCGCAGATCCAGCTCCAGCCGGCGATCCTCGGCGCGGCGGCTCTCCTCGCCATGGGTGAAGACGCGCACCCGCGCCGTCTCGCCCTCGCGCGCGTCGGCGAGCGCGAGGCTGGCCTGGCGCAGCAGATCGCCGGCATCGCGCGCGCCCGCCCGCGCCGGCGCGATCCCTACCCGCGCGGCGAGCGTGACGACATGATCGCCCGCGACGAACGGCCGCGCGATCGCGCCGACCAGCTCGGTGGCGAGCAGCTCCGCCTCTTCGAGCGATGTCGGCCCCGGCAGCCCGACCGCGAACTCAGCCCCCGCCAGCCGCGCGACCAGCCGCCGCCGGCCATGGCCGGGCACCGCCAGCCGCTCGATCCGGCGGCCGACGGCGCGGATGATGGTATCGCCCACCGCGCGCCCGAAGGCGGCGTTCACCATGTCGAACCGGCTGAGCCCGATCAGGATCAGCACCAGCGGCGGATCCAGATCGGCGCGATGCCCGAGCCGTCCCTCCAGCCAGCGCCGGGCGCCGCGCATGTCTTCCAGCCCGGTGAGCGGATCGCGCGGCGCATTCTCGACGCCGAAGCCCTGGTCCACCGGCTCGACATGGCCGATGATCGCGCCGCCTTCCGCCATCAGATGGTGCGCCACGCGGCGCCCGTCGGGCGCGTTGTGCGCGAAGGAGGCGACCCCGCCGCGCGCCAGCACGCGCTCGATCGCCTGGAGCGCGGCGCGCAGCCCGCCGCGGCCGAGCGCGGGCAGCAGCGCGCCGCGCGCCACGGTTTCCGGCTCGGTGGGGTGGCCTATCGCGCCCGCCAGCGCCGCGCTCAGCGCCACGCGGTGCGGCAGCGACGGCGACCAGCGCCACAGCTTGGCCTCCTCCGCGACCAGCGCGGCGCGGCGGCGGAAGCCCTGCTCGCCCCCGGCTAGGCGTTCGGCATGGCGGGTGGCGAAGCGCAGCGCCTGGAGCAGCTCGCCCTCGCTGACCGGACCGGCGAGATAATGGGTGGCGCCGGCCTCGAAGGTGGCGGCGATCACCGAGGCGTCGCGCCGGGTGAGGAGCACCAGCATGGCCGCGCCATTGGCCTGCACGGCATCGGCCAGCGCGCGCGCCGCCGCCAGGCCTTCCACCAGCGCCTCGCGCGCATCGATCAGCGCCACCGCCGCCCCGGAGGCGAGGAAGCGGCGTTCGAGCCCATGCGGGCGGCGCGCGGCGATGACCGGCCAGCCGGCCTTCTCGACCATGCGCGCGAGTTCATCGCGATGGCGGATGGACAGAAGAAACAGCGGGACCGCACCCGCCGGCACCAGATCGGTAATCGAAACCTCCCCGCCCCAAAGGGACGATGCCCCCACGGCCGACAAGCGCTGCTTAGGAGCCGCGCGGCCTCGCGCCAATTGCGTAACCCCTACGCCCTGTCCCATGCTGGCCCTATCGCTTTGCGACACCGTGCCCTTGTCCCGAGCCGGAGGGCATCCTAGCTGTGCGCGACATGGATGCGTCGCCCCGCCCTCAGGCCGCCCCGCTGATCGACGGTTTCGGCCGCCGAATCACCTATCTGCGCCTGTCGGTGACGGATCGCTGCGATTTGCGCTGCCGCTATTGCATGAGCGAGGCGATGACCTTCCTGCCGCGCGCGGAGGTGCTGACGCTCGAGGAGATGGAGGCGATCGTCACCGCCTTTGTCGAGCGCGGGATCAAGAAGGTGCGGCTGACCGGGGGCGAGCCGCTGGTGCGGCGCGGCCTGCCCGCGCTGGCCCGCGCCATCGGCCGGCATCTCGCCACCGGCGCGCTGGAGGAGCTGACGCTCACCACCAACGCCACCCGCCTCGCCGATCATGCCGAGGCGCTGTACGCGGCCGGCGTGCGACGCGTGAATGTGAGCCTGGACAGCCTCGATCCGGAGCGGTTCCGCACCATCACCCGCACCGGCGATCTCGGCCGCGTGCTGGAGGGCATCGCCGCTGGCCGCGCCGCGGGGCTCGCCATCAAGATCAACATGGTGGCGCTGAAGGGCCTGAACGAGGACGAGATTGGCGACATGCTTCGTTGGTGCGCGGCGGCCGGCCATGATCTGACGCTGATCGAGACCATGCCGCTCGGCGTGGTCGAGGAGGATCGCACCGATCGCTATCTGCCGCTGGATGGCGTGCGCCGCACGCTGGAGGAGCGGTTCGGCCTGATCGCCGACGGGCACCGCTCGGGCGGGCCGGCGCGCTACGCGCTGGTGCCGGGCACCACCACGCGGATCGGCTTCATCACCCCACTCACCGGCAATTTCTGCGACGGCTGCAACCGCGTGCGGCTCACCGCGTCCGGCCGGCTGTACATGTGCCTGGGCCATGACGACCGCGTCGATCTCAAACAGGCGTGGCGGACGGGCGGGCGGCCGGCGCTGGATGCCGCGATCGACGCGGCGCTGGGGCTGAAGCCGCTGCGCCACGAGTTCCGCATCGACGCGGCGGCGCCGGCGGTGGCGCGGCACATGAGCGTCACCGGCGGATGAACGGCGTGCGCGGGCGCGACACGCGCCGCACCGAGAGCCGGCTGGCGCTCGTCGCCTCGCCGACGCCCGCCGCGCAGCAGGCCGCCGCCACCTTCGCGCAGCGCTACGAATTCGTGCCGCTGGACGAGGCCGATATCGTCATCGCGCTGGGCGGCGACGGCTTTCTGCTCCAGACGCTGCACACCATGCTGGACCGCCACCGCATCAAGCCGGTGTTTGGCATGAATCTCGGCACGGTCGGCTTTCTCATGAACGAGTGGCGGATGGACGCGCTCGACGAGCGGCTGGCGCGCGCGCGGCGCTTCTCGGTCACGCCGCTGCGGATGGAGGCCGAGACGGTGGACGGGGAGAGCTTCTCCAGCGCCGCGATCAACGAAGTCTCGCTGCTGCGCGAGACGCGCCAGACTGCCTGGATCGAAGTGTCCGTGGATGGCCGCGTGGTGCTGCCGGAGCTGGTGTGCGACGGCGTGCTCGCCGCCACCGCCGCGGGCTCGACCGCCTATAATCTCTCCGCCCAGGGGCCGATCCTGCCGCTCGGCTCGGGGCTGGTCGCGCTCACGCCGATCAGCGCCTTCCGCCCGCGTCGCTGGCGCGGGGCGATCCTGCCCGAAAGCGCCAAGATCAGCTTCCGCGTGCTCGATCCCGTGAAACGGCCGGTCTCGGCGGTGGCCGATCAGCGCGAGGTACGCGACGTGGCGCTGGTGCGCGTCGGCATCGACCGCGCCACCTGCCTGTCACTGCTGTTCGATCCCGACCATGCGCTGGACGATCGCATCACCATGGAGCAGTTCGCCGTCTGAGCGCGGACGCGGCATAGGCGGCGCGCGCCGCGAGCGCGGCGGGCGGCGTGACGGCGAAATCTGGAAAATGGCTCCCCGGGCCGGATTCGAACCAGCGACCGATCGGTTAACAGCCGATTGCTCTACCGCTGAGCTACCGGGGAACAGCCCGCCGCGCAGGGCGCCGTCGGGCGAGGCGGGCCTATGCCTCAGCCATGCGCCCCTGGCAAGCCCGGCGTGAGAGACTTTTTTGCCCGGCCCGGAAATCGGTGGATCGTCGCCCCGGCCAGCGGCCGGCTCTCGCCAGGCTGCGGATAGTTGAGCCCGATCAGGCAGGTGATGGCGGCAAACAGCAGGAACAATCCGATCGCGATGGTCGGTTCGCTGGGCACGGTGCAGCCGGCGGTGAACAAGGTCAGGCCGAACAACAGGGCCGACGAACAGCAAAGGTTCGCGGACAGGCGGTTGTGCATCAGGCTTCTCCTCTTCGCCGGCTGGAGCGATCGACGGAAAACCGCCGCCATCCTGTTCCGGCCCGTTCAGCGTCTGCCGCTTTCCAACGCTTGTCACGCGAATTCGTCATGCTTAGACTTTTTAGCTTGACAGGCTGTTCGCAGCCGCAGCGCGGTGCGTGCCGCCTCCCTGTGCCAGGATGCAGCGAACGCATGATGCGCTGCGCAATTCCGTATTGAGATGCGACGAAATTTGGTCCACGGAACCATTCCGTGAGTCGTCCAACGCGCCATCGCACGAGCCGAAAACGGCCACGAAGCGAGCCCTAGAGCCTTCCGCTCTCGCCCGTATCCACAGTCTTGCGCGTCGCGCTCGCGGCGCCTCCGCATAGGTACAACATCGCAATGGCCGCAAAGATCCATCCCCGCCGGGCCCTCCGCCTCGCCGCCCTGGCGCCGCTGACGCTGCTGGCGGGGTGCGACTGGGCGCTGGTCGCGCCGCAGGGCATGATCGGCATGGAAAACCGCTCCACCATCCTGTGGGCCACGCTGCTCATGCTGATCGTGGTGGTGCCGGTGATCGGGATGACGCTGGGGTTCGCCTGGCGCTACCGCGCGAACAACCTCGCCGCCGACTATGCGCCCGAATGGTCGCACAGCAATGCGATCGAGGTGGTGATCTGGACGATCCCGGCGCTGATCGTCGCCGCACTGGCCTGGATCGCCTATGACACGACGCACCGGCTGGATCCCTTCCGGCCGATCGCCTCGGCGGCCAAGCCGGTGGAGGTGCAGGTCGTCTCGCTCGACTGGAAATGGCTGTTCATCTATCCCGAATATGGCGTGGCGAGCGTGAACGAGCTGGCCATGCCCGTGGGCCGGCCGGTGAATTTCTCGATCACCTCGGCCTCGGTGATGAACAGCTTCTTCATCCCGCGCCTCGGCAGCCAGATCTATTCCATGGCCGGGATGCAGACCAAGCTGCACCTGCTGGCGGACAAGCCCGGCACCTATGAGGGCATCTCCGCCAATTTCTCGGGCGACGGCTTCGCCGACATGCGCTTCGCCGCCAAGGCGATGGACCAGAAAGGCTTCGACGCCTGGATCGCGGCCGCGCGCAAGGCGCCCGGCGCGCTCGACCTCGCTTCGTACCACGCGCTCGAGAAACCGAGCGAAAACCTGCCGGTCCGCCAATATGGCAGCGTTTCGCCCAATCTCTTCAACGGCATCCTTATGGCCGGCATGAACCCCGTGCGCGAGCAGCGCACCGTGGTGCCCAACGACGCCGCCCATACGCCCGGCCACGCCCACCAGGATTGAAGGACATGAGTCTCATCTTCGGCAAGCTGACGCTTGCGGACATTCCGTACCAGGAGCCGATCATCATGGGCGCGACCGCGTTCATGGGGATCGTCACGCTGGCGATCGCGGGTTTCGTGCTGAAGGGGCGGCACCTGCCCTATCTGTGGCGCGAATGGCTGACTTCGGTGGATCACAAGCGCATCGGCGTGATGTACGTGATCCTCGCGGCGGTGATGCTGCTGCGCGGCTTTTCCGACGCGATCATGATGCGCTCGCAGCAGGCGCTCGCCGCCGGCGGCGCGCACGGCTATCTGCCGCCGGACCATTTCGACCAGGTCTTCACCGCCCATGGCGTGATCATGATCTTCTTCATGGCCATGCCCTTCGTGATCGGGCTGATGAACCTCGTCGTGCCGCTCCAGATCGGCGCGCGCGACGTGGCCTTCCCCTATCTCAACTCGCTGAGCTTCTGGCTCACCGTGTCGGGCGCGGTGCTGATCAACCTGTCGCTCTTCATCGGCGAGTTCGCGCGCACCGGCTGGCTGGCCTATCCGCCGCTCTCGGAGCTGACCTATTCGCCCGGCGTCGGCGTCGACTATTATATCTGGGCGCTGCAGATCTCGGGCGTGGGCACGACGCTGGCCGGCGTCAACTTCATCGCCACCATCCTGAAGATGCGCGCGCCGGGCATGCACATGATGCGGATGCCCGTGTTCACCTGGACGGCGCTCTGCACCAACATGCTGATCGTCGCGGCCTTCCCCATCCTGACCATCACCTTGGCCGAGCTTTCGCTCGATCGCTATCTGGGCTTCCACTTCTTCACGAACGACGCGGGCGGCAACCCGATGATGTACGTGAACCTGATCTGGGCCTGGGGCCATCCCGAGGTGTACATCCTGATCCTGCCGATGTTCGGCGCCTTCTCCGAGATCGTCTCGACCTTTTCGGGCAAGCCGCTGTTCGGCTACAAGTCGATGGTCTACGCGACCATGGCGATCGCGGGCCTGTCCTTCGTGGTCTGGCTCCACCACTTCTTCACCATGGGCTCGGGCGCCAACGTCAACACCTTCTTCGGCATCACCACGATGGTGATCTCGGTGCCGACGGGCGTGAAGATCTTCAACTGGCTGTTCACCATGTACAAGGGCCGGGTGCGCATGACCGTGCCCGTGCTGTGGACGATCGGCTTCATGATCACCTTCACCATCGGCGGCATGACCGGCGTGATGATGGCGCTGCCCGCGGCCGATTTCGTGCTCCACAACTCGCTGTTCCTGATCGCGCACTTCCACAATACGATCATCGGCGGCGTGGTGTTCGGCTGTTTCGCGGCCTATAACTACTGGTTCCCCAAGGCGTTCGGCTTCACGCTCAACGAGCGCCTGGGCAAGGCCGCCTTCTGGTGCTGGCTGATCGGCTTCTACATGGCCTTCATGCCGCTCTACGCGCTCGGCTTCATGGGCGTGACGCGGCGCCTCCAGCATTATCAGAACCTGGCGTGGCAGCCCTATTTCATCGTCGCCGCCTGCGGCGCCGCGATCATCTTCACGGGCATCATCCTCCAGGCCGCGCAGCTGGTCGTCAGCATCCGCGACCGCGAGGCGAACCGCGACCTGACGGGCGATCCCTGGAACGGCCGCACGCTGGAGTGGGCGGTGGCCTCGCCCGCGCCCTTCTACAATTTCGCCGAGACGCCCAAGATCACCGGGCTCGACGCCTGGCACCTGATGAAGAAGGCAGGCGCGCGGCCCGTGCCGGCGGTCTTCGCGCCGATCCACATGCCGCGCAACACCTGGGCGGGCTTCGTGATCGGCCTGCTCGGCGTGCCGCTGGGCTTCGCGCTGGTGTGGCACATGTGGCCGCTCGCCATCGCCAGCTTCGTGGCGGTGATCGGCTGCTCGATCGTCCACGCCTTCAACACCGACCGCGACTATTACGTCCCCGCCGAACAGGTGGCGGAGACCGAGGGTCGCAACGCCGCACTCGCCAAGGCCGCCTGACATGACCAGCACCACCTTCGATCCGCACGCGCTCGGCCATGGCCACGGCCATGGCGAGGAGGACGGGCATCACGACCAGGCCGGGACCGTGAAGCTCGGCTTCTGGATCTACCTGATGAGCGACTGCGTGCTCTTCTCGGGCCTGTTCGCCTCCTATGCGGTGATGTCCACCGCCTTTGCCGGCGGCCCGACGCCGCGCACGCTGTTCGAGCTGCCCTATGTGGCGGTGGAGACGGCGCTGCTGCTCTTCTCCTCGCTCTCCTACGGCATCGCGATGATCGCGGCGCACCAGGGCCGCAAGGGCATGACGATGGCGTGGCTGGTCGTCACCGCGCTGCTCGGCCTCGGCTTCATCGGCATGGAGGTGAACGAGTTCGCCAAGCTGATCGCGGAAGGCGCCGGGCCGGACCGATCGGGCTGGCTCTCCTCCTTCTTCGCGCTGGTCGGCACGCACGGGCTGCACGTCACCGCCGGGCTGGTGTGGATGACGGTAATGCTCGTCCAGCTCGCCAAATTCGGGCTCAACGACATGACGCTGCGGCGGCTGACCTGCCTGTCGCTGTTCTGGCACTTTCTCGACGTGGTCTGGATCGGCGTGTTCAGCTTCGTCTATCTGATGGGAGTTTCGGCATGAGCGCGCACGCGCACGCGGCGGACCATGCGCCGACCCTCAAGCCCTATGTGATCGGTTTCGTGGCGGCGGTGCTGCTCACCATCCTGCCCTTCGGCGCGGTGATGGCGGGCAGCGTCTCGGGTGCGACGGCGGTCTGGCTGATCATGGGCGCGGCGGCGGTGCAGATGGTGGTGCACCTCGTCTATTTCCTCCATCTCGACGGCTCGACCGACCGCTGGACGCTGTGGGCGCTGGGCTTCACGGTGATGGTGCTGGCGATCATCCTCGGCGGCTCGCTCTGGGTGATGTACCATCTCAACCACAATATGATGATGCAGATGCCGCTGCAGGGCTGAGCCCCGCGCCGGCCCCGGCCCAAGACCCGCCGCCCCGCCTGCCCCGATCCGGGCCGGCGGGGCGTGTGCGTTTTTGGCGCCGCGCGCGGCCTCTCCGGGGGCGGGCGGCCCGCGCGCTCCTATGCCCCGGCGCGCGCGCCATGCGCCGGCGTTTTCGGTCCGTGGCGATGGCCTAGTTCCCCGCGCCGCGCTACGTCGGGCGGATGTATCGTCCGCCGGCCTTTCGCGAAACGCACCCCGAGAGGCTGCATGCCGCCATCCGCGCCCACCCGCTGGCGACGCTCGTCAGCCATGGCGCGGCGGGGCTGACCGCGAACCTCATCCCCTTCACCCTGCATGGCGAGGGCGCGGCGGCCGTGTTGCGCGCGCATCTGGCCAGGGCCAATGATCAGCTGGCGGATCTGAGGCAGTCCGCGCCGGTTCTGGTGATCTTCCAGGGGCCGCAGGCCTATGTCAGCCCCGGCTGGTATCCGACCAAGGCCGAGCATGGGAAGGTGGTGCCGACCTGGAACTACATCATGGTGCAGGTGCGCGGCACGCCCCGGGTGATCGATTGTCCGGTGTGGCTGCGCGCGCAGATCGACCAGCTGACGGACGCGCAGGAAGGCGGCCGCGCGCGGCCATGGCGGCTCGAGGATGCGCCCGACGGATTCGTCGCGGCGCAGATGGGTGGCATAGTCGGGCTCGAGATCCCGGTGTCGCACATCGAGGGCAAGTGGAAGCTCAGCCAGAACCAGCCCGAGCGCAATCGCATCGGCGTGGAGCAGGGCCTGCGCGCGGACGGGCGCGCGGACATGGCGGAGATGATGGCCGCGCGCCGCGCACCGGACTGAGGGGCGCGTTCCCGAGCGCGGGGACGGAGGCGGGCGGCGATCGTAGCCGGCGCCGCGCGTGCCGCGCGACGGCGGGCGCTAGATGCCGCCCCGCACCGTTTCGTGGCCGAGCGCGCCGAGCGCGGCGGCGAGATCGTCCACGCAGCGCTCTGCGGCCTCGGCGGCGACCGAGCGGACCACGAAATTGGCGCCCACCCGCCCCTCGCGGAAAAAGGGATAGCTGCCGATCTGGCAGCCTTCATGGCCGCGCTCGGCCTCGCGGAGCAGATCGGCCACCTCGCTCTCGCCCACCCAGCAGCCGAGCGTGCGCGACACGACAGGCAGCCCGCCCTCGAGCGTGCCGGTCAGCGACTCGAGCATCGCGGCGGTGATGTGCGGCACGCCGGCCATGATGAAGATCGCGCCGAGCCGGATGCCCGGCGCGCCGGACACGCTGTTCTCGATCAGCGTCGCGCCCGCCGGCACCCGCGCCATGCGCAGCCGCGCCTCGGTGAGGCCGCCGCGCGTGGCGTAATAGCTTTCGAGGATCGCGCGGGCGCGCGGGTGCACCACCACCTCGAGCCCGAAGGCGGCGGCGATCGCATCGACCGTGATATCGTCGTGCGTCGGCCCGATGCCGCCGGTGGTGAAGCAATAATCGTTGCGGCCGGCGAGCGTCGTCACCGCCTCGCCGATCGCGGCGGCGTCATCGGCGACGACGCGCACCTCGGCCAGGCGGATGCCCTGGACATTGAGCCAGCTGGCCAGCTGGGCGATGTTGCGGTCCTGCGTCCGGCCGGACAGGATCTCGTCGCCGATGACGACGAGGGCGGCTTTCCAGATACGGTTCGCGTCCATCGCGCGCCGGCATAGCGGAGCCGGGCGCGAGACGCTATATAGCGGCGATGACCAGCTATGTTTCCGTGTCCGCCGAGGACGTGATCGAGCGCGACGGCGCGATCAAGCTTTATGACGAGGCCGGCTTCGCCGGGATGCGCGCGGCCGGGCGGCTGGCCGCGTCGATCCTGGATGCGCTGGCGCCGCACGTGGTGCCCGGCGTCGCCACGGAGACGCTGGACGACATGGTGCGGCAATTGACGCTGGATGCCGGCGCGGTGCCCGGCACGCTCGGCTATCGCGGCTATACGCACAGCTCGTGCATCTCGATCAACCATGTCGTCTGCCATGGCATTCCCGGCCCCAAGGCGCTGCGCGAGGGCGATATCGTCAATATCGACGTGACCCCCGTGGTGGATGGCTGGCATGGCGATACCAGCCGCATGTTCCTGGTGGGCGACGTGCCGCTCAAGGCGCGGCGGCTGGTGGATGTCACCTATGAGTGCCTGATGCTGGGCATCGAACAGGCCCGGCCCGGCAATCGGCTGGGCGATATCAGCCATGCGATCCAGACCTATGCCGAGAAGCATCGCTACGGCGTGGTGCGCGATTTCTGCGGCCATGGCGTGGGCCGCGTGTTTCACGACGCGCCCGAGGTGGTGCATATCGGCCGCCCCGGCACCGGGCCCGAGCTGAAGCCCGGCATGATCTTCACCATCGAGCCGATGATCAATATCGGGCGGCCCGACGTGAAGATGCTCGACGATGGCTGGACGGCGGTGACGCGCGACCGGTCGCTCTCCGCGCAGTTCGAGCATTCGATCGGCATCACCGAGAGCGGTTGCGAGATTTTCACGCTCTCGCCGGCGGGTTATACCAAGCCTCCCTATTTCTGAGGAGCGCCTGTCCGATGAAGATGCCGCTGATCCCCGCCTGCGCCGCGCTGCTGCTGTGCACCGCTCCGGCGATGGCGGCGCTGCCCGTGGGGGCGCCCGCGCCCGGCTTCGCCACCCAGGCGAGCCTGGCGGGCAAGCCGATGCCCTTCGATCTGGCGCGCGCGCTGAAGAAGGGGCCGGTGGTGCTCTATTTCTACCCCGCCGCCTTCACCTCGGGCTGCACCGTGGAGGCGCATGATTTCGCCGAGGCGACCGACGAGTTCCACAAGCTGGGCGCGACGGTGATCGGCATGTCGGCCGATCCGATCGACGTGCTCAACCGCTTCTCGGTGGCCGAATGCCGCAACAAGTTCGCGGTCGGCTCGGCGACGCCGCGGATCATCGCCGATTATGACGTGAAGCTCGCCACTTCCTCGCGCGCCAACCGCACCAGCTATGTCATCGCGCCCGATGGCAGGATCCTCTTCGCCTATTCGGCGATGGATCCGGCGGGCCATGTCGCCAAGACGCTGGCGGCGGTGAAGGCCTGGAAGGCGCAGCACAAGGGCTGAGCCGGGCCGCTCACGCCGACGTGGCGCCCGCCGCCTCCCAGGCGCGGCGGGCGGCGTTGGCGGCATCATGGGCGCGCCGGATCGGCAGCGGCTGGCGGCGGCCCTCGCCCACCGACCGGATCAGCGCGAGCGCGCTCTCCAGGCTGACGCGGTGGCCGATGCTGACGAAGATGGGCTTGGCACGGGCGCGGCTGCGCAGCGCCAGGCCGATCAGCTCGCCGCGATCGACCAGCGGCGCCGTCGCCCCCGCCGCCTCGCCCAGCACCCCCTCGACCTGTCCGCAGAGCAGCGACTTGGCGACGCCGATCGTCGGCCAGTCGAGCAGCACGCCAATATGGCTGGCGATGCCGCAGCGGCGCGGATGCGCCCGGCCCTGGCCGTCGACGATCAGCAGATCGGGCTTTTCCGCCAGCCGCGCCCAGGCGGCGAGCAGCGCCGGTGCCTCGCGAAAGCCGAGATAGCCCGGCACATAGGGAAAGGGCGGCACGATCGTGGCGGTGGCCGCCGCGCCCGCGAGCGGCGCGATGGCGGCATGGATCGGGCCGCGGCTGTCGCGCCAGCGCATCGACGTGTCGGCACCGGCGAGGCTGGGGGCGGCGGGGAAGCGATCGACCATCTCCACGCGCGCGGCGATGGCGCGCTGGATCGCGGTGGCCTGGGTGAGCGTGGCCGGGTTCAGCCATGCTTGCGCATCAGGGACGACGCCCATAGCTGTCGCCTCGGCGTTGGTCCGAACGCCGGGAGTAGAGTTGTGGTCGCGCAAAAACCGAACCTCGTGCTGGCGGGGGACAATCCCGTGACGCTCTGGGGCATGAGCAACGCCGAACGCATCAGGCGCATGGCGCGTGCCCAGGCCGCGGTGCCGCCGGGCCCGCCGGGCCCCGGTGCCGCACCCGCCGCCACGCTCTGGGCGGACACGCATTTCGCCTTCGATCCCGAATGGTTCAAGCATATCCTGGCGCATCCCGGCGCGGTGTTGCAGGCCGGCGGCCGCCCCGTGCTGGCGCATCTGCCCGCGGGCATCGACGATCCGCACGCGCCGGGCCTGACGGTGATCGACTATGACGCGCGGCCGACGCTCTACAATCATGCGCTGCGCAAGCGCGAATGCCCGTTCGTCGAGCCGCTAACCCGGCAGACCGCGCCCGAGATCGAGCGCCGCTCCTATTACGGCGCCTATAAGGGCGCGACCGATCTGCTCACCAAATATCTCTGGCCCGAGGCGGCCTTCGCGCTCACCCGCATGGCGGCGCGCGCCGGGCTCAGCCCGAACATGGTGACGACGATCGGCAGCCTGCTGTGCATCGCCGCCACCCTGCTGTTCGCGCGGGGCGACTATTGGAGCGGCCTGGCGCTGGGCTTTCTGTTCATGGTGCTGGACACGGTGGACGGCAAGCTCGCCCGCTGCACCATCACCTCCTCCTGGTGGGGCAATATCTTCGATCACGGGCTGGATCTGATCCATCCGCCGATCTGGTGGCTCGCCTGGGGCCTGGGCACGCGCGCCACGGCGCATCCGCTCGACGATGCGCGGCTGGTGGCGATCATGGTGGCGATCATGGCGGCCTATGCGGCGCAGCGGCTGATCGAGGGGCTGTTCATCCGCGCCTTCGGCATGCACATCCATGTGTGGCGCCGGTTCGATACCTGGTTCCGGCTGTTCACCGCGCGCCGCAACCCCAATATGGCGATCCTGTTCGTGGCGCTGGCCGCCGGCCGGCCCGATCGCGGGCTGGAGGCGGTGGCCTGGTGGTCGCTCCTGTCGCTGCTGGTCCATGCCGGCCAGCTGCTCGGCGCCTTCGCGGCGCGGCGGCGCGGGCCGCTGCGGAGCTGGCTCAGCGAGGAATGAGCGCGATCAGCGCCTGCGCGGCCGCCTCGGCGGCGGCGGGGCCGGTGACGCCGAGCGACGCCGCCACGCAGGCGCGCTGCGCCGTCTCGTAGCGGGGGTGGAGCGCAGCGGCGCGCGCGAGCGCGTCCGGCAGCGCGTCCAGCCGGTCGATCACCTCGCCGCATGCCCAGAAGCCGTGATCGTCGGTGGCGCGCCAATCGAGGCGATCGGGATTGAGGAAGACGCAAGGGCGCGGGCGGACGAGAAATTCCAGCACCTGGCTGGAGGTATCGCCGAGATAGAGATCGGCCGCTCCCATATAGCTGCCATCGACCATGGCGAAGCCATCGACATCGGCATGCACGTGCGGCGCGCGCGCCGCCTCGGCGAGCACCGCGCGCAGCCCCGGATCTTTCTCGATCAGCCGCTGATGGGGGGCGAGGATGACGTTCCACGCCCCTTGCGCCACCAGCGCGGCGACGATCGCCCGCCCCCAGGCCCACCAGGAGGAGCGGTGGCGTTGCCAGTGCGGCGCATAGACCAGCACGGGGCGATCATCGGCGAACAGGCGCGACGGCCGCGCCAGCCCGCGAAAGGCGGATTTGGCATAGCCGGTGACGATCAGCCGGTCCTCGGCGAAGCCCCGCGCGAGATAGGTGTCCTTCTCGCGCGCCGAGGGCAGCAGCTGGACATGCGCGGCGCGGCGGCGGGCATCGTCGCGCGCGCTCATCGAGCCCGCGCCATGCGCCGTCTTGATGAAGCGGCGGCGGAAAAAGGGCAGCAGCCGGGGTAGCCAGAGGCTGGTCTGTTCCGCGCAGACGACGAGATCGGCCGCGAGCAGGCGCGGCGCGAGCCGGGCGAGGACCGGCAGCTTGGCCGGCAGCGGCGGATTTTCGCCCCGCACGAGGTGCGGATAGGCCCGCCACCCGGGCGCGCGCCGGAGCCGCACGCGCGCGGCGATCCCGGCCTCGTCGAGCCAGCGGGCGATCAGCCCCTCATGCACCGAGCTGATCGTCCAGGCCTCGACGCGGAGCGCGGGCGCGGCCAGCGCGAGCGCTTCGAGGATCGGATAGAGATGCGGGATGAGCAGCGTTTCGCCGAGGAAGAGAAAGGCGATGCGCGGCGAGGCCCGGCTCATGCCGGCCCTCTCGCCACCGGCCCGCTCACGACCGCGCCGCGCCCGCCGCCCGCCGCGCCGCCGCCGCGCCGTCATCCCGATCGGGCGCGCGATCGCCGCGCCAGCGGGCGATATCCTCGGGGCGGTCGATCTCGGCCCAGGCGTCGCCGGCGAAGGGCACGGGCAGGACGCGGCCTTCGTGCGCGAGGCGATCGACGATCGCGTGGTGATAGGCCTGGGCGCCCCCCGTTTCCGCGATCACCCGCTCGAGCGCGCGGCCATAGCCATGATCGGCGCCGTCGGCGACGATGAAGCCGAGCGAGCGGTGGCCGGCGCGGCTGCGCGGAAGATCCTTGGCTACCGCCAGCACGCGGTCGCCGTGGAGCTGCACGAGCATGTCGTCGGGCTCGGCGATCCCGATCGGCTCGACGAACAGATTGATGCCGCTCCGCAGCCGCGAAAGGCCGGCGGCGACCAGCCCGGGATCGTAGATGGTGTCGCCATTGAGCAGGCAGAAGGCGCCCTCCAGCCGATGCCGCGCCGCCCACACGCTGCCAATCGAGCTGGACACGGCATAGAAGGGGTTGAACACCAGCTCGGGCCGCTCGCCGGGATCGGGCCAGCGCGCCGCGACATAGGCGGCGAGCCGATCGAAGCGATAGCCGCCGACGATGGTGATGCCGGCGATGCCGGCCGCGCGCAGCGCCGAGACCTGATGATCCAATATGGTCCGGCCGCCGACCTCGATCAGGCATTTGGGCCGGTCCGCCGTCAGCGGCAGGAGCCGCGAGCCGAGTCCCGCGGCGAGCAGGACGGCATGGGGGGAAAGCGGGTACATGGCTGAAAATTGCCGGCCAAATGCGGCGAGGGTGCGGCACGAACTTGCCTATTTAGCGGGCAGGTGTGAAGGTTTTTGCCCGCTTATCAGGCAGAGTCGGGCTTTGCCGGCCGGGGCGGGCGCGCACCGCTTGCGGTGCTTCGCCTCGCACGCTTATTGAGCCGGACGAGCGGCTCGGGGGACAGGAGCGCGATGAAGAAGATCGAGGCGATTATCAAACCCTTCAAGCTGGATGAGGTGAAGGAGGCGCTGCACGAGGTGGGCGTTTCGGGGATCACCGTGACCGAGGCGAAGGGCTTTGGCCGGCAGAAGGGCCATACCGAACTCTATCGGGGCGCCGAATATGTCGTCGACTTCCTGCCCAAGGTGAAGCTCGAGGTGGTGGTGGACGATCCGCTCGCCGACCGGGTCGTGGAAGCGATCCAGGCGGCGGCGCAGACCGGCCGCATCGGCGACGGCAAGATCTTCGTCCTGCCGGTGGAAACCGCGATCCGCATCCGCACCGGCGAGCGCGGCCGCGACGCCATCTGAGCGCGCGCCGCGCGGGCATCGTTCGACTGACAAGACATAGCGGGAAAGGGCATTTCTCATGGCGAATACGGCGTCCGACATCCTCAAGATGATCGAGGAGAAGGAGATCCAGTGGGTGGATCTCCGCTTCACCGACCCCAAGGGCAAGTGGCAGCACCTCACCATGGTCTCCTCGGTGCTGGGCGAGGACGAGCTGACCGACGGCCTGATGTTCGACGGATCGTCGATCGAGGGCTGGAAGGCGATCAACGAGTCCGACATGGTGCTCAAGCCCGATCTCGACGCGGTGTGGATCGATCCCTTCTCGGCCACGCCGATGCTGATCCTGGTGTGCGACATCGTCGAGCCTTCGACCGGCGAACTCTATGCGCGCGATCCCCGCTCCACCGCCAAGCGCGCCGAGACCTTCCTCAAGTCCACCGGGATCGGCGACACCGTCTATGTCGGCCCCGAGGCCGAATTCTTCATGTTCGACGATGTGCGGTTCGAGAACAGCTACTCGACCAGCTACTACAAGATCGACGATATCGAGCTGCCGACCAATTCCGGCCGCGAATATGATGGCGGGAACATGGCCCATCGTCCGCGCGCCAAGGGCGGCTATTTCCCGGTCGCGCCGGTCGATTCGGCGGTGGACATTCGCGGCGAGATGGTTTCGACCATGCTCGAGATGGGTCTGCCCTGCGACAAGCATCACCACGAGGTCGCCTCCGCGCAGCACGAGCTGGGCCTGACCTTCGGCACGCTGGTGCAGACCGCCGACCGCATGCAGATCTACAAATATGTCGTGCACCAGGTGGCCCATGCCTATGGCAAGACGGCCACCTTCATGCCCAAGCCGATCAAGGACGATAATGGCTCGGGCATGCACACGCACATGTCGATCTGGAACGAGGGCAAGCCGCTCTTCGCCGGCGAAGGCTATGCCGGCCTGTCGGACACCTGCCTCTATTTCATCGGCGGCGTGATCAAGCATGCCAAGGCGCTCAACGCCTTCACCAACCCCACCACCAACAGCTACAAGCGGCTGGTGCCGGGCTTCGAGGCGCCGGTGCTGCTCGCCTATTCGGCGCGCAACCGCTCGGCCTCGTGCCGCATTCCCTATGGCACGGGCGCCAAGGCCAAGCGGGTGGAGTTCCGCTTCCCCGACGCGCTGGCCAATCCCTATCTCTGCTACGCGGCGCTGCTGATGGCGGGGATCGACGGCATCGAGAACAAGATCCATCCCGGCGAGGCGATGGACAAGAATCTCTACGATCTGCCGCCGGCCGAGCTGGCGCAGGTGCCGACCGTGTGCGGCTCGCTGCGCGAGGCGCTGGAGAGCCTCAAGGCCGATCACGCCTTCCTGCTCAAGGGCGGCGTCTTCACCAGCGACCAGCTGGACGCCTATCTCGAGCTCAAGTGGAACGACGTGTATCGCTGGGAGATGACGCCCAGCCCGGTCGAGTACGACATGTATTACTCGGCCTGATCGATCGCGATCGGTTCGGAAAAAGGCCCGGCGGTGCGAACCGCCGGGCCTTTTGTCATGATCCCGTCCGGAGGCCTTGTGTCATGGGGCCGCCCCTGTCCGCCGGGGCGGCCGCGCGGCGTTCAGCCATCGCCCCACAGGCCCGGCGCGGCGGGTCGCAGCACGCCGCCCTCGAAGCGGAAGCCTTCGGGCCGATCGCGCGCGAGCAGCAGCGGCGCATCCAGATCCACCCAGTCCGCGCCCTGCGCGGCGAGGAAGGCGGGCGCGATGCCGAGCGAGGTGGAGAGCATGCAGCCGACCATCACCTTGAGCCCCGCCGCCCGCCCCTCGGCGATCAGCGCGAGCGCCTCGGTCAGGCCGCCGGCCTTGTCGAGCTTGACGTTGATCGCTGCGTAGCGGCCGATGCAGGCGGCGAGATCGGCGCGATCCTGGCAGCTTTCGTCGGCACAGAGCGGAATGGGCGACGCCAGCCCGGCAAGCGCGGCATCGGCGCCCGCCGGCAGCGGCTGCTCGATCAGCTCGACCCGGTGCGGCACCAGCGCGCCCGCGCGCGCGACGACATCGTCCGGCGCCCAGGAGCCATTGGCGTCCACGATCAGCCGCGCCTCGGGCGCGCCGCGCCGCACCGCCGCGACGCGCGCCACATCGCCCTCGCCCGCCAGCTTGAGCTTGAGCAGCGGATAGCGGGAAGCGGCGGCGCGCGCGTCCGCCTCCATCGCGGCGGGATCGGCGAGCGACAAAGTGAAGGCGGTGGCCAGCGGCTGGGGCTCGCTCAGGCCCGCGATCCGCCATGCCGGCAGGCCGCAGCGGCGGGCATCGAGATCCCAGAGCGCGGCATCGAGCGCGTTGCGCGCCGCGCCGCGCGGCAGCAGCCCCGCCAGATCGCGCCGCCGCGCTCCGGCGGCCACCGCCTCGGCGCATCCGAGAAGCTGCGCCTTCACGCTCTCGGCCGTCTCGCCATGATAATAGATGGGCGTCGCCTCGCCGCGCCCGCGATAGGCGCCGTCGCTCAAGGTCACGAGGACGACGTCGACCTCGGTCTTGGCGCCGCGCGCGATGATGAAGGCGCCGGCCACCGGCCAGCGTTCGATGCGCACACCCATGCGGATTGGATCGGTCATGGCGATCAGGTCGAGGTGAGGCCGTCGGCGGGCGGCGGCGGCGGGGCGGGCAGCGCGCGCGGCGTGGCGGCGGGCCAGAGGCGTTCGGGCAGGATGCGCGCCACGCGATCAAAGGCGGCGCGCACCGCCGGCCGCGCGAGCAGCGCCGCCCAGCGCGCGCGCATGCGGCCGGGCGGATGGAGGAAGAAGGCGCCCTGGGGCTGGAACTGCTCCGCCAGCCGGCTCGCGCCGTCGCGCGTCGCGAGCGCGGCGATGGCGAGCCGTTCGGCCGCATCGTCCTGGTTGGCGCACAAGGCGGCTTCCACTGCGGCGGGCTGATTGTCGCCGGCGGTGGCGCGCATCGCATCGGCGGCCCGCGCGGCCTGCGCCTGCTCGCCGAGCCCGGCGAGCGCGCACACCTCGGTGCGCCTGAGCCAGGCGGTGCCGAACGCCGAAAAGGGCCCGTTCCGGGCGAGCGTGGTGCGGGCGAGCGCCAGCGCCGCCGCATGATCGCCCGCCTCCTCATAGAGTTCGCCGAGCACGATGATCGCCGCCGTGGCCTCGGGCGTGCGCGCGAGATCGAGCCGGGCGAAGGGCAGGACGCGATCGATCGCCGCCTGGCCGGCGCCGCGCGCCGATTTGGCGGTGGCATCGTCGAGCGCCATGTCGAGACGATCCTCGCCCAGCCCGGGCACCGCCGCCACCGGCGCGGCGGTGCGTTCCGCATCGGCGCCGCGCCCCAGCGCGATAAAGGCGCGCACCGCATCCAGCCGCGCGCGATCCTCGTTCGGGGCGGCGGCGAAGGCGGCGAGCGCGGTGCGCGCGAAGCGATCCGCCGCCACGCCGGACGCGGCCCCGAGCCGCGCCTCGATCGCCGGCCAGAGCGGCGCATAGCGGCGCTGGATCGCCATATCCCACAAGGCGGCGGGACGCTGCACCCGCGCCAGCAGCGCGCGCGCCTGCGCCGTCTCGCCGCTGTCGAGCAGCGTGCCGATCCCCTGGAGCGCGAGGCTCTCGGCCAGCTCGGGGCGATCCTCCGGGGTCCAGCCGGCGCGGGCGAGCGCGAGCGCGGTGCGATCGCGGCGGGCGATATCCCCCGCGACGGTGAGGCGCTGCGCCAGGGCCCGCCACAGGCTGCTCGGCATCAGCTGCAGCGCGGGCGAGCCTTCGTCGGCGATCGCGGCCAGCCCGTCCGCCGCCGCGTCGAAGCGGCCCTGATCGGCGGCGATGAAGATCTCGAAGGCGCGCACCAGCGGATGATGCGGCGCGCGCGCCTGCAGCTCGGCCAGCACCGGCGCCACCTCCTTGCCCCGGCCGGTGGCGGCGAGACAGGGCATGCGCAGCAGCTGGGCGGAGAAGCGCGTCCCGCTCGCCACGGGCGCGGCGCCGGCGACCAGCGGATCCAGCAGCGCCAGCACGCCCGCGCAATCGCCGGCATCGGCGCGATCCGCCGCCTGGGCGAGCAGGCGCGCATCGTCGGCGCTGGCGGCGGCGACACGCGGCGCGGCGGGGGCGCGCGGCACCGAGGCGGCGGCCGGAAGCGTGGCGGCGAGCGCGGCGAGCAGAAGCGCGGTGGCGGCGGCCGGCCGGCCCTCAGCCCTCATGCGCCGCGATCCACGCCTCCAGCACAGGCGCGATGATCTCGCGCCAGCGGCGCCCGTTGAAGATACCGTAATGCCCCACATTCTTCGCCAAATAATAGCGTTTGCGGGCGGGATCGAGCGCGGTCGCGAGGACGAGCGCCGCGCGGGTCTGGCCGATGCCGGAAATATCGTCACGCTCGCCCTCGATGGCGAGCAGCGCGGTATCGGTGATGGCGGCGGGATCGACCTTGCGCCCGCGATGCAGCAGCTCGCCCTTGGGCAGCTTGTGGCGCTGGAACACATCCTCGATCGTCTGGAGGTAGAATTCCTCGGTCATGTCGCAGACCGAGCGATATTCCTCGTAAAAGGCCTTGGTCGCCTCGGCGCTCTCGCCATCGCCGTCCACCAGCTGCTGGAACATGCGGTAATGGCTCATCAGATGGTTGCCGAGGTTCATCGCCATGAAGCCGGCCAGCTGGAGGAAGCCGGGATAAACCTTGCGGCCGCCGCCGGGATAGAAAAAGGGCACGGTGGCGATGACATTGTTCTGGAACCAGGCGAGCGGCCGCTGCGTGGCGACGGTGTTGACCGCCGTGGGCGCCTCGCGCGTGTCGATCGGGCCGCCCATCATCGTCAGCGTGCGGGGGCGGCAGGGATGTTTGTCGGCGTTCATCAGGCAGGCGGCGGCATAGGCCGGCACCGTCGGCTGGCACACCGCCAGGACATGCGCGCCGGGACCGACGACGGTGAGGAACTCGATCAGATAATCGACATAGTCGTCGAGCGTGAAGCGGCCATCGGCGAGCGGCACCAGCTTGGCGTCGCGCCAATCGGTGATGTAGACATCGGCGCTCGGCAGCATCCGCTCCACCGTGCCGCGCAGCAGCGTGGCATAATGGCCCGACATCGGCGCCACGATCAGCAGCCGGGGGCCGCCCTCCACCCCTTCGCGTACAAAATGCTTGAGCTGACCGAACGGCTTGCGGAGCACGACCTCCTCGCGGACCGCCACCTCGCGGCCATCGGGCAGCACGGTGAAGGGCAGGTTGAACTCCGGCTTGCCGCGCGGCTGCGAGGCGTGGGCGAAGACATCGAGCCCCGACGCGATCATCGGCCCGAACTGGGTGTGCGCGAGCGGATTGGCGGGATTCTGCATCCAGCCCGCGCCGAAATTCGCCATGAGGCTGGCACCGGAGAGGAAGGAGCGTTGAATTTCATATGCGTCGTAGAGCAAGAAATGTCTCCTGCGGCACGATGCCGCGCCCGAGCACCCAATTCCCGATCCCCTCGCCCGGGAGCATGGGCCGTTTCGGTAAAGATAGGGTGAGCACCCGCCTTCGCCTATTGTTAAAATGGAAAGGGCTGGCGCCGTTGAGCCCCGGCGCGCCCGGTGCTAGGCGCCTCGCATGGCCCGCATCCCCCGCGATCCGCCCGCCCCGACAGACCGCCGCAAGCTGGCCAGCCTCCGGCTGGTCTGGGCACGCGCGCTGCGCTATCCGGGCCATGTCCTCGCCGCATTCGTGGCGCTGTGCGTGTCTTCCGCCGCGACTCTGGGCATTCCTTACGGCTTCAAGAGAGTAATCGACCGGGGCTTCAGCTCGGGAGTCGATCCGCACGCGGTGAGCGCCTCCTTCCACTATTTGCTGATGCTGGTGCTGGTGCTGGCGGCCGCGACCGCGACGCGCTTCTGGTTCGTGTCGTGGATCGGGGCGCGCGTCGTGTCCGATTTGAGGACAGAGGTGCAGGATAATCTGCTCACGCTCTCGCCGCGCTTCTTCGAGGAGAACCGTCCCTCGGAAATCGCGTCGCGCCTCACCTCGGATACCGCGATCGTCGAGGAGGTGGTCAGCGCCACCGTCTCGCTGGCGCTGCGCAACCTCTTCACGCTGATTGGCGGCATCAGCTACATGGTGGTGCTGAGCCCCAAGCTGGCGGGGCTGCTGATCCTCGGCCTGCCGATCGTGGTGGCGCCAATCCTGCTTCTCGGGCGGCGCGTGCGCGCCTTCTCGCGATCCTCGCAGGACAGCATCGCCGGGGTCGGCACCACCGCCACCGAAATCCTCGGCGCGATGCGGGTGGTGCAGGCCTTCGGCCAAGAGGGCCGCGAGGCGGGCCGGATGCGCGTGGCGGTGGAGGCGGTGTTCGCGGTCAGCAAGCGCCGCTTCGGCGTCCGCGCCATCATGACGGCGGCGGTGATCGGCCTGTTGTTCAGCGCGGTGACGCTGATCCTCTGGATCGGCGCGATCGACGTTGCCGAAGGGCGGATGACGGGCGGCACCATCGCCGCCTTCGTGCTCACGGCGGGGCTCGTCACCGGCTCGTTCGGCGCGCTGGCCGAGGTGTGGGGCGACATATTGCGCGGCTCGGGCGCGGCCAGCCGGCTTGGCGAGCTGATCGCCGCGCGCCCCGAAATCACCGCGCCGGCGCAGCCCATCGCCCTGCCCCGGCCCGCCACCGGCGCGATCGCCTTCGACCGCGTGACCTTCCGCTACCCGACGCGGCCCGACCGCGCCGCGCTCGAGGCGTTCAGCCTCGCCATCGCGCCGGGTGAGACGGTGGCGGTGGTCGGCCCCTCCGGCGCCGGCAAATCCACGCTGTTCCAGCTGGCGGAACGTTTCTACGATCCGCAGGAAGGGCGCGTCCTGCTCGACGGCGTGGCGCTGCCCGATGCCGATCCCGCCGCGATCCGCGCACGCATCGCGCTAGTGCCGCAGGAGACGGTGATCTTCGCCGCCTCGGCGCGCGACAATCTCCGCTATGGCCGCTGGGATGCGGACGATGCCGCGATCTGGGCGGCGGCCGAGGCCGCCAATGCCGCCGATTTCCTGCGCGAGCTGCCCGAGGGGCTGGAGACCTTCCTTGGCGAGGGCGGCGCGCGCCTGTCGGGCGGCCAGCGCCAGCGGCTCGCCATCGCGCGGGCGCTGCTGCGCGACGCGCCGCTGCTGCTGCTCGACGAGGCGACCTCGGCGCTCGACGCCGAGAGCGAGCGGCTGGTGCAGGACGCGCTGGAGCGGCTGATGCGCGGCCGCACCACCATCGTGATCGCGCACCGTCTCGCCACCGTGCGCGCGGCCGACCGCATCATCGTGATGGACAAGGGCCGGATCGTCGAGGAAGGCCGGCACGAGACGCTCCAGGCCGGCGGCGGCATCTACGCGCGGCTCGCCCGGCTCCAGTTCGAGAGCCTGTGAGGCGCGGCGGGGCCGGCCCCGCGCGCCCCGCCCGGCTCAGCGCCTGTCGCGCACATGCGTATCGAGGAAACGCTCGATCGTGTGCTGGACATGCGCCTGCCGCCCCGGCCCCGCGATGCGGTGGGTCTGGCCCGTATAGAGCATCATCTCGAAGGGCGTGTCCGTCTCCTGCAGCCGGTTGATCAGCGCGGCCGAATTTTCGAACACGACATTGTCGTCGCTGAGCCCGTGGATCAGCAGCATGGGCGCGCGGATCTGCGGCGCATCGGTCACAGCGCCACCCGCCGCATAGGGCGCTGCATCCGTGGCGGGGTTGCCGAGATAGCGCTCGGTATAATGGGTATCGTACAATTCCCAGCGCGTGACGGGCGCGCCGGCGATCCCGGCGGCATAGAGGCCCTGCTTGTCCTTCTCGAGCATCTTCAGCGTCATGTAGCCGCCATAGGACCAGCCATAGGTGGCGATGCGCCGCGCATCGACAAAGGGCTGCTGCGCCAGCCAGCGCGCGCCCTCGGCCTGGTCCGCCACCTCCACCGTGCCCATGGCGTGGTAGATCTGATCCTCGAAGGCGCGGCCGCGATTGGCCGAGCCGCGATTGTCGAGCTGAAAATAGATCCAGCCCTTGGACACCCAATATTGCGCCATCGGGCTCATCCAGGCGCGCTTCACCTGCTGCGCGGTGGGGCCGCCATAATGTTCGAAGAACACCGGATAGCGCTTGCCCGGCTCGAGCGCCGGCGTGATCATCTCATAGTGGAGCAGGCTGCCATCGGCCGCGCTGAGTGTGCCGTAGCTGACCGGCCGGTGCGCCGCGACGAAGGGCGCATAGGGATGATGCGCGTCGATCCGGTTCTCCTCGATCCAGGCGATGCGCTGGCCCTCGGCATCGGCCAGATAGAGCTGGGGCGGCTGGGTCGGGCTGGAGCGCGTGACGAGCAGGTGCGTGCCGGCGCGATCCATTTCGGCGCTGTTGGAATAACCGCGCTCCGTCAGCCGCTTGGGCTCGCCCGGGGCGAGATAGTCGAGCGCATAGACCTGGCCTTCCAGCACATCGTCCTTGGTGCCGGTGAAGATCAGCCGGTGGCGCGTCTCGTCCAGCCCGACCAAGCCGGTGACGACCCAGGGGCCGCGCGTCAGCTGGGTCCAGCGGCCCTTGGCGAAGCGGTAGAGATGGGCATAGCCGTCGCGCGCCGAGCGCCAGATCAGGCTGCCATCGGCGAGCGGGCGGAAATCATCGTGCAGCGCCACCCAGGTCTTGGACGTCTCGGTGAAGAGGATGCGCCCCTTGCCGGTGGCGGGATCGATGGCGAGCATGTCGAGCCGCTTCTGGTCGCGGCTCTGGCGCTGCACATAGAGGGTGCGGCCATCCTTGGACCAATCGACCCGCGCGAGATAGATGTCGGGATCGGCGCCGAGATCGACCTTGACCCGGCCGCCGCCGTCCGGCGCCATCACCCACAGGCTCACCGCCACATTGGGCGTGCCCGCGGCGGGGTAGCGCTGCTCGAAGGTGCGCGTGCCCTCCGCGCCGATGGCGGCGCGCGTCACCGTCTTCACCGCCGCCTCGTCATAGCATTCGACCGCGACATGCGCGCCGCTTGGCGCCCACCAGGTGCCGGTGAAGCGGTCCATCTCTTCCTGGGCGACGAATTCGGCGGTGCCGCAGGTGACGGTGCCGCCCCCCTCGTGCGTGAGCGCCTGCTCGGCGCCGCTGGCGAGATTGATCGCGTAGAGATTCTGGTCGCGCACGAAGCTGACGAAGCGGCCATCCTCGGAGATGTGCGCGTCGATCTCGGTGGCGGGGCTGTTGGTCAGCCGGCGCACCTTGCCATCGAGCCCGGCCAGATAGAGATCGCCATCGAGCGGAACCAGCAGCGCCGAGGCGTCCGGCGCCCAATCATAATCGACGATGCCCGAACTGCCGCCGATGCGCGCGCGCTCGCGCCGCATCTTCTCCGCCTCCGACAGCGCGGCGCCGCTGCCGACCGCCTTGCTGTCCACCAGCATGCGCTCGGCGCCGGTGCGCGTATCGACCGCCCAGAGATCGAAGCGCTCGCGATCATCGGCGCGCGGCTTGAGCAGCGTCGCGTACCGGCCATCGGGCGAGAGCGCGAGCTTGCGCGGACTGGGCCCCGACAGAGCGGGGCTCGCGAAGATCCGCTCGATGGTGAGCGGCACCTGTGGCACCTGCGGCGCGGGCATGGCGGCGGGCGGGAGCGCGGCCGCCGGAAGCGTCGCGAGCAGCGGCATGGCCGCGAGAAGAAGCAAGGACATGGCGGCAGGTGTAACGCCAGCTTACGGCGACGCAATGGCCCCGACAGACAAAGGGCGCCGGCGGATATCTCCGCCGACGCCCCTGTGCGCATCGGTGCCCGAAGGCGGCGCGTCAGGCCTTGGCCGTCTCGCGATTGTCCTTGCGCTCGGCGATGCGGGCCGACTTGCCGGTACGGCCACGCAGATAATAGAGCTTGGCGCGACGCACGGCGCCGCGACGCACCACCTCGATCGAATCGACATTGGGCGAGTAGAGCGGGAAGACGCGCTCCACACCCTCGCCGAACGAGATCTTGCGGACGGTGAAGCTGGAGCCCATGCCCTTGTTGGCGCGGGCGATGCACACGCCCTCGAAGGCCTGCACGCGGGTGCGCTCGCCCTCGACCACCTTCACGCCCACGCGCAGCGTGTCGCCGGGGCGGAATTCGGGAATGGTCTTGCTCTCGTTGAACCGCGCGATGGCTTCGGCCTCGAGCGTCTGGATAAGGTTCATAACCCTGTCATCCCTCGTCTTTTTGCCGCGCACCAGAGGGCGACCGGACCGGAGCGCCCCGCTGGCGTTCCCAAAGATCCGGCCGCCTTAGCCGTGTGATCCGTTCCGCCTCGGCATGACGCCAGGCGGCGATCCGCGCATGATCCCCCGATCGCAGCACTTCAGGGATCGTGCGCCCCTCCCATTCGACAGGTCGGGTATAGTGCGGATATTCGAGAAGGCCGCTTTCGAAGCTTTCCTCGTCCCCGCTGGAAGCCGCGCCCATTACGCCGGGCAGCAGCCGGATGCAAGCGTCCAGCAGCGTCAGCGCCGCCATCTCGCCGCCGGACAGGATGAAGTCGCCCAGCGAGACCTGCTCGATGGCGCGCGCCTCGAACAGCCGCTCGTCCATGCCCTCGAAGCGGCCGCAGATCAGGATCGCGCCCGGCCCGGCGGCGAGCGCACGCACCCGCGCCTGGCGGAGCGGCGCGCCGCGCGGGCTCATCGCCAGCACCGGCAGGTCCGGATGCCGCGCGGTGGTGGCATCCAGCGCGGCGGCGAGGATATCGGCGCGCATCACCATGCCGGCGCCGCCGCCCGCGGGCGTATCGTCCACCGAGCGGTGACGGTCCTTCGCGAAATCGCGGATCTGCACCGGATCGAGCCGCCACCGCCCCTCGCCCAGCGCGCGCCCGGCCAGGCTGAGGCCGAGCGGCCCGGGGAACATCTCGGGATAGAGGGTGAGGATGGCGGCGGTGAAGCTCATCGGCGGCGCATCAGGCGCAGCAGCAGCGAGGCGAAGAGCACGCCCACCAGCCACAACACCGCATAGGCGAGGACGAAGCGGCCGAGCGGCAGCCAGTGGATATCGCCAAAGGCCACGCCCGCGCTGCGATTGGCCCCGGCATAGCCGACGAGCAGCAGCACCAGCAGCACCAGCGGCAGCGCCGCCGGCACGACGAAGCGATAGACGGGCAGCCGCGCCGGGAAGCGGCGGCCCACCAGCAGCACCACCGCGCCGGTAAAGGCGGCCTGCAGCGCCAGCACGGTGAAGAAGAAGGCGGCGGCGGGATCCATCATGGCTCGACGAACGCGGCATGGACGAGGATGGGCGGGCCGAGATCCGCCACGCCCGCGCCGACCGGCACCAAGAAACGGCGGCCATCGGCGCGCTCGATCTCGATCAGATCGCCGGCGCCGTAATTCTCGACCGCCACGATCCGGCCGAGCGCCTCGCCATCGGTGGCAAGCGCGGGCTGGTCGATCAGGTCGGCATGATAATATTCGCCCTCGCCCAGCGGCGGCAGCGCGGCGCGGGGAACGGTGAGCGGGGTGCCGCGCATCGCCTCGGCGGCGGTGCGATCGGTGATTTCGGCGAAGCGCGCCACCGCGCCATTGGCGCCCGGCCGCAGCGCTTTGAGCGTCAGCGTCCGATCGCCCGCGCGCAGCTGCGGATAGGCGGCGAGATCCTCGGTGAAGAGCTTGAGCCGCACCTCGCCGGCGATGCCGTGCGCGCCGGTGATGGCGGCGAGCGTCACCTGTCTGTCGTCCACCCGCGCGCTCCGTCTTGGCTCATCGCGCGAGCCAGGGCGGCGGGCCTAAGCCACGCCGCCTGGTCCGGCGATCAGCGCGCCGCCGGCGTCTCGGCCGAGTCGGCGCCGCCCTCGGGCGCATCGGGCGCGCCCTCGGCGGGATCGTCCGGCGAGACGCCGCGATTGGTGGCGTCCGGCTGGACCTCGGATTTATCCTTGTCGATCATCGCGTCCTCCTGCGTGGGGCAGGAAGAACGCGGGAGATCGGCTTTGGCTCAGGCCTCGGCGCTTTCCTCGGCCGGGGCATTGGCGGCCTCGGCGATCGCGGCGGCCTTGGCGGCGCGCTCCTCGGCGCGCTCCTTGGCCTTCTCGCCCGGCTCGGCCTTTTTCGGGTTGCTGCGCGCGCCGCGCTCCTTCACGCCGGCGGCGTCGAGAAAGCGGGCGACGCGATCGGTCGGCTGCGCGCCGACCGCGACCCAGTGGCGGGCGCGCTCGAGATCCAGCACCACGCGCTTCTCGTCATCCTTGGCGAGCATCGGATTATAGGTGCCGATCTTCTCGATGAAGGCGCCATCGCGCGGCGACCGCGAATTGGCGACGACGATGCGGTAATAGGGGCGCTTCTTGGCGCCGCCGCGCGACAGGCGAATGGAAACCGACATTCTTTCTTCCTTTTCTACGCTAGGGAGGCCGCGGCGCGGCTCACTTCTTCTTCATGAAATTGTGGAAGCCGGGCGGCATGCCCTGGCCGCCGGGCAGGCCGGGGAGCCCACCGGGCAGGCCGCCGCCGGGCAGATTGGGCATCTCGCCGCCGGTCAGCCCGCCGAGCGCGGCATCCATGCCGCCCTTGCCGAACAGGGCGCCCAATCCCTTGAGGCCGCCCATCTTCTTCATGCGCTTCATCATCGTCGCCATTTCCTGATGCATCTTCAGGATCTTGTTGACCTCCTGCACGGTCGTGCCGGAGCCCTTGGCGACGCGGATCTTGCGCTTGGCCGAGAGGATCTCGGGCCTGGCGCGCTCGGCCTTGGTCATGGACGAGATGATGGCATCCATGCGGATCAGGATCTTGTCGTCCACCGCGTTGGACGCCATCGCATTCTTCACCTTGGCGATGCCGGGCAGCATGGAGGCGAGCGCGCCGAGCCCGCCCATCTTGCGCATCTGGGTCAGCTGGCTGCGCAGATCGTTCAGATCGAACTTGCCCTTGGCCAGCCGGTCGGCCAGCTTCTCGGCATCCTCCTGCTTGATCGTCTCGGCCGCGCGCTCGACCAGGCTGACGACATCGCCCATGCCGAGGATGCGGCCGGCGACGCGCGCCGGCTGGAACAGCTCGAGCCCGTCCAGCTTTTCGCCGGTGCCGACGAATTTGATCGGCTTGCCGGTGACGGCGCGCATCGACAGGGCCGCGCCGCCGCGCGCATCGCCATCCATGCGGGTGAGCACCACGCCCGTGAGCGAGACCTGGCCGGCGAAGCTGGTGGCGACGTTGACCGCATCCTGGCCGGTGAGCGAATCGACCACCAGCAGGATCTCGTCGGGCTCGGAGACCGAGGCGACCGCCTTCATCTCGTCCATCAGCGCCTGGTCGACATGGAGCCGGCCGGCGGTATCGAGCATCAGCACGTCGAAGCCCTGGAGCTTCGCGGCGCTGAGCGCGCGCCGGGCGATATCGACCGGCTGCTGGCCGGGCACGATCGGCAGGGTGGCCACCTCGGCCTGCACGCCGAGCACGGCGAGCTGCTCCTGCGCCGCCGGGCGATTGACGTCGAGCGACGCCATCAGCACCTTCTTGCGGCCCTTCTCGCGCAGGCGGCGCGCGATCTTGGCGGTGGTGGTCGTCTTGCCCGAGCCCTGGAGGCCGACCATCATCACCACCGCGGGCGGCGTGACATCGAGCTGGAGATCGACCGCCTCGCTGCCGAGCATGGCGGTGAGCGCGTCCGAGACGATCTTCACCACCTGCTGGCCGGGCGTGATCGAGCGGAGCACGGCCTGGCCGATCGCGGCCTCGGTCACCTGCTCGACGAAATCGCGCACCACCGGCAACGCGACATCGGCCTCGAGCAGGGCGATGCGGACCTCGCGCAGCGCCGCGCGCACATCGTTCTCGCTGAGCGCGCCACGGCCGCGCAGGCGGTCGAACACGCCGCCCAGCCTCTCGCTCAAGCTCTCGAACATCGCCATACTCCTCACCACCGCAGCCGATCGTCATGACCGATCGCCAGGGCCCAACGCACAAAGCGCCGGCGGGCGAAACTCGCCGGCCGGCGTGCGCCCTCGGGCGCTGGAGCCATTCGATCCCTGCGGAACGATCGGGGGGCCATAGACCAAGCCTCGGCCTGGCGCAACCTCGGCCGCCGCATCGCGTCATTTACGCCTTCTTATCGGTTGCCGACCGACAAGCACCACTCGGTTGAGCGGAAGGTGTGTATGAAGGCGTTTACGCAGCGGCGGCACCAAGCCTTGGCGCGCGCGCGGCGGGATCTTCCGCTGGGCGCGTTGCTGGCCGCGCTTGCTTTCTATCTGCTCGGCAGCGGTCTCCACATGCTCGGCGCGCGGGGGCTCTGGGTCTCGCCCGGGGCGCTGCGGCTGCTGTGCGGCGGCGTGCTGAGCCTCGGCGCGCTGCTGCTCGGCTGGCGGCGCTACCGGCGGCTGGTGGCGGACACGGAGAGCGGCACGCGGGTGCGCACGCCCGTCCGCACCGACGAGCTGACCGGCTTCCACAGCCGCCGCACCTTCGCCGAGGACGCCGCCGCGCTGCTCCGCCACCGCCCCCGCCGCGACGTGGCGATGCTGGTGGTGGACCTCGATCATTTCCGCACCGTCAACGAAGTCCATGGCCATCTCGCCGGCGACGAGGTGCTGCGCGGCGCCGCCGACACGATCCGCCGGGCGCTGCCGCCCGACGCGCTGGCGGGCCGGCTGGACGGCGATCGCTTCGCCATCGCGCTGCCCTTCGAGGGGCGCCACGCCTCGGTGGTGGACGGGCTGGCCGATTTCCTGGTCGGCACGCTGGCGCAGCCGATCGTGACGCGCGGCGTCACCGCGCATCTCGGCGCCTCGGTGGGGCTCGCCTCGGCGGAGGGCGAGGCGCCGACCGTGGACGCGCTGCTCCGCCGCAGCACAATCGCGATGCGCGCCGCCAAGCGCGCCGGCGGCGGCCGCGCCACCTGGTTCGATGCCGCGATGGAGCAGGAGCTGATCCAGCGCAACAGCATCGAGCGCGGGCTGCGCGAAGGCATTCCGCGCGGCGAGATCATCCCCTTCTACGAGCCCCAGGTGGAGCTGGAGAGCGGCCGCCTGCTCGGCTTCGAGGTGCTCGCGCGCTGGGATCATCCCAGCCATGGCATCATCTCGCCCGATCTGTTCATCCCCGTCGCCGAGGAGAGCGGGCTGATCGGCGATCTCTCCATGGCGGTGATGCGCCGCGCCTTCACCGAGGCGCGCGACTGGGATTCGTCGCTGGCGCTGTCCGTCAACATCTCGCCGGCGCAGCTGCGCGACCCCTGGCTCGCGCAGAAGATCGTCAAGCTGCTCGTCGAGACGGGCTTTCCGCCTAGCCGGCTGGAGGTGGAGATCACCGAAAGCTCGCTCTTCCAGAATCTGCCGCTGGCGCAGACCATCATCGGCAGCCTCAAGAATCAGGGCATCCGCCTCGCGCTGGACGATTTCGGCACCGGCTATTCCAGCCTCGCCCATCTCCGCGCGCTGCCCTTCGATCGCATCAAGATCGATCGCAGCTTCGTCATGTCCATGATCGACAATGCCGAATCGGCCGCGATCGTGGATGCCATCTCCAAGCTCGGCGAGAGCCTCAACATGCCCGTGACCGCCGAAGGCATCGAGGACGAACGCATCCGCGCGCGCCTCACCGAGATCGGCTGCGCCAAGGGCCAGGGCTGGCATTTCGGCAAGCCGATGACGGTGGGCGCGGCGCGGCGCCTGCTCGCCGAGCGCGGCCTGCTGCCCGCCGCCCGCGCCCAGATCGGCCCGGCCGATACCGGCCGCGAGTCCGAGCAGCGCCGCGCCGGCCTCGCCGCGCGCTGACGCCTGCGCACGGCCGCCGCCGAGGCCGCAGCCGGAGCCGGGGGCTCCGCCCCCCTCGTCGGCGCCCCGAGCGGCGGCGATCGCGCCGCCGGCCCGGGCCCTGCCCCGCTTCGAGACGGCGGCGCCCATGGACTTGCGGCGCGCGCAGCCCTAGATCGCGCGCCATGCGCCGCTTTCACAAGATGCACGGTCTCGGCAACGATTTCGTCGTGCTCGACGCGCGTGCCCAGCCGCTCGCGATGACGGCGGAGCGCGCGCGGCTGCTCGCCGATCGGCATCGCGGCATCGGCTGCGACCAGCTGATCCTGCTCGAGCCCGTCGAGGGCGCGACGGCGCGGATGCGCATCTTCAATCCCGATGGCGGCGAGGTCGAGGCCTGCGGCAACGCCACGCGCTGCGTCGCGACGCTGCTCGGCGACGGCGCGACGATCGAGACGCGCGGCGGCCGGCTCGAGGCGCGGCTGACCGGCGACGGCGCGACGATTTCGATGGGCGCCCCGCGATTCGACTGGGACGCCATCCCGCTCGCCTATCCGCTCGACACCGCCGCCCTGCCCGTCGCCTGGGAGGGTCTGGCGCCGGTGCGGCCGCCGATGGCGGTGAATATGGGCAATCCGCACATCGTCTTCTTCGTGCCGGACTGCGATGCGGTCGATCTCGGCGCGGTCGGCCCGGCGATCGAGACGGATCCGCTCTTCCCCGCGCGGATCAACGTGAACATCGCGACGATCACCGCGCGCGACGCGATCCGGCTGCGCGTGTGGGAGCGCGGCGCCGGGGCGACGCTCGCCTGCGGCACCGGCGCCTGCGCCACCGCCGTCGCCGCCATCCGCGCCGGCCTGTGCGATCCCGTGCTTTCCGTCACGCTGCCGGGCGGCACGCTGCGCCTGGCGTGGCACGCCGGCGGCCCCGTGCAGATGACGGGGCCGGCGCGCTACGTGTTCGGCGGCGAGATCGATCTCGAGGCGCTCGCGCCATGAGCGGCGCGGAGTTCGTCACCCTGGGCTGCCGGCTGAACGCCGCCGAGAGCGAGGCGATGCGGAGCCTGGCCGGCGATGCCGAGGATCTGGTGGTGATCAACACCTGCGCCGTCACCGCCGAGGCGGTGCGCCAGGCGCGCCAGGAGATCCGCCGCGCCGCCCGCCGCCGGCCCGAGGCGCGGATCGTGGTGACGGGCTGCGCGGCGCAGCTCGAGCCCGAAGGCTTCGCCGCCATGCCCGAGGTGAGCCGGGTGCTCGGCAATCGGGACAAGTGGGAAGCCGGCGCGCTGGCCGCGCCGAGCGGGCCCGACGCGGACGCCACGCTGCGCGTCTCGGACATCATGGCGGTGCGCGAGACGGCGCCGCACCTCGTCGCCGGCTTTGGCGAGCGCGCGCGCGCCTTTGTCGAGGTGCAGAATGGCTGCGACCATCGCTGCACCTTCTGCATCATCCCCTTTGCGCGCGGCCCGAGCCGATCGGTGCCCGCCGGGCTCGTGGTGGACCGGATCCGGGCGCTCGTGGATCAGGGCTATAACGAGGTGGTGCTGACCGGCGTCGACACCACCAGCTATGGACCGGACCTGCCCGGCGGCCAGACGCTGGGCCAGCTGGTGGAGCGCGTGCTGCGGCTCGTGCCCGATCTGCCGCGGCTGCGGCTCTCCTCGCTCGATTCGGTCGAGATCGACGATCGGCTGTTCGCGCTGCTGACCGGCGAGCCCCGGCTCCAGCCGCATCTCCATCTCTCGCTGCAGGCCGGCGACGACATGGTGCTGAAGCGGATGAAGCGCCGGCACAGCCGCGCCGACGCCATCGCCATGGTCGCCCGGCTCAAGGCGGCGCGGCCCGAGATCGCGATCGGCGCCGATCTCATCGCCGGCTTCCCGACCGAGACCGAGGCGCAGTTCGCCAACAGCGTGGCGCTGCTCGACGAGGCGGACATCGTGTTCGGCCATATCTTCCCCTATTCGCCGCGTCCGGGCACGCCGGCGGCGCGCATGCCGCAGCTTTCCCCCGCGATCGTCCGCGCCCGTGCCGCGACGCTGCGGGCCCGCGCCGAGGCGCGCCGGGCGCGCTGGCTGGACACGCTGATCGGCACCACCCAGGCGGTGCTGGTGGAGCGGGAGGATGGGCGCGGCCATGCCGCCAATTTCGCACCCGCGCGGCTTTCCACCGGCGCGGCGGCGCGACGCGCCGGCACCAACGGCGCCGTGATCGGCGACATCATTTCCCTTCGCGTCACCCATGTCGAGGATGGCAGCCTCGTCGGAGATCCGGTTTGAGCGACACGCCCCGCATTCCCCATACCGCGCTCTGGCACGACAAGCTTGTCGCCGGCTTCCGGCGCACCTCCGAAAAGCTGGGCGGCAACATCGCCAGCCTGCTCACCAAGGAAAGGCTGGACCGCGCGACGCTCGACGAGATCGAGGAAGCGCTGATCGCCTCGGATCTCGGCCCGGCCACCGCGTCCCGGGTGCGCGAACGGCTCGAGGAGGAGCGCTATGAGCGCGACATGGACGCCGCCGGCGTGCGCGCCGTGGTTGCCGACGAGATCGCCCGCATCCTCGCGCCCGTCGCCAAGCCGCTCGAGATCGAGGCCTTTCCGCGGCCGCAGGTGATTTTGGTGATCGGCGTCAACGGCTCGGGCAAGACCACCACCATCGCCAAGCTGGCGCATCTGTTCCAGGAACAGGATTATCAGGTGATGCTGGTGGCGGGCGACACCTTCCGCGCCGCCGCGATCGGCCAGCTCAAGACCTGGGCCGAGCGCATCAACGTGCCGATCATCACCGGCAAGGAAGGCGGGGATGCCGCCAGCCTTGTGTGGGAAGGCGTGAAGCGCGGCACCGAGATCGGCACCGACGTGCTGATCGTCGACACCGCCGGCCGGCTGCAGAACAAGGCCGGGCTGATGGACGAGCTGGCCAAGATCCGCCGCGTGCTCGGCCGGCTCAACCCGGCGGCGCCGCACGACGTGCTGCTGGTGCTGGACGCCACCACAGGGCAGAATGCGCTCAGCCAGATCGAGGTGTTCGGCAAGGAAACCGGCGTCACCGGGCTGGTGATGACCAAGCTGGACGGCACCGCGCGCGGCGGCGTGCTGGTGGCGGCGGCCGAGCGGTTCGGCCTGCCCATTCACGCCATCGGCGTCGGCGAGACGCTGGACGATCTCCGTCCCTTCGATCCGCGCGAGGTCGCCGCGCTGATCGCCGGCGCGGACTAAGCGGCCGGCGCCGGCCCTCCCCGCCATCCGATCGCACAAGGCCATCATGACCCATTCGAAAGCCGCAAGCCCGCTGCTCCGCATCGTCCTGGATTTCGGGCCAATCCTGCTCTTCTTCCTGGCCAATGCCTGGGCGCCCGTGGCCGAGGGGCAGCGTGTCTATGTCGCCACCGGCGCGTTCATGGCCGCGACCGTGCTGGCGATGATCGTCTCCAAGCTGCGGCTCGGCCAGGTCTCGCCGATGCTGTGGGTGTCGGGCGCGATGGTGCTGGTGTTCGGCGCGCTCACCTTGTGGCTGCGCAACGATGTCTTCATCAAGGTCAAGCCGACCATCTATTATGTGACGGTGGCGACGATCCTGTTCGTCGGCCTGTGGCGGCGGCGGCCGACGCTGAAGCTGGTCTTCGGCGCCGCCTATCCGGGCCTGAGCGAGCGCGGCTGGCACCTCGTCTCGCGCAACTGGGCCTGGTTCTTCGTGGTGATGGCGATCGCCAACGAGGTGGCGTGGCGCCATCTCTCCACCTCGGCCTGGATCGGCTACAAGCTCTGGGGCGTGCTGCCGGCGACGATGCTGTTCGCGCTCGCCAATGTACCGATGATGATGCGCCACGGCCTGGGCGGCGGCGCGGCCGAGGCGGTGGAGGAAAGCCCGCCCTCGGGCTGAGCGGGGCCGCCGCCCCCGCAGGGGCGGCGGCAGGCCTGGCTCAGGCCTGTTCCTGATCCGCGCGCGACACGCCGGCGCCATCCAGATTCTGCGACACAAAGTCCCAGTTGATGACGTTCTTCAGCACCTTGTCGGCGAAGTCCGGGCGGGCGTTGCGATAGTCGATATAATAAGCGTGCTCCCACACATCGAGCGTGAGCAGCGGCTTCATCCCCTCATACACGACCGGCGTATCGGCATCGTGCAGCGAGGTGATCTTGAGCGCGCCATTGTCGAGCACCAGCCACGCCCAGCCGCTCGCGAAATGGCCGACGGCCTCTTCCTTGAGCTTGGTGAGCAGCGCCTCTTCGCCGCCGAAATCGGCGATCAGCCCCGCCAGCTTCTCGGACGGCTTGGTGCTGCCGGCCGGCGCCAGGCACTGCCAGAAGAAGCTGTGGTTCCAAATCTGGGCGCTGTTGTTGAACAGGCCCTTGTCGCCCTGGTCCTTGGCCTGCTGGATCACTTCCACCAGCGTCTTGCCGCCAAGGCCCTTCTCGGCCTCCCAGCCATTGGTCTTGTCGACATAGGCCTTGTGGTGCTTGCCATGGTGATAATCGAAGGTTTCGGCCGAGAGAAAGGGCTCGAGCGCGCTCTTCTCGAACGGCAGCGGGGGGAGGGCGAAAGCCATCGGCGTCTCCTGTCTGGGCTGATGTAGGATGGCTCCCTAACGCCTTTCCGGCGCAAAGGTGCAGTGCTTTCGACAGTTGCGAGCCATTCTCATGGAACGCGGCCGTAATGGAAAAAGGATCAGGAGGCGGCGGTGCGATCGAGCAGATTGTGCCGGCGCAGCGCGTGGCGCAGCTGATCATAGCTGAGCGCCAGCGCCGCCGCCGTGGCGCGCTGGTTGAAGCGGCAGCGCTTCAGCGCCGCCTCCAGGAGCTTGCGCTCATAGGCCTCGCACGCGGCGCGGAAATCGGAGATGTCGCCATCCTCGGTGACCGCCACCGGGGCGGCCGGCCCCGGCGCCACGCTGATCCCGGGCCGTGCCGCGCGCCCCCGCGGCGCCCAGGGCGAAGCGAAAGGATCGAACTCGATCCGGTCGATCGCGCGTTCGGGCTCGTCCCAGCGATAGACGGCGCGCTCCACCACGTTGCGCAGCTCGCGCACATTGCCCGGCCAGCCATGGGCCGCCAGCCCCGCGATCGCCGCCGGCGCGAAGCCGGGCCAGGCCTTCCAGCCCAGCTCGAACGCCATGCGCCGGCCGAAATGATCGGCCAGCACCGGCACATCGCCTTCGCGCGCGCGGAGCGGCGGCAGCGTCACCACTTCAAAGGAAAGGCGATCCAGCAGATCGGCGCGGAACCGCCCCTCCTCCACCAGCCCGGGCAGATGCTCGTTGGTGGCGGCGACGATGCGGACATCGACGCGGATCGCGCGCGACGCGCCGATGCGCGTCACCTCGCCATATTCGACCGCGCGCAGCAGCCGCTCCTGCGCACCCGACGAGAGCGTGGCGAGTTCGTCGAGGAACAGGGTGCCGCCATCGGCCTCCTCGAACCGGCCCGCGCGGGCCTTGGTGGCGCCGGTGAAGGCGCCCGCCTCATGGCCGAACAGCTCGGCCTCGATCAGCGTCTCGGGCAAGGCGGCGCAGTTGAGGGTGACGAAGGCGCCCGACCAGCGCTGCGACAGGCGATGCAAGCGCTCGGCGATCAGCTCCTTGCCGGTGCCGCGCTCGCCGACCACCAGCACCGGCCGGTTGAGCCCGGCGGCGCGGCTGGCACGCTCCACCGCATCGAGAAAGGCGGTCGATTCGCCGATGAACTTGGTGTCGCGATCCATGGCGGGCGAGTTGGTACATTTTCCCAAGTCTTGGCAAGATGCCGTTGGCCGCTGCCGGACCGCATCCGTGAAAATGCCCGGTTTCCGGCGCTTTGGGCATTTGGCACGGCTTCTGCATAGAATGATCGTGTCACCGCCCCGCGCGGTTCACGAGCGAGGGAAGCAGGAGTTCAGCTATGGGAATTTTTTCCCGCACCCGAGACATCATTGCCGCCAACGTGACCGACCTGCTCGATCGCGCCGATGATCCCGCCAAGATGATCCGCATGATCATCATGGAGATGGAAGAAACGCTGATCGAGGTGCGCGCGTCCGCCGCCCGCACCATCGCCGACCAGAAGGAAATGAAGCGGCACATCGCCAAGCTGGATGGCTTGCAGCAGAGCTGGACCGAAAAGGCCGAGCTGGCCCTATCCAAGGGGCGCGAGGATCTCGCCAAGGCGGCGCTGGTGGAGAAGCGCAAGGCGGCCGACATGGCCGAGCAGCTGCGCGGCGAGATCGCCACGCTGGACGAGGCGCTGAGCGCCTCCGAGGAGGACATCGCCAAGCTCCAGAACAAGCTGCGCGAGGCCCGCGCGCGCCAGAACTCGATCGTGGCGCGGCTGGAAAGCGCGCAGAACCGCGTCCGCCTGCGCGAGATGACCAACGGACCCAAGATCGACGAGGCGTTCGCGCGCTTCGAGACGCTGGAGCGCCGCGTCGATTTCGCCGAGGGCCGCGCCGAGGCGGCCGGCATGGGCGCGGCGCCGCGCACGCTGGAGGAGGAGATCGCGGAGCTGCAGAGCGCCGACAAGGTCGACGCCGATCTCGCCGCGCTCAAGGCCCGCCTCGCGGCCCGGGAGGGCTGAGCGATGGAAGACGTGCTCCTGCCGATCGTGATCTGCGGCATGTTGTTCATCGGCGTGCCGTGGATCATCCTCCACTACGTCACCCAGTGGCGCCGCGCGCGGGGCCTCTCGGTGGAGGATGAGAATCTGCTCGACGGACTGCACGACATGGCGCGCCGGCTCGACGAGCGGCTCGCCACCATCGAGCGGATCGTCGCCGCCGACGATCCCCATTGGCGGGCGTCGAGCGAGCGGCCGGACCGCCCCGAACGCCGCCTGCCCGAAGGTGATTGGCCCGGCCACGCCTGATCTTCGTCCAAGAGCCAGAGCGCTGGCCGTGCCTCAACAGGGATGAGAGAGATGACCCCCCGTCGCACCAAATTCTATCTCGACAAGCGCAACGCCAAATGGCTTGGCGTCTGCTCCGGCCTCGCCGACTATACCGGCCTCGACGTCACGCTGGTGCGTGTCGGCATGGTGGTGCTGACGGTGGTGGGCGGCTTTCCCTGGACGCTGATCGCCTATTGGGCGGCGGCCTGGATGGCGAACGACAAGCCGGGCGAGCTGGCCTATGACAGCGCCGAGGAGCGCCGCTTCTGGCAGGATGTCCGCACCCGGCCGGGCAATTCGGTCCGCGATGTCCGCTCGCGCTTTCGCGACATCGACCGGCGCCTGTCCGATCTCGAAGTCTATTACACCAGCCACAATCGCCGGCTGGCGGACGAGATCGACAGCCTGCGCTGAGCGCCCCTGCCCCGGAGAGACGCGATGACCCCGTCCGATTTCCACACGCTGCTGGCCGCCATGGTCGGCACCGCCGCGATCGCCGCCTATGTCTTCACCCAATGGATGCGCCTCCGCTACGAGCATGCGCAGGACGGCCGGGGCGGCGGGCGGAGCGCCGGCGGCGAGACGGGGGAGCGGGTGCGCCTGCTCACCCAGGAAAATGCCCAGCTGCGCGCCGAGGTGGCGGCGATCCGCGATCGTCTCGCCACGGTCGAGCGGATCGTCACCGATGGCGCCTTCCGCCTCGATCATGAGATCGAGCAGCTGCGCCGCGCCGCCAACTGAGGGACCGACCATGAGCCTTGCCGGAACCATCGCCGTCTGCATCCCCGTGCTCGCCATCGGCGGCGGCATCGTCGGGAACATGTTTCAATCCTGGATGCGGCTGAAGCGCCGCCAGCTCGAACTCATGTCCGAGACCGCGGCGGAGAAGGCGGCGCAATATGCCGCCAAGACCGAGCGGCTGGAGCAGCGGGTGGCGGTGCTGGAGCGGATCCTGACCGACCGCTCCACCAGCCTCGCCGACGAGATCGACCGGCTGCGCGACAGCCCGCTCAACTAGACCAGACCAGAGGGGAAAGAGAGATGAACCCGCCCGAGATGATCGTCACGATCGTTCTTATCTGCGTGATCGGCAGCATCGTGCGCGCCAAGCTGGGGCTGCCCCAGCGCCGCGCCTGCGGCCGGCGCCGCGACGAGGAGGAGGGCGATCCGCGCCCGTCCGCCGCGCTGGCCGCCAGCGAGGCCGAGAATGCCGAGCTGCGCAGCGAGCTGCGCGCGCTCAAGGCGCGCGTCGCGACGCTCGAACGCATCGCCACCGACAGCAGCACCGCGCTCGACCGCGAGATCGAGGCGCTGCGCGATCGCGCCTGACCGGCGGCTGACCCGAGGAATTCGCTATGACTGCACCTGCCGAAATCGTCACCCTGGCGCTGTGCGGCCTGATCGGCCTGGCGATGCTCATCGCCGGCGGCCTTGCCGGCTGGCGCGGCTGGCTGGATCTGCAACATGCCGCGCTCGGCCACGGCCCCGCCGAGCCGGCGGCGCGCCCCAGCCCGGCCGGCGCGCGGATCGAACTGGCCGATCTCAAGGAGCGCGTCCGCAAGCTGGAGGCGATCGCCGCCGGCATCGATCTGTGAATCCCGCCGCCGCGGGCGCGGCGCCTCGGATGCCGTGGGGGTCGTCCGGGGCGCCGCAGAGCGGCGGTGACGCGCGCGATCGGCTTTGCTAGGTCGGGCGCCATGCCAAGCCTCGACGCCATTCTCGACGATTATAGCTTTCTCGACAGCGACGATCGCTACCGCCTGCTGATCGATCTCGGCCGCCAGCTTGAACCCATGCCGGACGCGCTCAAGACCGACGCGACCCTGGTGCGCGGCTGCTCGGCCTCGGTCTGGGTCTATCCGCGCCGCGCGGGCGACCGGCTGCATTTCCTCGCCGACAGCAATGCTGCGATCACCAAGGGGATCATCGCGCTGGTGCTGCTGACCGTGCAGGACCGCCCCGCCGCCGAGATCGCGACCGCCGATATCGAGGGGGCGCTGGCGCCGTTCGCGCTGCAGAGCCAGCTCAGCTCCAATCGCACCCAGGGAATTCCCAACATGATCGCGCTGATCCGCGAGACGGCGGCGCGACTCGATCAGGACGCCTGACCATGAAGCGCCGCACCTGCGCCATTCTCGCCCTGGCGCTGCTGCTCGGCGGCAGCAGCGCGATTGCCGCCGCGCCCAAGGCCGGCCCGAGCTATGCCACCGGCCGGTTCGAGGTGGCGGGGCAACTCGTACCCCCCGCCCAGGTGCTCGACGCGCGCGCCCTGCCCGACATGGCCGGCAAGCCATCGCTGATGGTGACGCTGGCGCCCGCGCTGGCGGAGGCGCTGGCCCGCGGCAAGCCCGCCGCGACGCCGATCGCCGCGACGCTCGACGGCAAGCCGCTCGGCGCCAGCCCCGCCGGCGGCCTGGCGGCGGATCACATGCTCCAGCTCTCGGGCGCCTTCGGCAGCTATGAGTCGGCGGCGGCGCTGGCGCGGCGCATCTCGGGCAAGGATCCGTTGCCCGACAGCGAGGGCGATTGAAGCCCCAGCCGCTCGGCGATCCGCCCCTCCTCCTCGCCCGGCCGGATCAGCTGCCAGCGATCCGGCGCGCGGCCATCGATGGCGACCACCGCGCCCTTGGGGCAAAGCTTGAGGCAGGGCGTCTCGATCACGCCATAGTCCGCCTTGCGCCCCTTGCCGCGGGCGCGCTTGCGCAACAGCTTGGCGAGCGACGTCTTGCCCTTGGGCCCGAAGCCGCCGCCCAGCTTGCGGCTGCACTTGCCGCACACCAGCACCGCCGCGTCCCAGTGCGCCGGCACCGTGTCGCGCTTGATCCGCCCGCTCATGGCTTGCGCCGCTCCTCGGCGCTGCGCAGCACGTCCCAGGCCGCCTGCACCGCGCGGAACCGCTCCGCCGCCTCGGGATCGCCCGGCCGCACATCGGGATGATTGGCCTTGGCGAGCCGGCGCCAGGCGGCCTTCGCCTCGTCGAGGCCGGCATCGCTCTCAAGCTCCAGCACCGCGAGCGCGCGCATCTCCTCGCGCGAGCGGCGGCCATCGCCCGGGCCAGCCCAGCGATTATAGGCGGAATCGGCATAGCCCGACGCCTCGCGCCGCTCCTTCGCCTCGCGCTGCGCCGCCTCCTCGGCGGTCAGCCCCGCGAAATAATCCCAGTTGCGGTTATATTCGGCCGCATGGGCTTCGCAGAAATACCAGCGTTCGGGGCTGTTGGGCGATTTGGGCGCGGGCCGATCGCCCGGCGCGTCGCAGCCCTCGCGGTCGCACAGCCGCACATGGCTGGCGCCGCGCGCGCCGCCATAGCCGCGCCAGCGTGGAAAGCCCCAGTCGTTCGAACGCGTCTGCCGTGCCATCTTCCGGCATGTAGGGAAGCGACCGCGCTTTAGCGACGGTCGATCGTCGAAAAAGCGCGGCGCGCCACGATCAGCTCCACCAGCGCGATCACCAGCAGCGCCGCCGCCGGCACGGCGAGAATGGCGTCGCCGCGATGCAAGCGCCCGAGCGCGCCGCCGATCGCCCCCGCGAGCAGCGCGAGCCAGCAGGCGAAATCATGCAGCACCGCGCCGCCCTCGCCCGGCCGCCGGCCCAGCCGGGCCAGGCCCACGCCCAGCCGCACCAAAGTGCCGGTGGCATAGGTGGCGCCGCGCTGGACGGTGCCGTTCTGCATCATCACGATATTGGCGAGCCCCATGGCGACCGGCAGCGGCAGCACGCCGAGAGCGGGGCGGCTGGTGCCAAATCCCCAGCTGGCGAGCGCGAGCAAGGCGGCCTGCGCCACCATCACCGGCGCGGCGCCGGCGCGGCCGCTGCGTTCCATGATCAGCGCGCCCAGCGTGGTGCCGCCGACGAACAGCGCCACCAGGCCGAGCGGCAGCAGCGCCTCGAGCCTTTGGCCATAGGCGAGCGACAGCCCCATGCGGGTGGTGTTGCCGCTCATGAAGGAGACGAAATACTGCCCCGTCTCCGCCAGGCCGACCGCATCCACGCAGCCGGCGATGGCGAGGAGCAGCAGGACGATGGCCTTGCGGTCAGGCGTCGGTCTGTCGAGCATCGGCCCCTTGCTATCGGGTCGCGCGGGAAAGCGCCAGAGGGCCTGTAAGCCGGGTTCTGTCCACCGGCGTTTCCGCCGGATAGGCGACCATTCCTCTAGGACCGGGCTCGCGCCCGGCCTCAAGCAACCAACCCGGGCCGCGGGGCGGGATCAGCCCCCTGTGCGGCCCCTATTCGGTCTTGCTCCCGGTGGGGTTTGCCGTGCCGTCCCCGTTGCCGGAGACGCGGTGCGCTCTTACCGCACCCTTTCGCCCTGGCCGCGCCGAAGCGACGGTGGTTTGCTTTCTGTGGCACTGTCCCTGAAGCGGCGCCCAGGGCGCCGCCCCGCCGGGCGTTACCCGGCACCGTATTCCCGTGGAGCCCGGACTTTCCTCTCCCCGCCGAAGCGAGCAGCGGCCGCCCGGCCCTCTGGCGCGGGCGCTGGTGCCCTATATCCGGGGCGGACGCAAGCTCAGCCCTGCTGCTGGCGCAGCGCGGCGGCCTTGTCGCCGCCGGTGAGCAGCGACAGCAGGATGGCGCGGCACTGGCCATCGATCACGCCATCGAGGATCGCCGGGCGATAGCGGCGCTGGAACGCCCGCACCGCCGCCTCGGGCGCGCTGATATCATAGCCGAACCGCTCCAGCGCGAGCAGGAAGCCGCCATCGGTCCAAAAAGGATCGACGAGATATTTGTGCGGCGTGGGCAGCGCCAGCCGCAGCCGCGCCAGCCTTTCCCAATCGAACAGCTCGCCCGGATCCTGCTTGCGCGCGGGCGCGACGTCCGAATGGCCGACGATATTGCCGCGCGTGATGCCGTAGCGGCCGACAATCTCGCCCATCAGCGGGATCAGCGCCGCCATTTGCGGCTCCGGAAAGGGCCGGTAGCCGAATTCATGGCCCGGATTGACCAGCTCGATGCCGATGCTGGCCGAATTGAGATCGGTTATGCCGCGCCACCAGCCGCGCCCGGCATGCCAGGCGCGCTTCTCCTCGGGCACGAGGCGGACGATCCCGCCATCCTCGTCGATCAGATAATGGGCCGAGACTTCCGACAGCGGGCTGGTCAGCCGCTCGAGCGCGGCCTCGGCGCTCTCCATGCCGGTATAGTGCAGGACGAGCAGCGATACGGGCAGGGTCCGCTCATTAAAATTGGGCGAGGGCCGCTCGATCATCGCTACCATGCCCCTGCCTCGCGTGCCCGTGCCGGCGCGTCAAGCCCGGCTCATCCAGAGCGTCGGCGGATCGTGCGAATCCGGCTCGGCGCAGCCGGGGCGGAACAGGCCGCGACAGCCTTCGTCGGACACGAAGCGCGCCGTCTGGCCGAGCGTGGTCTCGCCCGCGCCCAGCATCAGCACGCCGTCGGGCGCGATCGCGCTGGCCAGGCGGTCGAACACCAGCCGGCGGACATCGGCCGAGAAATAGAGCAGGACGTTGCGGCACAGGATGATGTCGAACGGACCGGCGGGCGGCGGCTCGAGGACATTGTGGACGCGGAACGTCACCGCGCGCCGCAGCGCCTCATTGGCCTGCCAGCTATCCCCCGGTCGCGCGTCGAACCGGCGCATCATCTGGCGGATCGGCAGGCCGCGCTGCACTTCCATCTGGCTGTAGAGCCCGGCGCGCGCGCGGACGATCACCTCGGGCGAAAGATCGGTGGCGAGGATCTCGATCTGCCATCCCGCCCAGTGCGCCGCACGATCGGCGAACATCATCGCCAGCGAATAGGGCTCCTGCCCGGTCGAGCAGCCCGCCGACCAGATGCGGAGCGTGCGCCGCTCGGCCCGCGCCTCGCGCAGCCGCGCCAGGCCCTGCTCCTCGAGCTGCTTGAACGAGGCCATGTCGCGATAGAAAAACGTCTCGTGGTTGAGCAGCGCCTCGACCACGGCATCCGCCAGCGCCGCCTCCCGTCCGGAAATGACGCGGCCGATCAGCGAATCGAGCGTCGGCGCGTCGAACCGCGCCAGCAGCGGCCGCAGCGCGCTGTCGAGCCGCCAGCGACGATCCGCCGCGAACTGCTGGCCGGTGCGCGCTTCGACGAGCCCGGCCAGGATGCGCAGCGCACCCTCGCCCACTTCCTCGCAGCCGGCGCTCATGCCGGATCCCCGACCGGCGCGCGGATTCCGAGCCGCTCGACCAGCCGCATCGCCAGCGCGCGCGGCTCGCCGATGGTGGCGGCGAGGCCGGCGCGCGCCACGCTGCCCGGCATGCCCCAGATCACGGCGCTGCGCTGGTCCTGCGCGGCGATCTCGCCGCCGGCGTCCACCAGCTGGCGGGCGCCGATGCTGCCATCGCGCCCCATGCCGCTGAGCACCACGCCGAACGCCTCCGCGCCGAACACCGCGCCCACCGCCTCGAACATCGGATCGACCGAGGGCAGGCAGCCCGACACGGCGCGGCGATGATCCAGCGCCACCACCACGCGCTGCCCGATCGCGCGCACGCCGAGATGCGCATCCCCCGGCGCGACCAGGATCTCGCCCGGACGCAGACGCGCGCCCTCCTCGGCCACCTTGGCCGGACGGCCTGCGATATCGGCCATCTGCGCCGCGAAATAGGGCATGAAGACCGGCGGCAGATGCTGGGTGATGAGGATCGGCACGCTGACCGAAGCCGGCAGCGCCCGGAAGAAATCGGACAGAGCGTGGAGCCCGCCGGTGGAGGCGCCGATGGCGATGCAGCCGACGCGGCCCGGCTGGCGCGAGGCCAGCGGCAGCGCCTCCGGCACGGGCGCGATCGGCGCGGCCGGTTCGCGGCCCCGGCCTTCGGCGCCGATCCGGTGCAATTTCTCGAGCAGATCCTGGCGGAAGCCTTCGCCAAAACCGGCGCGCGGCTTTTCCAGCGTATCGGCGGCACCAAGCGTGAGCGCGCGGACACAGGCATCGGCGCCGTCGGCCGCCGAGGCGGAGACGACCAGCACCCGCGCGCCGCGGCCATGGCGGATGATCTCGGGCAGCGCGGTCAGCCCATCCATGCCCGGCATGGCGAGATCGAGCAGCACGATATCGACGCTGGTGGAATGGAGCGCGGCGAGCGCCTGACCCGCGGTGCTGGCGGTGCCGACCACCTCGAACTCGGGATGCGGGCCGAGAATGGCCTGGAACACCGAGCGCGCGACGATTGAATCATCGACCAGCAGCAGCCGCGTGGGCGCGCGCTCGGGCCCGCGACCATAACGGAGCGAGGTGGCCACCGCCGGGGCGATCAGGCGACGCCGACCAGCGCGAACTTGCTTTCCAGCGTCTCGCGGTCGAACGGCTTCATGACATATTCGTCCGCGCCCGCATCGATCGCGGCGCGGATGTGCGCCACGCCATTTTCCGTGGTGCAGAAGATCACCTTGGGGCGCTGGCTCAGCCCCTCTTCCTGCCCCAGCGCCCGCAGGAATTCGATCCCGCTCATCACCGGCATGTTCCAATCCAGAAGCACCACGTCGGGCGCCTGCTGGCGGCAGCGATCCAGGGCCTCCTGCCCATCGCTCGCCTCGCTTACGCTGAAGTCGAGCGTCTCCAGGATGTGCCGCGCAACCTTCCGGATAACCTTCGAATCATCGACAACCAGACAGGTCTTCATGGCAAACCCCAACTCGCACGCATGTTGCTTGGCAGTGTGTAGAGCGTTTTCGTAAGCAGCCCGTTAATCGCACGCTGCGGAAATCAGGCGGCGGCGGCGCGGCGCGTTCCCGCCACCAGCCGTGCGGGATCGAGCAGCAGCAGCGAGGCCTGCTCATGTTCCACCACGCCGATCGCCGCCGCGGCCCAGCCGGGATCGAGCCCGCCATGGAGCGGCGCGGGCTCGCCGGTGGCGGTGATGACATCGTCCACCTCGTCCACCAGCAGCCCGTAGAGATGCCCGTCCACCGTCACCACCACCGCCTGGCGCTCCGTCTCCACAAGGGGGGCCTCGATGCCGAGCGCGGCATAGCTGTCGATCATGGTGAGCACGCGGCTGCGCAGCGCGGCGAGGCCGGCGATATGCACCGGCGCCAGCGGCACCGGGCTGATCATGTCGATCTCGACCACGGATTCGATCGCATCGGTGGGCAGCGCCACGCGCTGGCCGGCGATGCGGGCGATGAGCTTCAGTTCCTTCATCTCACCCCTCCCCGCGCGCCTGGGCCAGGGCGGCCATCAGCCGCACCCGATCATAGCGGAAGATGCTGTCGTCCGGCACGGCCGCCTCGGGCCGCGCGCGCAGCCGGATCACGGCGCCGGGGCCATAGCTGACCGGCCGCTCGCGCTCGGCGGCGAGGATGGTGACGGCGGGCACCTCCTCGCTCTCGTCGACAAAGCCGATCCGATAGCCCGCCTGCTCGACCAGCGGGCGCAGCACGTCGCGCATCCAGCCGTCGCGGCCATCCACGAGGCAGAGCGGGCGCGCCGCGGCGCTGACGCCGCCGCCGGCTTCGGCGAACAGCCAAAAGGGATCGAGCAATTCCACCTGCCGGTTCTCCACCAGCATCACGCCGGCGATCGGCCCGGGCGCGGCGGCGGGCATGAAGCTGGGTGGCAGCTCGTGAATATCCACAACTTCTACAATGGCGTAGGCGATCTCGTTGACACCGTCGCCCAACAGCATGACGCGCAGCTTGGCGGCATCGCCAGGGCTGTCGCAGCCGAACAGCGGCAGGATCCGCCCGTCATGGGCAAGCCCGAGCCGGCCCGCCGCCCAGGCGACCGCCTCCGCGGGGACATCCTCGATCCGCTCGACCAGGCCGAGCCGCACCGCGCGCACCGCCCCGTCCATCGCCTGGAAGAGCAAGGTCGGCACCGTCTCGGCGTCGTCGTTGGCGGCCTCCAGCTCGACCGTGCCGAGCGCCTCGACCGCGCGCACGCCCGCCACCTGCGCCACGCCGGCCGGATTGATGAGCAGCATCGGCCGGCCATTGTCGGGAAGCGTGGTGCCGGCATAGACGCCCGTCGCCATGATGGCCGGCGCGGCGGGCTTCACCACCAGTTCCTCATGATCGTGAACGCTGTCCACCGCCAGCGCGTAGCGCTCGCCGCTGGACGCGCGGACGACGACGAGGATCGCCTGCCCCGCATCCACCAGCGGCGCAAGCCCGAGCAGCGGGGCCAGCTCCACCACCGGCAACCGCTCGCCCCGGATGCGCGCGACGGGCGCGCCGCCCACCCGCTCCACCACCACCGAGCCGCCGGCGGTGCGGGCGATCTCGTCCACCGCGCCGCGCGGAATGGCGAAAAGCTCCGAACCGACCGAGAAAGTGAGTGCGGGAATGATGGTGAGCGTCATCGGCACGCGCAGCGTCAGCCGCACGCCCCGCCCAGGCTGGCTGTCGATCTCGACCTCGCCGCCAATCCGCTCGACATTGGCGCGCACCACATCCATGCCGACGCCTCGGCCGGAAATGGAGGTGACCGCCCGCGCCGTGCTGAGGCCGGGGGCGAACACCAGGTCCAGCCGCTCGCGCCGGGTCAGCCGCTCGGCGCGCTCGGCCGTCAGCAGGCCGGCAGCGATCGCCTTCTTGACCAGCTTCTCGTCGTCCACGCCGGCGCCGTCATCGGCGATCTCGATCAGGATCTGGTTGCCCGCCTGGCGCGCCGCCACCCGGAGCGTGCCCGCCACCGCCTTGCCCGCCGCCGTCCGCGCGGCCGGCGCCTCGATGCCGTGATCGACCGAGTTGCGGACGATGTGCGTCAGCGGATCGCGGATCATCTCGATCATCTCGCGATCCAGCTCGACATCGCCGCCATCGACGACGAGCCGCACCTGCTTGTCCAGCTCGGTGGCGAGATCGCGCACCAGCCGGGGCAGCGCCGAGAAAAGCCCATCCACACGCTGCATCCGCGTGCGGGTGATCGCCTCGCGCATCTCCGCGACGCAGGTGGACAGGCGCTCGAACGCGGCATCGATGCCGGCATCGCCGCCCCGCTCGCGCAGCCGGCGCGACAGCTCGTTGCGGGCGAGCACCATGTCCGACACGCCCGCCATCATGCGATCGAGCAGCTCGACCGGGAGGCGGATGCTGCGCGCGGGGGTGCGCGCGGCGGCGGGCGGCGCGGCCATCAGCTGCGGCGTGGGCGCGGCTTCGGGCGCGGCCGGCTCGAGCGCGCGAATCAGGCCCTCGTCGCCTTCCTGCGGATAGGGTTCGTCGGCGGCCAGCGCCTCCACCAGCGCGCCGATGCGATCGATGATGGCGAGTACCGCGCTCACCAGCCGCGCATCGGGCACGCGCTCGCCCGCGCGCACCTGGGCCAGCGCGCCCTCGGCGGCGTGGCTGAGATGCTCGAGCCGCGGCAGATCGAGGAAGCCGCAGCTTCCCTTCACCGTGTGCACGAAGCGGAAGATCGCGTCGAGCCGCGCGCTGTCCGCCGGATTGGCTTCCCAGGCGACGATCTCGCCCGCCAGCGGCTCCAGCGTCTCGCGCGTCTCGGCGATGAAGTCTGCCAGCAATTCGTCCATGCGCACCCGGATCCGCCTGTTTCGACGAACCCTGATGCAGCGGTGCTGGTAAAGAAGCGGTTAGCCGCCCCGAACGGGCAGCGAGGCGCCCAGCATCAGCACGCCATCCTGCGGCTCGACGATCAGCATCTCGCCGCCGCGCTGATTGGCGAGCTGCCAGGTGAGCCAGGCCGGCGCCGCGCGCGGGGTGAGGGTTTCGGCGGCGGTGCCGCCGGTCAGCGCGGTGCGCAGCTCGGGATCGAGCACGATGCGCGGGCCCTCGGCCCTGACGGCGATATCCAGCTGTTCGCTGCTGGTCTCGGTGCCGATGTCGAGCCGGCCGCCGCGCACCAGCGCGTCGCCCGCGATCAGCGCGAGGTTGAGCAGGATTTTGATCGCGCCCTTGCTCAGCACCGCGTCGCCGACCATCCAGCCCACCTGGATGCGGCGATCGCCGCCGAACAGCCCCTCGATCGCGGCCTTGACCTCGCGCGTGTCGACACTGTCGCCAAAGCCGCCGGCGGCGCCGAAGGCGAGGCGGAAGAATTTGAGCTTGTTCGCCGAAGCCCGCGCGCTCTCGGCGAGGAGATCGAGGCAGCGGGCACGCATCTCGGGATCATGCTCGTCGGCCAGCAGCTCGATGCCGTTGTTCAGCGCGCCAACCGGGGAGAGCAGATCATGGCACAGCCGCGAGCACAACAGACTCGCAAAGTCGATGCCATCCGGCGTCATGCCCTCTTCCTCTCTTCCATAGCCAAGGCGCGCCCTTGTGGCGACTGGCGCACCGCAGCGCAACCGCCTAACCATCCACGATGAGCCTGACCGGTTCGAACGCCCCGTGCATGCGCCCGCCGGCCATGGCCCGCCACAGGCGCGCTTCACCTAAACCGATAATCAGCCAAAGCTTTCCCGCATCATTCGCGCAAGCGGCATCGCGCGGCGAAGGGGTGGGCGGGCCGAATGGATGGCTGTGGTAATGCCCGAGCAGGCGCGGCCCGCCCGCCCGCTCCGCGCGCATCGCCGCAAACAGCGCGGCGGGATCGAGTTCGAACTGGCGGTCGGGCGGATCGGCGACATTGGCGGCGGGCATGGCCGCCGCGATCCGATCCGGCGCCGCGCCGAGCAGCAGGCCGCAAATCTCGCGATCCGCCGCCGCCGCCGCGGCATCGATCAGGCGGCCGTACAGCGCTCTTGCAATATGAACGTCCATCCCCACATCCGCTAGCGGATGAATGCGGGGGTTTCCAACATCAACGCGGTGATCGCGGCCGAAGCCGATGGCTGGCGCCTAGACCGGGCGCTGGCGGCCGCCGTGCCGAGCCTGTCGCGGGAGCGGCTCAAGGCGCTGATCTCCAGCGGCGCGGTGACGCTGAACGGCAGCGCGACGCGGGATCCGGCCAGCAAGGCGCGGGCGGGCGATTCGTTCCTCGTCGCGGTGCCGGAGCCGGCGCCGGCGGATGCCCAGGCGCAGGATATTCCGCTGGTGATCGCCTATGAGGATGCGCATCTGATCGTGGTCGACAAGCCCGCCGGGCTGGTCGTCCATCCCGCCGCCGGCAATCTCGACGGCACGCTGGTCAATGCGCTGCTGCATCATTGCCGGGGTGCCCTGTCCGGGATCGGCGGCGTGGCGCGGCCCGGGATCGTGCATCGGATCGACAAGGACACGAGCGGGCTGATCGTGGCGGCCAAGCATGACAAGGCGCATGAGGGGCTGGCCGCCCAATTCGCGCGCCACAGCATCGAGCGGCGCTATCTCGCGCTGGTTGCGGGCGTGCCGCTGCGCGACGCCGGCACGGTGGACGCGCCGCTCGCGCGCTCGGCGCAGGATCGCAAGAAGATGGCGATCGTGGCCGATGGCCGGGGCAAGCGCGCGGTGACGCACTGGCGCGTGCTGGAGCGGCTGCGCGACGCGGCTTTGGTGGAATGCCGGCTGGAGACGGGCCGCACGCACCAGGTCCGCGTCCATATGGCGTCGATCGGCCATGGCCTGCTCGGCGATCCGGTCTATGGTCGCGCCGGAGGACGGCACCAGGGGCTGCTCAAGGCGTTGAACTTTACGAGGCAGGCGCTGCATGCGACCGTGCTGGGGTTTGAACATCCGGTGACAAGCGCGGCTATGTCGCTGAGAAGTACAATTCCACACGATATGCAGGATCTGTTCACCGCACTTCGTCTATAGAGGTTTCAATTCGGAACCGGATCCGAGTCCGGCCCCGTCAGGTGATGGGAGATTGATCATGGCTGCACAGAGCGCGACGGGCGGCAAGATGCCCGCCACCATTCCCGCCCTTGGCGGCGAGCAGAGCCTGAACCGCTATCTTTCCGAGATACGGCGGTTCCCGATCCTCGCGCCCGAGGAAGAATATATGCTCGCCAAGCGCTTCCAGGAGCATGGCGACACCGAGGCCGCGTCGCGGCTGGTCACCTCGCATCTGCGGCTCGTCGCCAAGATCGCGATGGGCTATCGCGGCTATGGCCTGCCCACGTCCGAGCTGATCTCGGAAGGCAATATCGGCCTGATGCAGGGCGTGAAGAAGTTCGAGCCCGATCGCGGCTTCCGCCTGGCCACCTATGCCATGTGGTGGATCCGCGCCTCGATCCAGGAATATATCCTGCGGTCGTGGAGCCTGGTGAAGATGGGCACCACGGCGGCGCAGAAGAAGCTCTTCTTCAACCTGCGGCGGATGAAGAGCCGTATCGACGCCTTCGAGGACGGCGATCTCCATCCCGAGCATGTCGCCAAGATCGCGAAGGATCTCGGCGTCACCGAGGAGGAGGTGACCTCGATGAACCGGCGCATGGCGATGGGCGGCGACAGCTCGCTCAACGCGCCGATGCGCGAGGATGGCGAGGGCAGCTGGCAGGATTGGCTGGTCGACAATGATCCGCTCCAGGACGAGCGGCTCGCCGAGGACGAGGAGAAGGGCGTGCGCCACGCGCTGCTCGTCGAGGCGATGGACGATCTGAACGACCGCGAGAAGCATATCCTCGCCGAGCGACGCCTGTCCGACGATCCCAAGACGCTGGAGGAGCTAAGCCAGGTCTATGGTGTCAGCCGCGAGCGGGTGCGCCAGATCGAGGTGCGCGCGTTCGACAAGCTGCAAAAGGCGATGTTGCGGCTGGCCGGCGGCAAGGGCCTGCTGCCCGCCCCCGCCTGATCGCACGGCCGTCGTCGCTCAACAAAAAGGGGCGCCCGCTGTGATGGCGGGCGCCCCTTTGACTGTCGGCGGTGGGCCGGCGGCCCGCCGCGCGCGATCAGCCGACGATTTCTTCGGGCTTGAAGAAGAAGTCGATCTCGATCTTGGCATTGTCGAGGCTGTCCGAGCCATGGACCGAATTGGCCTCGATCGACTCGGCATAGGCCTTGCGGATCGTGCCCTCTTCGGCCTGGGCCGGATTGGTGGCGCCCATCACCTTGCGGTTGGCGGCCACGGCATCCTCGCCCTCAAGCACCTGCACCACCACCGGGCCGGAGATCATGAAGCTGACCAGATCGTTGAAGAAAGGCCGCTCCTTGTGGACGGCATAGAAGCCCTCGGCCTGCGCCTGGGTCATCTGGATGCGCTTGGACGCGACGACCCGCAGGCCCGCCTCCTCCAGCATCTTGGTGACGGCGCCGGTCAGATTGCGGCGGGTGGCATCGGGCTTGATGATCGAGAAGGTGCGTTCGGTCGCCATGGCCGAGCGGGCTCCATTGCTTGGGACGAAGGAAAGTGGCGCCCCTCTAGGCGGCGGCCGGGAGCGTGGCAAGCGTTCCCATGCGGCGCGCGGGCCGCTAGGCTGGCGCCATGAGCCTCGCCTCCGTGATCGACGATCTCGCCCGCCGCGCGCCCGATCTGCGCGTGCGGATCAGCGAAACGAGCACCGCCACCGTCGCCGAGGCCGCGGCGACGCTGGGGGTGGAGCCCGGCCGCATCGCCAAGACGATCGCGCTAGCCGTTGCGGGCGCGCCGCTGCTGCTGGTGACGCGCGGCGATGCGCGGCTCGACAATGGCCTCGCCAAGGCGGCGTTCGGCGGCCGGCCGCGGATGCTGGACGCCGAGACGGTGCTGGCGCTCACCAGCCATCCGGTGGGCGGCGTCTGCCCGTTCGGCCTGCCCGGCCCGGTGCCGATTTGGCTCGATACCAGCCTGCGCGATTTCGAGACCCTCTTTCCCGCCGCGGGCGATCGCACCGCCTCGGTCGAGCTAAGCCCAGAGCGGCTGGCGGCGCTGACCGGCGGGCTGTGGGTGCGCGCCTGCACGTTGTCGTCCGCAACCGGCGTCGCCACCGCGAGTTGACGAACCCGCCACCGAGGCGTGGCGAACAGGAGATGCCCATGGCCCCGTCCACCGCCCCCACTGCGCCGCCGCCCGCGCAGGCGGGCCGCGCCTCACGCGATCTGGTCTGGCTGGTGATCGGGCTGTTCTTCATCTGGGGCGGCGTCACCAGCCTCAACGATGTCCTGATCCCCAAGCTCAAGGGGCTCTACGCGCTCAGCTACACCGAGGTGATGCTGACCCAGTTCGCCTTCTTCATGGGCTATTTCATCTTCTCGCTGCCCGCCGGCACGCTGATCGCGCGGATCGGCTATATGCGCGGGATCGTCGTCGGGCTGGCGATCATGGCGGCGGGCGCGGCGCTGTTCTGGCCGTCCTCGCGCGCCGGCGTCTATGGCTATTATCTCGTCGCGCTGTTCATCATCGCGGGCGGCATCACCGTGCTCCAGGTGGCCGCCAACCCGCTCATCTCCCAGCTGGGCGACGAACGGACGGCATCGAGCCGGCTCACCTTCGCGCAGGCGTTCAACTCGCTCGGCACCACGATCTGGCCCTATATCGGCGCCAATCTGATCCTCGGCACCGCCGCCGCGACCGATCCGGCGACGCTGCACGGCGCCGCGCTCGATCAGTTCCGCGCGCGCGAAAGCCACATCGTCGCCAATGTCTATGTCGGGATCGCGCTGGTGCTGGTGCTGCTGGCGCTGATCTTCGCGGTGCGCCGCAACGCGATCCGCGCCGATACGCCCGACGCGGTGGGCTTCGGCGCGATCCTCGGCCTGCTCGGGCGGCGGCGGATCGCCTTCGGCGTGGCGGCGCTGTTCGCCTATGTCGGGGCGGAGGTGTCGATCGGCAGCATGCTGGTCAATTATCTCCAGCTGCCCTCGGTGCTGGCGCTCGATCCGGTGGCGGCCGGGCAGCGGCTTTCGCTCTACTGGGGCGGCGCGATGATCGGCCGGTTCATCGGCGCGGCGCTGCTGCGGCGAGTGGAGCCGGGCCGGATGCTGATCCTCTTCTCGGCCGCCAATGTCGTGCTGATCGCCACCTCGATGGCCAGCACCGGGCCGGTCGCGGGCTGGGCGCTGATCGCCGTGGGGCTGTTCAACTCGATCATGTTCCCCACCGTCTTCGCGCTGGCGCTGGAAGGGCTCGACAATCGCGCGGCCGAAGGCGCCGCCCTGCTCTGCATGGCGATCGTCGGCGGCGCGATCGTGCCGCTCGCCACCGGCCGCATGGCCGATGCCACCTCGCTCGGCGCGGCGCTGGTGATCCCGCTGATCTGCTACGTGGTCATCGCCGCCTTCGGCTATTTCGAGCCGAGCCGGAAGCCGGCGGGCGATTGAGGCGCGCCCCGCCTTGCCTCCGCCCCCGCGCCTCTCCTAAAGCGGCCGGCCACAGGAGGGTCAGGCATGGGTAAGGCGGCAATGTTGGGCGTGGCGCTGGCCTTGGGCGCCTCCACCCTGGCGGCCGCGCCGCAGATGCCCGGCGCCCGCCCCACCCCCTATTGGGCCTCGCTCAGCGCCGGCGAGGCGCGGATGCGCACCGGCCCGGGCCGCAACTATCCGGCGAACTGGCTCTATCGCCGCCAGGGGCTGCCGGTGCAGGTGATCGAAGTCTATCCCGGATGGCGCAAGGTGCGCGATCCCGATGGCGAGACGGGCTGGATGATCCAGAACCTGCTCGGCGCGCAGCGCACCGCCATGGTTCGCGGCGAAACCGCGCCCTTGCGCGACTCGCCTTCGCCCACCGCGCCGATCCTGTGGCGGGCCGAGCCCGGCGTGATCGGGCGCGTGTCCAAATGCGGCGGCGGCTGGTGCCGGCTGGACGTGGAGGGCCGCGCCGGCTTTGTCGAAACCAGCCGCCTCTGGGGGGTCGATCCGCAGGAGACGCTCGATTGAGCGAGCCCGCGCCCCGGCGACATTACACAGGGTTCACGCGACCTTCACCGGCGGGCACGCGGCCCTCTCCTATAGCGGGTGTGTCGGCGGGCCTGGACCCTGTCACGCCGATGCATGACGGAACGGCGCTCGGCTTCCCACTCCCGGCCGGGCGCCGTTTTCCTGTGGCGGCCCGATCCCGTCCCCCGCATTTCCGCACGAGTCGAGCATGAGCGAAGCGCCCGTCTTCTATGATCCCAGCGGTCGCCGGAAGCGCTGGTCGCTCCGCGCGCTCGGGCTGGTGCTGCTGGCGGTGGTCGCCGCCGCCGGCGTGTTCGCGATGACGATCGTGCATGTGCCGATCCCGCAGCCGATCGAGTTCCACGGCGAACATCCCCAGCCGCGTCCGCTGCCGGCGCAGATCGCCCATGTCGGCCGCTCGCTGAGCCGGCGCGCGCAGAAGCTGGCGGCGGCGCTCGGCGCGTGGAGCCCGCGCGCCTCGGCCGGGGCGGCGCATGTGCGCCAGACGGTGGTCGGCTTCTACGCGCCCTGGGCGGACGATTCCAAGGCGTCGCTGGTGCGCCATGTCAACCAGCTGGACTGGCTGGTGCCCGATCTGGTGAGCGTGACCGGGCCCAATCACCAGATGGTCGTGACCCAGGATCGCGTGCTGGACGCGGTGCTGCGCAACGCGACCAGCCGGCCCAAATTGCTGCCGATGGTGCAGAATGCGATCGGCGGCGTGTGGGATGGCGCGGGCGCCGCCAAGCTGCTCCACAACCCCGCGATGCGGCACAAGCTGCTCGATCGGCTGGAGCCGGTGCTGCAACGCTTCCAGGCCGCCGGCGTCGCCTTCGACTTCGAGGATCTGCCGACCAGCGCGCAGCCCGATTATCAGCGCTTCATCGCCGAGGCCAAGGCGCGCTTCGGCCCGCGCGGGCTGCTCGTCACGCTGGCCGTGCCGGTGGGCGACGATGATTGGAACCTGCGCGCCTATGCCCGCGCGGCCGACAAGCTGTTCATCATGGACTATGACGAACATTATCCGGAAGGCGCGCCCGGCCCGATCGCCTCGCAGACCTGGTTCGTCGAGCAGATGCGCGCCGCGATCCGCCAGATCGGCCGCGACAAGGCGATCATCGCCATCGCCAATTACGGCTATGACTGGCCCAAGGGCCAGACCGGCGCGGTCGTGACGAACGAGGAAGCCTGGCTGACCGCGCACGACAATGGCGCCGAGATCCGCTTCGATCCGGTGAGCGGCAACGCCACCTACGCCTATGCCGATGACGATGGCGTGGCGCACACGGTGTGGCTGACCGACGCCGCCAGCGCCTGGAACCAGCTGCGCGCGGTGGACGCGCTCGGCGCCAGCGGGGTGGCGCTGTGGCGCCTCGGCTCCGAGGATTCGGGCGTGTGGAACGCGCTGCGCGGCTTCGAGACGCGCACCATCCCCGATCTATCGGAACCGCGATCGATCGGCGACGTGGATGTGGAGGGCAATGGCGAGCTGCTGCGCATCACCGCCACCCCCACGCCCGGCCACCGCGTGATCCGCACCGATGCGCGCGGGATGATCCGCGACGAGCGCTTCACCGTCCTGCCGACGCCCTATGTCGTCACCCGCTCGGGCTATCGGCCCGGTTATGTCGCGCTCACCTTCGATGACGGCCCGGACGGCAAATGGACGCCGCGCATCCTCGACATCCTCAAGCGCGAGGGCGTGCCGGGCACCTTCTTCGTGATCGGCGAGAATGCCGTCAGCCATCCGGGGCTGCTCAACCGCATCATCGCGGAAGGGTCCGAGATCGGCAACCACAGCTACACCCATCCCAATATGGCGCTGGTCGCGCCGCGCGGGATCCGGCTGGAGCTGAACGCCACGCAGCGGCTGATCGAGGCTTATACCGGGCGCGGCACGCGGCTGCTGCGCCTGCCCTATTTTGGCGACGCCGAGCCCACCACCGACGACGAACTCGTGCCGGCGCTGCAGGCGCAGGAGGACGGCTATCTCAATGTCGGCCTGCATGTCGACAGCGAGGACTGGCAGCGCCCCGGCGTCGCCGCCATTCTCGACAACAGCCTGCGCGGCGTGCTCGCCTCCAACGACCAGAAATCGGGCAATGTCATCCTGCTCCACGATGCCGGCGGCGATCGCGAGCAGACGGTGGAGGCGCTGCCCACGCTGATCCACACGCTCAAGGCGCGCGGCTATCATTTCGTCACCGCCTCGGAGCTGATCGGCGTCTCGCGCGATGCCGCCATGCCGCAGATCAAGGGTGAGGATCTGCTCGCGGTGCGCGCCGATGTCGGCATCTTCCTGTTCCTCGCCGGGCTGCTCGGCCTGCTCAAATGGATCTTCTTCTTCGCCATCACGCTCGGCATCGGCCGGGCGCTGCTGCTGGCGGTACTGGCGGTGCTGGCGCGGCGCGCCGATGCGCGCGAGACGCCGCCGGCGATCGATCCTGAGCGGTTCGTCTCGGTGCTGATCCCCGCCTTCAACGAGGCGCGCGTGATCGAATCCTCGGTGCGCCGGGTGCTGGCGAGCACGGGGGTGCGGCTGGAGGTGATCGTCGTCGACGACGGATCGACCGACGAGACGAGCGCGATCGTCGACCAGGCCTTTGCCGGCGATCCGCGCGTGCGGCTGCTGACGCTGACCAATGGCGGCAAGGCGCGCGCGCTCAACCAGGCGCTGGCGCTGGCCCGAGGGGATGTCGTCGTCGCGCTCGATGCGGACACCCAGTTCGAGCCGGAGACCATCGCCCGGCTGGCGCGCTGGTTCGCCGATCCCGAGATCGGCGCCGTCGCGGGCAACGCCAAGGTGGGCAACCGCGTCAATCTCGTCACCCGCTGGCAGGCGGTGGAATATGTGACCGCCCAGAATCTGGAACGGCGCGCGCTGACCCGCTTCGACGCCATCACCGTGGTGCCGGGCGCGGTGGGCGCATGGCGGCGCGCGGCGCTGGATCAGGTCGGGGGCTATCCGGTGGATACGCTGGCCGAGGATCAGGATCTCACCATCGCCATCCAGCGCGCCGGCTGGCAGGTGGCCTATGATGTCGACGCGGTCGCCTGGACCGAGGCGCCCGAAACCTTCCGCGCGCTCGCCCGCCAGCGCTTCCGCTGGGCGTTCGGCACGCTGCAATGCCTGTGGAAGCACCGCGCCATCCTGCGCACGCGCAAGCCGCCGGGCCTGGCGCTGGTCGGCCTGCCCCAGGCCTGGCTGTTCCAGATCATCTTCGCGGCGATTTCGCCGATCATCGATCTCGCGCTGGGCATCAGCATCGTCTCCACCATCGTCCGCGTCCACCAGCATGGCTGGGCGCAGACGCAGAGCGACGTGCTGCGCATGGGCCTCTACTGGATGGCCTTCACCAGCATCGATCTGCTCTGCGGCTGGATCGCCTATCGGCTGGAGCCGCGCCGCACCCGTTATCCGGCGCTGCTGCTGCTGGCGCAGCGCTTCGTCTACCGCCAGCTGATGTATTCGGTGGTGCTGCGCGCGATCGGCGCGGCGCTCTCGGGTCCGTGGGTCGGCTGGGGCAAGCTGCAGCGCACCGGCCGGGTCGACGTGGCCGGCTGAGCGGCGACGCTCAGGCGGGCAGCCGCAGCGTCACCGCCAGCCCCGGCGCGCGATCGCCCAGCGTGATCGTGCCGCCATGGAGCCGCGCGACGGCGGCGGCGAGCGACAGGCCGAGCCCCGCCCCGCTCACCGAACGGGCGGGATCGAGGCGACCGAAGCGGCGCAGCGCCTCCTCGCGGCGATCGGCGGGGATGCCGGGGCCGTCATCCTCCACGCGGATCGCGACCGCGCCCTCCTCGGCGGTGACGGTCAGGCCGATGGCGCCGCCGGGCCGGCCATATTTCATGGCATTGTCGACGAGATTGGCGATCGCCTGGCCGAGCAGCTCGCGATGCACCGGGGCGCGCGCGCTGCCTTCGGCCTGCAGGCTGAAGCCGCGTTCCTCGGCCAGCGGGCCGTACATCTCGACCAGATCCTCGATCATCCGGCCGAGATCGGTGTCGATCAGCCGGTCGCGCCCGATCCCGGCTTCGGCACGGCTGATCTCGAGCGCGGTGGTGAGCATGGCGAGCAACGTCTCCGCCTCGGCCGAGACCCGCTCCAGCGCGCCCAGCGCGGCCTCGTCGCCCGTCTCGCGCATCGCCCGTTCCACCGTCGCCCGCAGGCGGGTGAGCGGCGAGCGCAGATCATGGGCCAGCGAATCGGTCACCATGCGCAGCTCGGAGACCAGCGCCTCGATCCGGCCGAGCATCAGGTTGATGGCACCCGCCAGCTCGGCGAAGGCATCGCCCGTCTCGTCCTCCACCGGGACGCGCCGGCTAAGCTCGCCCTGCGCCACCGCGCGCGCCGTTTCGGCGATGCGCTCCACCCGGCTCGTCACCACGCGCGTCGCCACCACGGCGCCGAGCAGCGCCAGCGGAATGGTGAGCGACAGCGCCGCGACGAGCGCCTCGCCCGTCAGCCGGCGGATATGAAGATCGCGCTCGATGACATGGCCGACGAGCAGGTGCGAGCCGTCGGGCAGGCTGGTGGTGACGATGCCGATCCGCTCGGGCGTGGCGCGCCCCATGCGGTACAGCGTATAGACCTGCCAGCCCGACCGGAACGCCACCGGCGGCGGCCAGTCGGCGATATTGCCGGCGAGATGATTGCCGTCGGGATCGTCGAACAGCACCGCGGCATCGTGCGCGCCGAGGCTGGCGAGCCGCGAGGGGATGAGCTTGCGCAGTCCGGCCGTCCCTTCCTCGCGCCAATCGGCGACGAAATCGTCGCGCAGCGCCTCGGCCAGCGCCTGCGAGCTGCGTTCCAGCTCGTCCGCGATCACATAGCGCACGAACAGCAGCAGCGAGCCGGCCAGCACCAGCTGCACCGCGAAGACCAGAGCGAAGAAGCGCAGGCTGGACGAGCGCAGCAGCCGCACGCGCCTAGCTGTCCACCGCCAGCCGATAGCCGGCGCCGCGCACGGTGTGGATCAGCGGCGCCGCCTCGCCGTCATCGATCTTGCGGCGCAGCCGGCTGACATGCACGTCGATCACGTTGGTGCCGGGATCGAAATGATAGTCCCACACGCCTTCCAGCAACATGGTGCGCGTGACGACCTGCTCCTTGTGGCGCAGCAGATATTCGAGCAGCCGGAATTCGCGCGGCTGGAGATCGATCGCGCGCTGGCCGCGCCGCACCTTGCGCGACAGCAGATCCATTTCGAGATCGCCGCAGCCGAGCCGCGTGGTCGGCTGCGCGCCGCCGCCGCCCCGCCGCAGCATCAGCCGCAGCCGCGCCAGCAATTCGGCGAAGGCGAAGGGCTTGGTGAGATAATCGTCCGAGCCTGCGGTGAGGCCGGCGACGCGATCGTCCACCGCCGCGAGCGCGGAGAGCATCAGCACGGGCGTGTGGATGCCGCCGGCACGCAGCGCGCCCAGCACGGCCATGCCATCCATGCCCGGCAGCATGCGATCGAGGATGATCGCGTCATAGCCGCCATCGGTGGCGTGGAACAGGCCGTCCCGCCCGGTGGCGGCCTGGTCCACCGTCATCCCCTCCTCGACCAGGCCCTTGGCAACATAGGCGGCGGTTTGAGGATCGTCCTCAATCAGAAGGATCTTGTGGGTCATGCGCGGTGTTGGACACCTCCGTCACAAGGGTGTCGACCGGTTCGGCCCGATCGATCGCCACCGTCCATACCGCGTTTCCACGCACGATATGAAGGGCAAGCTGGCGCGCGCGCTGGCGGGCGTGCAGCACCGCCGCGATTCCCGCGACGCTGTGCACCGGGCGCCCGTCCACCGCCGCGATATGATCGCCCACCCGCACGCCGCGCTGCTCGGCCTCGCTGGCCGAGCGCAGGCTCGTCACCACCGGCATCTGCGCGGGATCGTCCACCAGCGTCACGCCCGGCACCAGCGGCCCGGACAGGATCGGCCGGGCCCGGTTGGCGAGACGATGCTCGGTCCACAGGCCGATCGCGAGCGCGGCGACGAGGCAGATCGCCGCCGTCCACAAGGTCGGCCGCGCCGATCCCCGCCCGTGTCGATGTCCCACGCCCATTCCGCCACAATGCCGTCCAGGCCACTTCGGCGCGATGGGGGCGGCATGACTAATTTGTCATGCCGCCCCGGCCGCTTAGTCCCCGGTCAGGATGCGATCGACGAGCTGCTTCACGCTCGGCACGAAGCCGTTCGAGTAGAAGGGATCCTGACGGAAGCGATAGGCGGCGTGGCCGGCGAACATGAGGTTGCGCTCGACATCGCCGCCATGGGCGATGTCCTGCAGCGTCTTCTGGATGCAGAAGCTGCGCGGATCGGCGAGCCGGCCGGTGGAATTCACCTCATTGTCCGCCCAGGAGGAGAAGCTGCACTGGCTGAGGCAGCCCATGCAGTCGGTCTGGTCCTTGCGGATCGTCTTCATTTCCTCGGGCGTCACGAAGACGAGCGTATTGTCCGGCGTCTTGAGCGCCATGGTATAGCCGAGGCCATACCATTCGCGGGCGCGCTGGAGATCGCCCAGCGTCACCCAGAAGCTCTTGCCCTTGACGCCGACATCGAGCTGGAACTGGTGGTCGCCCGCCGCCTGGGTGGAAAAGGGCACCTGCCGCTCCGAGCGCGCTTCCAGCTCGCGCAGGAAGGGATTGCGCACCGCCGAGGAATAGAAGCCGGTCGGCGAGAAGCGGTGCAGCAGCACATCGCCCTCGTCCAGCGTCATAAGCCGCTGCTTCCACGCCTCGGGGATCGGGCTTTCCTGGGTGAGCAGCGGACGGGTGCCGAACTGGAAGGCGATGCGGCCAAGCTCCGGATTGTCGATCCAGTCGTTCCACTCGCGTAGGAACCAGACATTGCCCGCCATGACGATCGGCGTCTCGTCGGGAATGCCGCCCTCGCGCATCGTGTCGCGCAGCGCCTTCACGCGCGGATAGGGATCCTCGGGGCGGAGCGGATCCTCGGCGTTGGACAGGCCGTTATGGCCGCCCGCCTTCCAGGGATCCTCGTACACCACCGCCGCCAGCCATTCCGCCGCCTTGGAATAGGCGCGCTTCCAGAGCGCGCGGAAGGCGCGGCCCGAGGAGACGATCGGCAGGTAGGAGACATTGTAGGAGGCGGCGATCTCGGACAGCTTGTACGGCATGCCGGCGCCGCAGGTGACGCCCGAGACGAGGCCGCGCGTGCGCTCCAGCACGCCGTGCAGCACGCGCTGCGCGCCGCCCATCTCCCACAGCACGTTGATGTTGATCGCGCCGCGCCCGGAGGCGTGCTCATAGGCGCGCCGCACCTGCTCCACCGCGCCATCGATGGCGTATTGGATCAGTTCCTCGTGCCGCTCGCGCCGGGTGAGGGCGCGGTAGATTTGCGGGATGATACGGCCTTCGGGATCGTAGCTGTCCGCATTGACGGCCGAGACGGTTCCGATGCCGCCCGCCGCCGCCCAGGCGCCCGAGCTCAAATGGTTGGTCGCGGAGACGCCCTTGCCGCCTTCAACCAGCGGCCACACCTCGCGGCCGCCGTAAAGGATCGGCCGTAAACCTTTGAACACCTGTTTCTCCAACCGAAACGTCCTGGAACCCTGCCGGTCTTCCTAACAGAAAGCCCGCAGCGATGCGCTAGATAGTTAGCCTAAGACGCCAGGGCGACCCAAGGCGCTTCCGTAGAGCGCCCGGTAGGCGCCGATCATCGCGTCCTCGCCATATTGCGACCAGGCCTCGGCCCGGTTGGCGCCGCCGAGGCGATGGCGCAGATCGCGGCTGGCGACGAGCCGCGCGAGCGCCTCGCCCAGCCCCTCGGCATCACCCGGCGCGGCGAGCAGGCGGCGATTGGGTTCGGCCACCATCGCCGCGACATCGCCGACGCGCGTCGCCGCCACCGGCAGGCCCGCCGCCATCGCCTCGACCAGCGCGATCGGGAATTGCTCGCTGTCCGACGACAGGGCGAAGATGTCGAAATGGCCGATGTAGCGGGCGGGATCGGGCAGGAAGCCAGGCAGCAGCACGCGATCCGCCACGCCCGCCGCCGCCGCCGCCGCGCGGATCGCCTCGCGCTCGGGCCCCTCGCCCACGATCACCAGCCGCGCCTGCCCGCCGGCGGCGGCGAAGGCGCGCACCAGCAGCGGCAGATTCTTGACCGCCCGCAGCCCCGCCATGGTGCCGATCACCACCTCGCCCGGCATGCGGCGGAAGCCAGGAATCGCGTCGGGCTCGGGCTGGCCCGCGAACCGCTCAAGCGGCACGCCGTTGGCGATGCGCCGGAGCCGCGCCGCCGGCTGGCGCCAGCTGCCGCGCGCCACCGTCTCGAGCGTCGCCGAGGGAACCACCAGCGCCAGCGCGGTGGCGAGCGCGGCGCGCCGGAAATAGACGCGGCGACGCTTCTGGCCGGCCAGCTCGTCGCTGTTGAAGCCGTCCTCGTGATGGATCAGCGGCGGCAGGCCCAGCGTGCGCGCGAACAGGCGATGCGCCATCACCCCGTCCATCGCGCCCCAATTATAGCTGAGCACCAGATCGAAGCCGCGCATGAAGCGGGCGATCTGCCAATAGCGACGCGGCGCCGGCAGCCCCGCCAGCGAGGGCGCCGCCGGATACTCGACCGCGACATCCGGCGCGATCAGCGCGCGCGCCCCCAGCGCGCCGGGCACGGCGCTGAGCACGGCGTGGCGGGCATGATCGCCAAAGGCGTTCATCAGGCGCACCGCGCGGCTTTCCTTGCCGCCCGGCGCGAAGGTGGAGTGGAGGTGGAGAAGACGCACGGACATGATCGGAAGGCGTATAGGCGCTCGGTTCTTAACGGGCCGTGGCCGGGCCCTGGGCAAAAGCCCTCAGACGGTGGTGCGCCCCCCTGCCACGCGCGCCAGCAGGCGATCGATGGCGCGGGCGGCCTCGGGCTCGTTGAGCGTCGGCGCATGGCCCACGCGGGGCACGGTAGCATGCACCAGCCCGGGGATGCGCGCCACCATGCGGTGTGCCGTGGCTTCGGACAAGATGTCGCTCAGCGCGCCGCGCACCAGGAGCAGCGGCCGCCCCGCGAGCGCCTCGAAGGCGGGCCAGAGATCGGGCGGCGCCACCACCTCGGGCGCGCGCATCGGCTCGGCGATGCGGAGATCGTAATCAAAGACGATGCGGCCATTGGGGGTGAGCCGGCACAGCCGCTTGGCCATGCCGAGCCAATCCTCGATATCGTAATCGGGAAAGGCGCCGCCCTGCGCCTCGGCGAGCCCGCGGGCGGCGTGCAGCCAGGTCGGCCAGCTCGCGCCCTTACCGACATAGCCGCGGATCCGCGCCAGCCCGCCGGGCTCAATCGCGGGGCCGATATCGTTGAGCAGCACGCCCGCCACGCGCTCCGGCCGCGCGGCGGTGAGCAAGGCCGCCAGCAGCCCGCCGAGCGAGGTGCCGAACAGCACCAGCTGATCCAGCCCGAGCCCGGCGATCAGCGCCTCGATATCGTTCAGATAGACCGGCGGCTGATAGCTGGCCGGATCGGGCGCATGGGCGCTTTCGCCGCGTCCGCGCAGCTCGGCGCAGATCACCCGCCATTCGGGCGAAAGCCGTTCGGCCAGCAGCTCGAAATCGCGCGCGTTGCGGGTCAGGCCGGGCAGGCACAGGATCGGCGGGCGACCATCGGCGCCGCCCGGATAGTGGCGGTAATGCAGGCGCAGGCCGTCCGCGCTCTGCCACCAGCCATCCTCGAACCGCGCCCGTTCGGCCATGCCCTGCTCCTCGTCACCGCGCGCCTGTATCGCCATGGCGCTGCGCTGCGGCAAGCCTTGCCGGAGACGGGCGCTTGCCGCTAGGTCTCTGCCATGTCCGCCGCCGCCGCCTCCGCCTCGCTCGTCTCGATCGAACCCGCCACCGGCGCCCGGCTCTGGGAAGGTCCGGTGGGCGATGTCGACGCGGCGGTCGCGGCCGCGCGCGCGGGCTGGGCCGAATGGGCGCGCCGCCCCGTGTCCGAGCGGATCGCGACGCTCGAGCGTTTCGCCGCCACCGTCCGCGCCCGGGGCGAGGCCTTTGCCGATCTCCTCGCCCGCGAGACGGGCAAGCCGCTCTGGGAGGCGCGCACCGAGATCGAGGCCGTGGCCAACAAGGTGGCGATCTCGATCAAGGCGCAGGAGGAGCGCGCCGGCAGCCGCGATCTCGATGCCACCGCCGCCGGCCGCACCGCGCTGCGCCACAAGCCGCACGGCGTGCTGGCGGTGCTGGGCCCGTTCAACTTTCCCGCGCACCTGCCCAATGGCCATATCGTGCCGGCGCTGCTCGCGGGCAATGCGATCGTCTTCAAGCCTTCGGAGAAGACGCCGGCGACCGGCGCGATGCTGGTCGATTGCTATCACGAGGCCGGCGTGCCCGCATCCGTCATCGCGCTTGTGCCCGGAGGCCCGGATATCGGCCGGGCGCTCGCCGGCCATGGCGGGATCGACGGCCTGCTCTTCACCGGCTCGGCCCGGGCCGGCGCCGCGCTGCACCGGCAGTTCGCCGACATGCCGCACAAGATCCTCGCGCTCGAGCTGGGCGGCAACAATCCGCTGATGGTGTGGGACTGCGGAGACCCGGAGGCGGCGGCGGCGCTGTGCGTGCAATCCGCCTATCTCAGCGCCGGGCAGCGCTGCACGGCGGCGCGCCGCCTGATCGTGCGCGACGGCGCCGAGGCGCCCCTGGTGCAGGCGATACTCGCGCTGATCGACCGGCTGATCGTCGATCATCCCCATGCCGATCCGGCGCCCTTTCTTGGGCCGGTGATCGACAATGACGCCGCCGACGGCGTGGAGGGCGCCTTTCTGGATCTGGTCGCGGCGGGCGGCCGCGTGCTGGCGCCGCTCGATCGCCCCGAGGCCGGGCGGCCCTTTCTGCGCCCCGCGCTGATCGACGTGACCGACATCGCCGCGCGCGCCGACGAGGAGATTTTCGGCCCCGTGCTCCAGATCGTGCGCGTGCCCGATTTCGAGGCCGGGCTGCGCGAGGCGGCGGCGACGCGCTTTGGCCTCTCCGCCGCGCTGATCGCCGACGATCCCGCGCTGTTCGACCGCTTCTGGGCCGCCAGCCGCGCCGGCATCGTCAATTGGAACCGGCCGACCAACGGCGCGCCCTCCTCGGCGCCCTTCGGCGGCATCGGCCTTTCGGGCAACCACCGGCCGAGCGCCTATTATGCGGCGGATTACTGCGCCTATCCCGTAGTGTCGGGCGAATCGGCGCGGCCCGCGGGCGCGCTCCCCACGGGGCTGCGGCCGGCCTGACCGCCGCGCCGCAAAGCTCCACTACGCGCGCCCCAATCAAGCCTCGGTTGCGGCGCGGCCGCTTCCCCGCCATGTCGGCGGAATGACCAGCCTTCTCGATCCGCAGGCGCGCGGGCGCGTGATTCTCGTCGGTGCCGGCCCCGGCGATCCCGGACTGTTGACGCTGCGCGCCGTCGACGCGCTGCGCCAGGCCGATATCGTCGTGCATGACGGGCTGATCGATCCGCGCATTCTCGACTATGCGCCGCCGGCGGCGCAGCGGATCTCGGTGGCCAAGTCGCGCGCGCGCCATACCTTGCCGCAGGAGGCGATCAACGCGCTCATCATCGCCCATGTCCGGGCCGGCTCGATCGTGGTGCGGCTCAAGGGCGGCGATCCCTTCGTGTTCGGGCGCGGCGGCGAGGAGGTCGAGGCGGTGCGCGCCGCCGGCCTGCGGGTGGATGTGGTGCCCGGCGTGTCCGCCGCGCTCGGCTGCGCCGCCGAGGCGATGCTGCCGCTCACCCATCGCGACTGGTCGAGCGCGGTGAGCTTCGTCGCGGGCCAGTGCAAGGGCCTGTCCGAGCAGAATTGGGCCGGGCTCGCCGGCCATGGCCGCACGCTGGTGATCTATATGGGCGTGGCCAATGCCCCGGCGATCGCGGACAAGCTGATGGCCGATGGCGTCGATCCGGCGCTGCCGGTGGCGGTGCTGGAGAAGGGCACGCTGCCGGGGCAGCGCGCGCTGCGCACGCTGCTCGCCGATCTCGGCGAGATGGTGACGCGCGAGCGGGTGCAGAGCCCGGCGATCATCGTCGTGGGCGAGGTGGTGCTGCTGTCCGACGCGGAGAGCCGGCTCGCCGGCCTGGCGCGGCAGGCGGGAGCGCTGGCGCAATGAAGCTCGCCACCGGCAATGATCTGCGCAGCGGCGACGTGCTGTGGTGGGACGGCCAGGGCTGGTCGCGCCAGATCGCCGATGCGGTCGATGTCGGCACGCACGGGCTGGCGCTGATCGCCGAGGAGGAGGCCGCGCGGCGCGTCAACGTGCCCTATCTGGTGGATGCCGAGCCTGGCCCGGACGGCCCCCGCCCCGCCCATATCAAGGACCGCATCCGCGCGCGCGGCCCCACGGTGCGCGGCGATCTCGCCCGCGCGCCGGCCGATCCGGGCGCGGGCAGCTGGGTGATCTGATGGCGCGATCGCACCCGCTTTCCACCTTCCATCGCCGCCGCGAGGACGATTGATGTACCGGTATGACGAATATGACCAGGCGGTGGTCGCCGCGCGGGTCGACGAGTTTCGCGATCAGGTGGCGCGGCGGCTGTCCGGCGAGCTGAGCGAGGATCAGTTCAAGCCGCTGCGGCTGATGAATGGCCTCTATCTGCAGCTGCACGCCTATATGCTGCGCATCGCCATCCCCTATGGCACGCTGTCCTCGGTCAAGATGCGGATGCTGGCGCATATCGCGCGCACATTCGATCGCGGCTACGGCCATTTCACCACGCGGCAGAACATCCAGTTCAACTGGATCCGGCTGGAGGACACGCCGACCATCCTCGAGGCGCTGGCGACGGTGGAGATGCACGCCATCCAGACCTCGGGCAACTGCATCCGCAACATCTCGTCGGACCAGTTCGCCGGCGCCGCCGCCGACGAGCTGACCGATCCGCGCCCCTGGGCCGAGCTGCTCCGCCAGTGGAGCAGCATGCACCCGGAATTCACCTACCTCCCGCGCAAGTTCAAGATCGCGGTGATCGCGGCCGAGGAAGACCGCGCGGCGATGCGGCTGCACGATATCGGCTTGCAGATCGTCCGCGACGGGGATGGGCGGCTCGGCTTCCGCGTCTATGTCGGCGGCGGCATGGGGCGCACGCCGATGGTGGCGGCGCTGATCGGGGAATTCGTGCCCGCCGAACATCTGGTCAGCTATGTCGAGAGCTGCCTGCGCGTCTATAATCGGTATGGCCGGCGCGACAATATCTACAAGGCGCGCATCAAGATCCTGATCCACGAGCTGGGCGCCGAACGCTACCGCGCCGAGGTGGAACAGGAATGGGCGCATGTCCGCACGCTCGGCATCGATCCGCCGCCCGGCGAGATCGAGCGGATCGCGGCGCATTTCGCGCCGCCGCCGTTCGCGCCGGATCTGGACGAGGCGCTGCCCGCCGGCGGGCCCGACTTCGCGCAATGGGTGGAACGCAACGTCCACGCGCACCGCGTGCCGGGCTATGCGATCGTCACCGTCAGCCTCAAGCCGGTCGGCGGCATTCCGGGCGACGCCAGCGCCGAGCAGATCGACCTGCTGGCCGATCTGGCGGAGCGCTACAGCTTCGACGAGCTGCGCGTCACCCATGCCCAGAACATCGTTCTGCCCCATGTCGCGAAGCGCGATCTGCCGGCATTGTGGCAGGCGCTGCGCGGGGCGGGGCTCGCCACCGCCAATCTGGACCTGATCGGCGATATCATCGCCTGTCCGGGCCTGGATTATTGCAGCCTCGCCAATGCCCGCTCGATCCCGCTCGCGCAGAAGATCTCGCGCCGCTTCGCCGGGCAGGAACAGATGCTCGGCGAGCTGAAGCTGAAGATATCCGGCTGCATCAACGCCTGCGGCCATCATCACGCCGGCCATATCGGGATCCTCGGGGTCGATCGCAAAGGCACCGAGAACTACCAGCTGCTGCTGGGCGGATCGGGCGCGGAGGATGCCAGCCTGGCGCGGATCACCGGCCCCGGCTTCGACGAGGATGGCGTGGTCGACGCGATCGAGCGCGCCACCACCCTCTATCTGGCGCGGCGCGAGGCGGGCGAGCGCTTCCTCGACACCTATCGGCGGATCGGCATCGAGCCGTTCAAGGAGGCGATCTATGGCTGAGCCGGCGCTGCGCTTTCGCGACGATCCGCCGCACGAGGAGCCGGCGGTGACGCTCGACGCCTTTCTCGACCAGTCCAATGCCACCGCCGTGCGGCTCGAGGTCGGCGAGGATGCGCGCGCGCTGCTGCCCTTTCTCGGCCGCCTCGCGCTGATCGAGATCGCCTTTCCCAGCTTCCGCGACGGGCGCGGCTATTCCTCCGCGCGCATCCTGCGCGAGGCCGGCTATGCGGGCGAACTGCGTGCCGAGGGCGATGTGCTGGTCGATCAGATCGTGCCGATGCGCCGCTGCGGCTTCGACAGCTTCGCCCCCGCCCAACCGCTCGACGCCGAGGCGGTGGCGCGCGCGCTGGCGCGCTATCCCGTCCAATATCAGAAGGCCGCCGACGCGCGGCCGCCGGTCTGGGCGCTGCGTCATGGCTGAGGCCGCGCGCACGCTCGACCGGATCGACGCCGCGCCGCCCTTCACCGCGGCCGACGCGGCGGCGTTCAACGCCCGCTACACGGGCATGGACACGCAGGCGATGCTGGCCGAGCTGCTGGCCGGGCCGCTGCGCGGCCGGATCGCGGCGGTCTCCTCCTTCGGGTCGGAATCGGCGGTGCTGCTCCACATGATCGCCACCGTCGATCGCGACGTGCCGGTGATCTTCACCAACACGCAGAAGATGTTCGGCGAGACGCTCGCCTATCGCGACGCGCTCGCCGAGCAGCTGGGCTTCACCGATCTGCGCGTCTTCCGCCCCGATCCCCGGATGCTGGCCGAAAAGGACGCGACCGGGCTGCGCTGGTCCTATGATCCCGACGGCTGCTGCGCGCTGCGCAAGGTCGAGCCGCTGCGCCGCGCGCTGGCGCCCTTCGACGCCTGGATCTCCGGCCGCAAGGGCTTCCAGGCGGGCACCCGCGCGCATCTGCCGCTGTTCGAGATGGACGAGGGCCGGCTCAAGCTCAACCCACTCGCCGGCTGGGACAAGGCGCGGCTCGACGCCTATTTCGAGGCGCACGAACTGCCCCGCCATCCGCTGGAGGCGCAGGGCTATCCCTCGATCGGCTGCGCGCCCTGCACCTCCAAGGTGCGGCCCGGCGAGGATCCGCGCGCGGGGCGGTGGCGTGGCTGGGACAAGGTGGAATGCGGCATCCACCGCCCCGCCGAGGGCGCCGACCAGCCAAGCTTTTGAACCGGCCCGACTAGGGACTTCGCACAAGCTGGCGCGGCCCGGTTCGAGCCGCTAAACCTGCATCATGACCAGCGACACCTCCCCGCTCTATGGCGCGATCGAGGCCGGCGGCACCAAGATGGTGTGCGGCGTCGGCGCGGCGCGCACCGGCTCCCGCGCCACCTTCCGCACCGACACGCGCGCGCCAGAGGCCACGGTGGCCGCGATGATCGCCTTTTTCCGCGAGGCGCAAGGCCGCCACGGGCCGCTCGCGGCGGTCGGCATCGGCACCTTCGGCCCGGTGGATCTCGATCCCGCCTCGCCCGACTATGGCGCCATCACCACCACGCCCAAGCCGGGCTGGCCCGGCACCAATATGCGCCGGATGCTGGCGGAGGCGCTCGGCGTGCCGGTGGCGATCGATACCGATGTCAACGCGGCGGCGCTCGCCGAGGCGCGGCTGGGCGCGGCCAAGGGGCGCAATTCGGTCGTCTACGCCACCATCGGCACCGGGGTCGGCATCGGCATCGTCGTCGGCGGGCGCGCCATCACGGGCTATGGCCATCCCGAAGGGGGCCATCTGCTGGTCCGCCGCCATGCCGATCATGGCGATTTCGCGGGCATCTGCCCCTATCATGGCGATTGCCTGGAAGGTCTCGCCTCGGGCCCGGCGATCAAGGCGGCCTGGGGCGCCTCGCTGGCCGAACTGCCCGAGGATCATCCCGCCTTCGCGATCGAGGCGGATTATCTCGGCCAGATGTGCGCCAGCCTGATCCTCACCGTCGCGCCGGAGCATATCGTGCTCGGCGGCGGCGTGATGAATCAGGAGCGGCTGCTGCCGATGATCCGCGCCGAAACGCTGCGGCGGCTGGCCGGCTATGCCGCGCTCTGGTCGGATCCGGCGGTGGCCGATGCCCGCATCACGCTGCCCGGCTGCACCGAGCCGCCGGGCCTGCTGGGCGCCTATCTTCTCGCGGAACAGGCGCGCGGCTGACCTTTGCTCTTGACGCTGCGCTGCAGCATACGATGTAGGCGGCATGACAGCGTCCCGTCCCTCCACCTCCGCCGCCGCGCCGCCTTCCGCCCATCATCCCGGGCTGGTGCTGTTCGCGCTCGCCATGGGCGGCTTCGCGATCGGCACCACCGAATTTGCGACGATGAGCCTGCTGCCCTTCTTCGCGCGCGGGCTCGGCATCGACGAGCCGACCGCCGGCCATGTCATCTCCGCCTATGCGCTCGGGGTGGTGGTGGGCGCGCCGCTGCTCGCCGTCGCCACCGCGCGCATGGCGCGCCGCAGCCTGCTGATCCTGCTGATGGCGCTGTTCGCGATCGGCAACGCGCTGAGCGCGCTCGCGCCCAGCTATGGCTGGATGCTTTTCTTCCGCTTTCTGAGCGGCCTGCCCCATGGCGCCTATTTCGGCATCGCGGCCCTGGTGGCGGCGCAGCAGCTCGGGCCGGGGCGGCGCACCCAGGCGGTGGGGCGGGTGATGCTGGGCCTCACCATCGCCACCATCCTCGGCGTCCCCGTCGCCAACGAGATCGGCCAGCTGGTCGGCTGGCGCTGGGGCTTTGCGATCGTGGCGCTGCTCGCCATGCTCACCATGGCGCTGGTCGCCGCCTTCGCCCCACGCGACCAGGCGGACCGCGCCGCGAGCCCGCTCCGCGAGCTGAGCGCGCTCCGCCGCCGCCAGGTCTGGCTGACCCTCGGCATCGGCGCGATCGGCTTTGGCGGGCTGTTCGCCGTCTATGCCTATCTCAGCTCCACCCTCGTCGCCGTGACGGGAATGGCGCCCAAGGCCACGCCGATCGTCTTCGCCTGTTTCGGCGCGGGCATGACGGTGGGCAATCTGGTGGCGCCGCGCTTCGCCGATCGCGCGCTGATGCCCACGGCGGCGGCACTGCTGCTGCTCTCGGCGGCCTCGCTGGCGCTGTTCCCGCTCGCCGCGCCGCATGTCGCGACGATCATCGTCGATGTCTTCGCCATCGGCTTTGGCGGCGCGCTCGGCACGGTGCTGCAGACGCGGCTGATGGACGTGGCGGAGGACGCGCAGGCGCTCGCCGCCGCGCTCAACCATTCGGCCTTCAACACCGCCAATGCGATCGGCCCCTGGGCCGGCGGCCTGGCGATCGGCGCGGGATTGGGCTGGACGTCCACCGGCCCAGTCGGCGCGGGGCTGGCGCTGGGCGGGCTGCTCGTCTGGGTGGCGGCGGTGCTGGACGCGCGGCGCGTCAGGCGGTCTTCCGCCAGCGCCCCGCCTCGTCCTGCGACCAGTAATTGCGGCTGATCTCGGGCCGCGCCCCCAGCGCGCGCCACGCCGCGCGTGCCGCCTCAAGCGTGTCGGCATCGAAGAAGTGGAAGGCGCGATCGAAGGCCAGAGCCTCGTCACGCCAGCGCTGATCGGCCAGCGCGATGTGGCGCGCCTGATTGGCGGCGGTGCACTCCAAACCGATCAGCACAGGCTGGTCGGCGCCCTCGCGGCCATGGGGGAGGAAGCTGTCGGGCCCCTCCCACAAGGCCGCGTCCAGATCCGCCGCCTGCGCCTCGGACCCGGCCACGATCAGCAGCCGCCCGCCGTCCGCGAGGATCCGCTCGGCGATCCGCGCCAGCACGCGGGGCAGAGGCGAGCGGCCGAGTTGGTAGAAATCGACCTGCACGCCGCCCGCCCCGCCTGCCTCAGCCCTCGATCGTATCCGAAACGAAGCGGTCCAGCAGCGCCACGCCGAAACCGGTCGCACCCTTGTCCCACAGCGCGCCGGGCTTGGCGGCCCACACCATGCCGGCGATATCGAGATGCGCCCAGCGCACCCCCTCCTCGACATAGCGCTTGATGAACTGCGCGGCGGTGATCGAGCCGCCATAGCGCGGCCCGACATTCTTCATGTCGGCGATCGGGCTGTCGATCAGCTTGTCATAGGCCTCGCCGAGCGGGAAGCGCCACAGCTTGTCGCCGCTCTTCTCGCCGGCCGCCGCCAGCGCCTGGGCAAGCCCGTCGTCATTGGCGAAGAGGCCGCCATATTCATGGCCGAGGCTGATGATCATCGCGCCGGTGAGCGTGGCGAGATCCACCACCGTCTTCACCTTGTGGGTGCGCTGCACCCAGGTGATGGCGTCGCACAGCACCAGCCGGCCCTCGGCATCGGTGTTGATCACCTCCACCGTCTGGCCGGACATGCTCTTCACCACGTCGCCGGGGCGCTGGGCGTTGCCATCGGGCATGTTCTCGACCAGGCCGCACACGCCGATGACATGCGCCTTGGCCTTGCGCCCGGCGAGCGCGAGCATCGCCCCCACCACCGCGCCGGCGCCGCCCATGTCCCACTTCATATCCTCCATGCCGGCGGCGGGCTTGATCGAGATGCCGCCGGTATCGAAGGTGACGCCCTTGCCGACAAAGGCGATCGGATCGGCCTCCGCGCCGCGCCACCGCATCACGAGCAGCTGCGCCTCGCGCCGCGAGCCCTGCGCCACGCCGAGCAGCGCGCCCATGCCGAGCGCGCGCATCTCCGCCTCGCCCAGCACCTCCACCGTCACGCCCGCCGCCTCGAGCGGACCGCGCACGCGCTCGACGAAGCTCGCGGGATAGATGATGTTCGCCGGCTCGGTGACCAGCTCGCGGGTGAGCGCGATGCCATCGGCCAGCGCCTTCAGCCGCGCAAAGGCCGCCTCGGTGCCCTCCGGCGCGCCGACCAGCACGATCTCGGACAGGCTCGGCTTCTGGCGCGGCTTCAGCGTGGTGCGGTGCGCATCCCAGCGCCAGCCGCGCAGCAGCGCCGCATAGCCGAGCCGGGCGATGCGCTCGGCGCTCGTCTTGTGGCCGGACACGTCGATCGTCAGCGCCGTCTCGCCCGAGGTGAGCAGCCGCGCCGCGAGCGCGCCGCCGGCCCGCTCATAGGCGGCCTCGTCCTCGGCGCCGCCGAGCCCGACCAGCAGCACGCGCTGCACCGCCTCACCCGCCGGCACGTACAGCTCGGCGATGCTGCCCGCCTCGCCCTCGAAGCGCGCCGCCGCCGCCGCGCGCACGGCATAGGCGGCGCCGGCGCCGAGCATGGCGAGCCGCTCCGCATCCGGCGCCCCGGCGGCGAGCGGCACCGCGATCACGGCGGCATCGGCGGGGCGGTGGGCGGCAAAGCGAACGTTCATGAGAAACCTTTCAGGCAAATTCGAGCGGAAGCGTTATCCCCCGTTGCGCATATGGCAAGCCGGGCCCGGCAACGCCACCCCCGCGACCGGCCGCGCCGGCACCGATTGCGGAGCGCGCGCAGCGGTGCAATAGGCGGAAGCATAAGCAAGACCGATCGGGCGAACCGGGGGACCTGTGGAATTCAACTGCCCGACCATAGCGGCGTTACGCCGTCCCTTGGCGGCGGCGCTCGCGCTGGCCGCGGCGCCGGGCCTTGGCCAGACCGTGGCCGATGGCGCCGCGCCGGCCGCCGCCGATGCCGGGCTTGCGCGTCCGGTGGCGTCGCCCGCCCTCGCCGTCGCCGGCGAAAACAAGCCGCTGGCGGACAATGAGGTCGCCTTCACCGCCGATCGCATCGATTATGATTATCAGGCCAAGATCGTCACCGCCTCGGGCGATGTACGGATGGTGCGCCAGGGCACGCACCTGCGCGCCGACAAGGTGATCTGGAATCGCGGCACGGGCAAGGCCCACGCCTATGGCAGCGTCGCCGTGCAGAACCCCCAGGGCGACACCTCCTATGCCGACGAGCTTGAGCTCACCGACGATCTGAAGAATGGCATCGCGCAGAATCTGCTTTTGGTGCTGGAGAATGGCGGCCGCATGGCGGCGCTGAAGGGCCAGCGGCAGAACGGCGTCTACACGCTCGAACATGCCGCCTATTCGCCCTGCGACGTCACCACCGATCATGGCTGCCCCAAACAGCCCCTGTGGGAGATCACGGCCGATCGCGTCACCTATGATCCGGAGCGGCACCGGCTGTCCTATCGCGACGCGCGGCTGCGCTTCTTCGGCGTGCCCCTGTTCTGGCTGCCGGCCTTCTCGCATCCCGATGGCAGCGGCCAGGGCGGCAATTCCGGCCTGCTGGTTCCCGACGCGAGCTATAACAGCCGCAACGGCCTCTCGCTGCAGCTGCCCTATTTCTGGCAGATCGCGCCCAATCGCGATCTGACGGTCACGCCGCATCTCTTCACCGCCGTGCTGCCGATGATCGAGGCGCAGTATCGCGAGCTGAACAGCCTGGGTGCCTTCCAGATCCATGGCTACGCCACCTCGTCCAGCCAGGCCTCGAACAATGTCGTCAACAGCACGCGCGAGTTCCGCGGCTATATCGATGCCAATGGCCGCTACCAATTGGGGCCGGACTGGACGATCCGCGCCTCGATCCGCGAGGTCACCGACAAGACCTTCCTGCGGCGCTACGAGATTTCCGACGACGACCGGCTGCGCTCCACCATCTCGGCCGAGCGGATCGACGATGACAGCTATCTCTCGATCGCCGGCTGGCGCTTCCGCACGCTGGTGCTGGGCCAGAGCCAGAAGACCCAGCCCTTCGCGGTGCCGCTGATCGATTATCGCCGGCGCATCGGCGAATCCCTGCTGGGCGGCACCTTCACGCTCCAGGCCAACACACTCGCCATTACGCGCGACGAGGGGCAGAGCACCCAGCGCGCCTTTGCCGGGGTGCAATGGCAGAAATGGTCGCTGCTGCCGACCGGCCAGCTGCTGACCTTCACCGCCTATGCGCGCGGCGATGTCTATCACAGCGCCGACAACGATCTCACGACCACCACCATCTACCAGGGCGATCCCGGCTGGCAGACGCGCGGCATCGCGGCGGCGGCGGTGGACATGCGCTGGCCCTTTGTCGGCACGCTGTTCGGCGGCACCCAGCGCGTGACGCCGCGCGTCCAGTTCGTCGCCAGCCCGCACGCCAAGAACCTCGCCATCCCCAACGAGGACGCCCGCGCGATCGATCTCGAGGATTCCAACCTCTTCGCGCTCAACCGCTTCAACGGCTACGACCGCTGGGAGGGCGATACCCGCGTCACCTACGGGCTCGATTACGCGCTGGACCTGCCGCGCTTCGCGCTGCGCAGCGTGATCGGCCAGAGCTACCGCCTCGCCGGGCCGGACTCGCTCTTCCCCGATGGCACCGGCCTGTCGGGCGATTTCTCGGATATCGTCGGCCGCACCACCATCCGCTATGGCAGCTTCGTCAGCCTCACCCATCGCTTCCGGCTGGACAAGCACAGCCTCGCGGTGCGGCGTAGCGAGGTGGACGCCACGCTCGGCACGCAGGACACCTATGTCCTGATCGGCTATCTCAACCTCAACCGCAACATCTCGCCCGAGATTGAGGATCTGCGCGATCACCAGGAGCTGCGGCTGGGCGGACGGGTGCTGCTGATGAAGCGCTGGTCGGTGTTCGGATCGACCACGGTGGACCTCACCAACGAGGTGAACACCACCAATCCGCTGGCCAGCACCGCCGACGGATTCAACCCCGTCCAGTCGCGCGTGGGGCTCGCCTATGAGGATGATTGCTTCCGCGCCTCGATCCAGTGGCACCGCGATTTCGCGGCCTTTGGCGATGCGCGGCGGGGCAGCACCATCCAGTTCCAGCTAGCCTTCAAGAATCTTGGGCGCTAAGCCGGGGTTCAGTGTAGGCGTGGCATCAGGCGTAGGATCGGGCCGCGCATGGAGCCCCGAGGGCGGGATTTGAGGACAGCGTGATTTCCAGAACCAGGGTGTTTCCGGCCGCGCGGGCGGCTCTTTGCCTGGCCGTGGCGGCGGCGCTCGGCGGCGGCCATGCCATGGCCCAGACCGATGACGGGCTCGGCGGCGGCGGCGGCGACAATCCGCTCAACCTGCCGAACGACGTGCAGATCTTCGGCAAGTTCGATCCGCACATCCGCAAGGCCAACGCGATCGTCAACGGCTTCATCATCACCGATACCGATGTCGACCAGCGGCTCAACCTCGTGCTCGCGGCCAACAACCAGCAGGTTTCGCCGCAGGAGAAGGATCAGCTGCGCCTGCAGGTGCTGCGCAACCTGATCGACGAGACGCTCGAGATCCAGGAAGCCAAGGCCAATGACGTGTCGGTGCCGCAGGGCGACATCGACCAGACCTTCGCGCGCGTCTCGTCCCAGTTCAAGCAATCGCCCGACCAGTTCGCCGCCTATCTGCGCGCCAAGGGCTCCTCGCCGCAATCGATCAAGCGCCAGATCGAGGGCGAGCTTGCCTGGCAGCGCGTGCTCGGCCGCAAGGTGGAGCCGTTCGTCAATGTCGGCGACGACGAGGTCAAGGGCGTGATCGCCCGGCTCAAGGCGTCCAAGGGCACCAAGGAATTCCATGTCGGCGAAATTTTCCTCTCGTCCACGCCGGCGACCGACGCGCAGGTCCACGCCAATGCCGATCGCGTCTTCGATCAGCTGAAGAAGGGCGGCAGCTTCGTCGCCTATGCCCGCCAATATTCGGAAGCCTCGACCGCGGCAGTGGGCGGGGATCTCGGCTGGGTCCGCGCCGAGCAGCTGCCGGGCGCCATCGCGCAGGTGCTGCCCGAAATGCAGCCCGGCCAGGTGACGCCGCCGATCCAGGTGCCGGGCGGCTATTCGATCATCGCTTTGTCCGATCAGCGCCAGGTGCTGACCGCCGATCCGCGCGACGCGGTGCTGAGCCTGCGCCAGGTGACGGTGACCTTCCCCAAGGGCACCACCCAGCAGACCGCCAGCCCGCGCGTCGCCGCCTTCGCCGAAGCGACGCAGAAGATGGCCGGCTGCGGCGCCGTCAAGGATGTCGCCGCCAAGTTCAACGCCGAGGTCGTCACCAACGACGACATCAAGGTGCGCGATCTGCCGCTGCCGCTGCAGCAGCAGATGCTCTCCATGTCGGTGGGCCAGTCGACCAGCCCGTTCGGTTCGGTCGAGGAAGGCGTGCGCGTGCTGGTGCTGTGCGGGCGCGACGATCCCGAGCAGACCAACGGCCCCTCCTTCGATCAGGTCTACAACCAGATGGAGGAGCAGCGCGTCAACCAGCGCGCCCGCCGCTATCTGCGCGACCTGCGCCGTGACGCGGTGATCGAGTACCGATGATCCCGCCCCGTCCGGCCGCGCTGGCCACGCCGCTCGCACTCTCGATGGGCGATCCCGCCGGGATCGGCCCCGAGATCATCGGCAAGGCGTGGCAGCGGCGGACCGAGGCGGCCCTGCCCCCCTTCTTCGCGATCGGCGATTACCGCGCGATCACCAAGGTGTGGGACGGCCCGATCGTGCGCATCTCGGATCCGGCGGAGGCGCTTGCCCGCTTCGACGAGGGGCTGCCGATCGTCGAGGTGGAGGATGCCGGCGATATCGTGCCCGGCCAGCCCAACATGCCGGGCGCGCGCTGCGCCATCGCCGCGCTGGAGATCGCGGTGGGGCTGGCGCGCTCGGGAGCGGTGGCCGCGCTGGTGACGGGGCCGGTCTCCAAGGCGCAGCTCTACGCCATCGGCTTCACCCATTCGGGCCAGACCGAGTTCGTCGCCGAGCGCTGCGGCGTGGCGGCGGGCAATGTCGCGATGATGCTCGCCGGGCCGACGCTGCGCACCGTGTGCGTCACCACCCATGTCGCGCTGGCGCGCGTGCCCGAGCTGCTCACCATCGATCTCGTGATGGCGCGCGCGCGCGTGGCGGCGCGCGGCCTGCAGCGCGATTTCGGCATCGCCGAGCCGCGCCTCGCGCTGGCGGGCTTCAACCCCCATGCCGGCGAAGGTGGCGCCTTGGGGCTGGAGGAGATCGAAATACTGATCCCCGCCGTGGAGCAGCTGCGCGACGAGGGGATCGACATTGTCGGCCCGCTCGCGGCCGATACCATGTTCCACCCGCGCGCCCGCGCCCGCTACGACGCCGCGCTCTGCACCTATCACGATCAGGCGCTGATCCCGCTCAAGACGCTGCATTTCGACGAGGGCGTCAACATGACCTTGGGGCTGCCTATCGTCCGCGTGGCGCCCGATCACGGCACCGCCTTCGAGATCGCCGGCCGCAACATGGCGGAGCCCGGCGCGATGATCGCCGCGATCCGCATGGCGGCCGAGGCCGCGGAGCGCCGCGCCGCCCACGGATGACCGACACGCTCGATCGGCTGCCGCCGCTGCGCGAGGTCATCCAGCGGCACGGCCTCGCCGCGAGCAAGGCGCTGGGCCAGAATTTCCTCCTCGACGGCCAGCTGCTGGACCGCATCGCGCGCGTCGCCGGGGATCTGGCCGGTCAGCCCGTCTACGAGGTCGGCCCCGGGCCCGGCGGACTGACCCGCGCGCTGCTCCGCGCCGGCGCCTATGTCACGGCGGTGGAGCGCGACGCGCGCTGCCTGCCCGCGCTCGCCGAGCTGGGCGAGGCGGCGCCGGGCCGGCTGGCGGTGATCGAAGGCGATGCGCTGGCGATCGACGAGCCCGCCCGCCTCGCTTCCGGCACGCGGATCGTCGCCAATCTTCCCTATAATGTCGGCACCGCGCTGCTGGTGCGCTGGCTGGAGGCCGAGCCCTGGCGGCCCTGGTGGGCCTCGGCGACGCTGATGTTCCAGAAGGAGGTGGCGGAGCGCATCGTCGCCCGGCCGGGAACGGACGCCTATGGCCGGCTCGCGATCCTGGCGCAGTGGCGGGCGAGCGCGGCGATCGCGCTGCCGGTGCATCGCTCCGCCTTCGTGCCGCCGCCCAAGGTGATGTCGGCGGTGGTGCATGTCGTGCCGCAGCCGGCGCCGCCAGGGGCCGCCACCGCCACCCTCTCCCGGCTCACCGCCGCCGCCTTCGGCCAGCGCCGCAAGATGCTGCGGCAGAGCCTCAAGGCCGTGCCCGGCGCGCTCGATGCGCTGGCCGGGCTCGGCATCGCCGCCGAGCGCCGGCCGGAAACGGTGGCGGTGGAGGAATGGGTGGCGCTAGCGCGGCTGCTCGGCCCGGCGCCGGGCGGCGAGAAAATACAGGGCTAGGCCGATCGCGTTCCACAGGAAGAAGCGGATCTGCGTGCCCGTCGGCAGGCTGAGGAACAGATAGCAGCAGCCGAGGATCGCCACCCAGCCCACCAGCGGCGCCGCCGGCGCGCGGAAGCCGCGCGGCCGGTCCGGATCCCGCCGCCGCAACACCAGCAGCGCCACGCCGACCGCGACAAAGGCGCAGAGCGTGCCGGCATTGGCCAGCGCCGCGATCTCGGCGAGCGGCAGCAGCGCGGCGATCACCGCCACCACAAGCGCCGTGCCGATCGTCACCGCCACGGGCACGCCGCTGCGGTGCGAGACCCGGCCGAGCGCGGCGGGGAGCAGCCCGTCGCGCGCCATCACGAAGAAGATGCGCGTCTGTCCGTAGAGGAAGGCGAGGATCACCGTGGGCAGCGCCACCACCGCGACCGCGCCGAATAGCACCGCCGCACGATCATGGCCGAGGCTGCGCAGCACCAGCGCGAGCGGCTCGGCGCTGCCGGCGAAGCGCTGGAAGGGCAGCGCGCCCACCGCGCTCGCCGCGACGAAGACATAGATGACGACGCACGCCAGCATCGAGCCGACGATGCCAATGGTGAGGTCGCGCCGCGGATCCTTGGCCTCCTCCGCCGCCGTCGACACCGCGTCGAAGCCGTAAAAGGCGAAGAAGATGATCGAGGCGGCCGCCATCACGCCGCGCTTGGTGCCATCCGGACCGAGCGTCTGGAAAAAGCCATAGGGCATCAGCGGGCTGAAATGGGCGCGCGAGAAAGCGGGCAAGGTCAGCCAGACGAACATGGCGAGTGCCGCGATCTTGAGCGCCACCAGAACGGTGTTGAGCGTGGCGCTCTCGCGCGTGCCGATCAGCAGCAGACCCGCCACCAGCGCGATGATCGCCACCGCCGGCAGGTTGATGACGCCGCCCGCGTCCGGCCCGGCGGCGAGCGCCTGCGGGATCTCCCAGCCGAGCCCCCGCGCGAAACCCGTGAAATAGCCCGACCAGCCGACGGCGACGGTGGAGCAGACCACCGAATATTCGAGGATCAGGCTCCAGCCGACGATCCAGGCGATGCGCTCCCCGATCGCGACATAGCTATAGGTATAGGCGCTGCCGGATTGCGGGATCATCGTCGCCAGCTCGGCATAGGCGAGCGCGGCGGCCGCGCAGACCAGCCCGGCGATGAGGAAGGAGAGGATCACGCCCGGCCCCGCCAGCGCCGCGCCGGCCCCGGTCAAGGTGAGGATGCCGGTGCCGACGATCGCGCCCACGCCGAGCGCGATCAGATGCGGCCAGCCCAGCGTGCGGCGCAATCGGTGCGCGGCATCGTCGGCGGGCGGCGCGATGGGTTTGATCCGGCCGAGCAGGCTCATCGCCGCCCCCTCGGGCTGCGGGCGTCAGGTCCGGTAGGCGCGGCGGGTCCGCGCGGCGATGTCATGTGGCGCATGCGCCTCGGTGCCACGGTCGCCGGCGGAAGGGAAGCCGGGCGGCGGCGCGAGGCTCACCTGGTCGCGGCCATTGAGCTTGCTGTGGTAGAGCGCGGCATCGGCGCGCGCGATCAGCATCGCCAGCGTCTCGCCCGAGCGGCCGGCGGCGGCAACCGCGACGCCGAAACTGGCGCTGATCGGCAGCGGCGCGGCGAGATCGCCGAGCGCGCCGCCAATCCCCGCCCGCAGCCGTTCCGCCACGGCGCCCGCGCGTTCCTCGTCATGGCGCGGCAGCAGCACCAGAAACTCCTCGCCGCCGAGCCGGCCGACCAGCCCCGCGCCATCCACCATGGTTTCGAGATAGCGGGCGAGGCGGCACAGCAGATCGTCGCCCCGGCCATGGCCGAACCGATCGTTGATCGCCTTGAACCGATCGAGATCGGCCAGCACCACGGCGAAGCCGCCCGGGGCGGCGCGCAGCGGCGCGGCGGCCTGCTCGATGCCGCGCCGGTTGAGAATCTGGGTGAGCGGATCGATATGGGCGAGATGGCGCAGCCGCTCGGCGAGATCCTCGGCGATCAGCAGCAGGCAGAACAGGCCGGTCCCGATCATGCCGATCGGCACGCCCAGCATGACCAGCACATGATAATGGCTGAGCTCGACCCCGCCGCCCGGCGCGGTGAAGCCGCCGACCACGGCCAGGCTGACCGCATAGACGGCGTAGAGCACGAGCATCAGCGTCGCCGCGCGCCCGGCGGTGCGGTGGCGGGCAGTGCTGCGATGGAGCGCGCGCGCGGCGACGAGCAGCATGCTTCCCTCGAACCCGGCGGTGACGAGCCGCAGCAGCGACAGCGCATAGGCGCCGCCCCCCGCGAACAGCACGATCAGCACCAGCGCTATCGCGCCCCAGGCGATCATCAGCGGCCGCAGCCGGCTGCCGGCACGGTGCAGGAAGCCCCAGGCGATCAGCGCGAAGCTGGCGCAGGCGAGTTCGGTCGAGAGCAGGGTGAAGAGCGCGCCGCGCGGCATGAGCAGAACCCGCGCGAGGCTGGCGGCATGATGGGCCGAGCCGGCGCCGAAGGCGATGCTCCACAGCAAGGCGGCGCGCGCATGGCCGAAGCGACGCCATGCGATCATCATCGCCAACGCCACCAGAAGCGTTGTCGAGGCCAGGCTGATCAGGACAATCGCCGCCGCACTCATGGCGTCGTTCTAATGAGTTGGCGTGAAGGAAAGGCTAAGGACGATCCGCCGCGAGAAAATCGCCGATCGCCTCGCCCAGCGCCCGGTTCACCACCGCGCTCATATGGTTGCCGGGCACGCTGACGAAGCGCGCGTCGGGCAGTGCCGCCGCGAGATCGGCGGCCGAGCCATTGTCGTGATCGTCCACTCCGGCCACCACCAGGCTCGGCGTGGCGAGCGTCGCCAGCACCGCGCGCGGCGTGTCGACAAAGCTCCCCAGCAGCGGCAGCATTGCCTCGGGATCGCCCCCGGTGGTGCGGAGAAAGGCCTCGGCGAACCATTCGGCGCTGCCGCGCGGATGCCGGCCCATGTTGGAGAGCACGTTGCGGAAATGGTCGGAGCGCGTGCCGGTGGATTCGATCCCCTGCAGCCCCATGCCCGCCAGCACCGCGCGACGCGGCCGCGCGCCGAGCACCAGCATCCGCAGCGTGGTGCGTCCGCCCAGCGAATAGCCGCCCAGATCATAGCCGCCCGGCGCCAGCCCAAGATGGTCGAGCAACGCCAGCCCGTCGCGCGCGAGAATGTCGGGCGGGTAGCGATCCGGCGCGTGCGGCGCCTCGCTTTCGCCATGGCCGCGCAGATCGGGCAGGATCACGCGGAAACCGCGCGCCGCCAGCGCCTCGGCATAGCCCGGCCGGATCCAGTTGACGAAGGCGTTGGAGAAGAGGCCGTGGATCAGCACCAGCGGATGCCCCGTCCCGGTCTCGCGCCAGGCCAGGCGGGTGCCGTCGGGCGCGGTGAAATTCTGGATCGGAAGATCGGATTGGGCCACGCTGTGGATCCGTGCTGCGCCCTTGGGCTCTGGTCAGCGCGCGGGTAGCCGGGCAAAGACCCGGTGTCGAGACGCGATGACGGTGAGGCGACGATGCGATTCCTCGAGACCTTCCACAGCGCGGCCTTTCTGGATTCGCTGATGAGCTATGCCAGCGCCTTCGCGCTCGGCACGCTGATCGGCGCCGAACGCCAATATCGCCAGCGCACCGCCGGGCTGCGCACCAATGCGCTGGTGGCGCTGGGCGCGGCGGCCTTTGTCGATCTCGCCCAGCGCATCGCGGGCGATGCCGAGGCGGTGCGCGTGATCGCCTATGTCGTGTCCGGCATCGGCTTTCTCGGCGCCGGCGTGATCATGAAGGAAGGCATGAACGTGCGCGGCCTCAACACCGCCGCGACGCTGTGGTGCTCGGGCGCGGTGGGCGCGGCGGCGGGCACCGACATGGCCGCCGAAGCCGCGCTGCTGACCTTCTTCGTCATCGCCGGCAATACGGTGCTGCGGCCGCTGGTGAATGCGATCAACCGCATCCCCGTGCGCGGCGCGACGGTGGAGGCGACCTATCGCGTCTCGCTCACCAGCGACGCCCAGCATGCCGATCGCGTGCGCGATCTGCTGGTCGAGCGTCTGGAGGGCGCGCGCTACCCGGTCGCCGATGTCGTGCTCACGCCGCGCGGGGCGCAGGAGGTGGAGTTGGTGGCGACGCTCGTCTCCACCGCGATCGACGAGGCCGAGCTGGACCGCGCCACCGATGCGCTGCTCGCCGAGCTGGGCGTGCGCCACGCCACCTGGGAGGCGCAGACCCAGGACTGAGCCCGCGCCGCCCGGTGGCCGGCGGTCAGGCCGCCTTCTTCAGGTGGCGGCGGCCGAGCAGCTCGGCGATCTGCACCGCGTTGAGCGCCGCGCCCTTGCGGAGATTGTCCGACACGCACCACAGCACGAGCCCGTTATCGACCGTGGGATCCTCGCGGACGCGGCTGACATAGGTGGCGAAATCGCCGACGCACTCGACCGGCGTGGTGTAGCCGCCATCCTCGCGCTTATCGACCAGCATGATGCCGGGCGCCTCGCGCAGGATCGCCTGCGCCTCCTCGGCCGAAATCTCCTGCTCGAACTCGATCGAGATCGCCTCGGAATGGCCCACGAACACCGGCACCCGCACGCAGGTGGCGACGACCTTCACCTTGGGATCGAGGATCTTCTTGGTCTCCACCACCATCTTCCACTCTTCCTTGGTGAAGCCGTCATCAAGGAAGCTGTCGATATGGGGAATGACGTTGAAGGCGATCTGCTTGGTGAACTTCTTGGGCTCGGCGGCATCGCCGACGAAGATGTTGCGGCTCTGCTCGAACAATTCGTCCATCCCCGCCTTGCCCGCGCCGGACACCGACTGGTAGGTGGACACCACCACCCGCTTGATCGTCGCGCGGTCGTGCAGCGGCTTCAGCGCCACCACCATCTGCGCGGTGGAGCAATTGGGATTGGCGATGATGTTCTTGCGGCGATACTGGTCGATATCCTGCGGGTTTACCTCGGGCACGATCAGCGGCACGTCCGGATCCATGCGGTAGAGCGAGCTGTTGTCGATGACGGTGCAGCCGGCGGCGGCGGCGATCGGCGCATATTTCTTCGTCGCCTCGGAGCCTATGGCGAACAGCGCCATATCCCAGCCCGTCCAGTCGAAATGCTCGATATTCTTGATCGTCAGCATCCGGCCCGTATCGCCGAACTCGACCTGGTCGCCGGTCGAGCGCGAGGAGGCGAGCACCGCGATCTCGTCGATCGGGAATTCCCGCTCGGCCAGGATCGCGAGCATCTCGCGCCCAACATTGCCGGTGGCCCCCGCCACGACGACCCGATACCCCATCGATTCTACTCCAGCCTTCCAAAAGTTGCGCGCCGGCCTTAGGCGCGTTCCCGAATTTGTCAAAGTCGGGCCGCGATCCGCCGGATGCAAGCCCGCCGGCTGCGCGGAGGTCGCCGGATCGCGCCTCGCGCGGCGGCGCGGTCAGCGCGGACGATAGGTGGCCTCGAAGCGCACCGGCCGGCCATGCGCCTGGGCGGCAAGCTCGCCTTCCCACATCACCCGATGGCCGCGCACGATCGTGCCCAGCGCCTTGCCCGTCAGCGTCATGCCGGTGAAGGGCGACCAGCCCGCGCGGCTGGCGAGCCAGCTCTCCTCCACCGTCCAGCGATGCGCGCGATCGACGATGGTGAAATCGGCGTCATAGCCGGGCACGATCCGGCCCTTGGTGACGAGCCCGAAGATGCGCTGCGGACCCGCCGAGGTGAGATCGATGAAGCGCTGCATCGTCAGCCGTCCGGCGGCGACATGATCGAGCATCAGCGGCACCAGCGTCTGCACGCCCGGCATGCCCGAGGGCGAGGCGGGATAGGCCTGCGCCTTTTCCGCCACCGTGTGCGGCGCATGATCCGAGCCGATCACATCGGGCACGCCCTGGCGCAGCCAGTGCCACAGCCCGTCGCGGTGCGCGCCGGAGCGGATCGGCGGGTTCATCTGAGCATAGGTGCCGAGCCGGGGATAGGCATCCTCGCCGGCCAGGGTGAGATGCTGCGGCGTCACCTCGCAGGTGGCGATATCCTTGTTCTGGCCGAGAAATTCCAGCTCGGCCGGGGTGGTGACGTGGAGCACGTGGATGCGCCGCCCGGCCTCGCGCGCGAGCCGCACGATGCGGCGCGTGGCGAGCAGCGCGCTCTCATCGTCGCGCCAGACGGGATGGCTGGCGGGATCGCCGGGCACCCGCTCGTCGAGCCGCGCCTGCATGCGCGCCTCATCCTCGGCGTGGATGGCGACGCGGCGCGTGCCATGCGCCAGCACGCGCGCCAGCTCGGCATCGTCGGACACCAGCAGATCGCCGGTCGAGGCGCCCATGAACACCTTGATCCCGGCCGCGCCGTCCAGACGCTCCAGCGCGCCGAGTTCGGTGGCGTTGGCGGCGGTGGCGCCGACGTAGAAGGCGTGGTCGCACCACATGCGATCGCGCGCCCGCGCCAGCTTGTGCGCCAGCGCCTCCGCCGAATCGGTGTTGGGCTTGGTGTTGGGCATCTCGAACACGGCGGTCACCCCGCCCAGCACGGCGGCGCGGCTGCCTGATTCGAGATCTTCCTTATGTTCCAGCCCCGGTTCGCGGAAATGGACCTGGCTGTCGATCACCCCCGGCAGCACATCCAGGCCCGTGCAATCGATCGTCTCGGCGCCGCTGAAGCCGCCGCCCAGCGCGACGATCCGGCCGTCGCGCACCGCGACATCGGTTTCGGCGGGGCCGGACGGCGTCCAGACCGTGCCGTTGCGGAGGATCAGATCGAAGCTTTCGGCCATGGCAACGCATCCTGAGACTTGGGGAACGCCTGTCCGCCTCCTACCTTGCCGGCATGACCACCGCCACCCCGCTCGCCGCCACCCAGCTTTGCGATCGCGCCCTGATCCGCCTCTCGGGCGATGATGTGCGCGGCTTTCTCCAGGGGCTTGTCACCAACGATGTGCGCGCGCTGGAGGCCGGGCCGGTCGCGGCGGGGCTGCTCAGCGCGCAGGGCAAGGCGCTGTTCGATTTCCTGCTCTGGGCCGATGGCGCGGATGTGCTGATCGATTGCGAGGCGACGCAGGCCGAAGCGCTGACGCGGCGGCTGACGCTCTACCGGCTGCGCCGCGCGCTCACCATCGCGCCCGAGCCCGGGCTCGCGGTGCATTGGTCCGCCGCCCCCGATGGCCCGGGCCAGCCCGATCCGCGCCTCGCCGCGCTCGGCCGGCGCTGGCTCGCCGCCCCCGGCGGCGCGCCGGCGGATGCGGCGTGGCGCGCACACCGGCTCGGCCTCGGCGTCACCGAGGGCGTGGCCGAACTCGGCCAGGACAAGACCCTGTGGCTGGAAACCAATGCCGGCGCGCTGAACGGGGTGAGCTTCACCAAGGGCTGCTATGTCGGCCAGGAAAACACCGCCCGCATGAACTGGCGGCAGAAGGTGAACCGCCGGCTGGTGGTGGTGGCGTGCGGCGAGGATCCCGGCGAGGCGGCGCGCATCTGGTACCCCGCGCTCGGCCAGGCGGTGGCGCTGGTGCGGGTGGAACAGATCGCCACGGGGATCGGCTGGGGCCGCATCGTCATGCCCGATTGGCTCGCCGCCGCGCTGGCCGAACCGGCGGCCTGACTCGCGCGTTCAGCGGGCCGGAAGGAGGCCCGCCATGGCAGAAACGGCCGAGCATGACGATCCCGCGCTGTGGGCGCGCGTGAAGGAGGCGGTGACCAAAGGCGACAAGGGCGGCAAGCCCGGCCAATGGTCCGCGCGCAAGGCGCAGCTCGCCACCGTCGAATATAAGAAGCAGGGCGGCGGCTATGTCGGGCCGAAAACCGCCGACAATGCGCTCCAGCAATGGAGCGACGAGCAATGGGGCACCAAATCCGGCCGTAAAAGCGGCGAGACGCATGAGCGCTACCTGCCGCGCCGCGCGCGCGAGGCGTTGAGCGACGAAGCCTATCGCCGCACCAGCGCCAAGAAAAAGGCCGATGACGCCGCGGGCCGGCAATATTCCGCCCAGCCCGAGGATATCGCCAAGGCCACCGCGCCCTATCGCGATGGCACCAGCAAGGCCGATCTCTACGCCCGCGCCCGGCAGCGCGGGATCAAGGGACGCTCCAGGATGAGCAAGGCCGAACTCGCCCGCGCGCTCGCGGGCTGACGCTCCGCCCCGCCCCCGCGACGGGCGCGGGGCGCGGGGCGCCGCGCCGCCTCAGGCGGCGAGCTTCCGCAGAACATAGGGCAGAATGCCGCCGTTCAGGAAATAGTCCAGCTCGTTGACGGTATCGATCCGGCAGCGCGTCTGGAAGGTCTCGGTGCTGCCATCGGCGCGGGTCAGCTGCACCTCGACCATCTGGCGCGGGCGCAGCGCCGCGACGCCGGTGATGGTGAAGGTCTCGCTGCCGTCGAGGTTGAGCGTCTTGCGATCGACGCCGTCGACGAACTGGAGCGGCAGCACGCCCATGCCGACCAGGTTCGAGCGGTGGATGCGCTCGAAGCTCTCGGTGATGACCGCGCGCACGCCGAGCAGCGTGGTGCCCTTGGCCGCCCAGTCGCGCGAGGAGCCGGTGCCATATTCCTTGCCGGCGATCACCACCAGCGGCGTGCCCTCCGCCTTGTAGCGCATCGCGGCATCGTAGATGGCCTCGACCTCGCCGGTCGGCACATGCTTGGTCATGCCGCCTTCGATGCCGGGCACCATCTCGTTCTTGATGCGGATATTGGCGAAGGTGCCGCGCATCATCACCTCATGATTGCCGCGCCGCGAGCCGTAGGAGTTGAAATCCTTGCGGGCGACCTGATGCTCGGTGAGGTAGCGGCCGGCCGGGCTGTCGGCCTTGATCGAGCCGGCCGGCGAGATGTGATCGGTGGTGATCGAGTCCGCGAAAATGGCGAGCGGCCGCGCGTCAACAATGTCCGTCACCGGCGTCGGCGCCATGTCCATGCCCTCGAAATAGGGCGGGTTGGCGACATAGGTGGAGGTCGGGCTCCAGCTATAGGTGTCCGAACCGGTCACCTCGATCGCCTGCCAGCGCGCGTCGCCCGCGAACACGGAGGCGTAGCGCGTGGCGAACATGGCGCGATCGATATTGGCGTCGATGAGCGCGCGCACTTCCTCGTTGCTCGGCCAGATGTCCTTGAGGAACACGTCGCTGCCGTCGCGCGCCTGGCCGATCGGGGTGGTGAGGAAATCCTCCGTCACCGTGCCCTTCAGCGCATAGGCGACGACCAGCGGCGGCGAGGCGAGGAAATTGGCGCGCACGTCCGGCGACACGCGGCCCTCGAAATTGCGGTTGCCCGAGAGCACCGAGGCGGCGACGATGTCGTTGCCGTTGATCGCCTTGGAGATCGGCTCGGCGAGCGGACCGCTATTGCCGATGCAGGTGGTGCAGCCATAGCCCACCAGGTTGAAGCCGATCGCATCCAGATCTTTCTGGAGGCCCGATTTTTCCAGATAGTCCGTGACCACCTGGCTGCCCGGCGCGAGGCTGGTCTTGACCCAGGGCTTGGGCTTCAGGCCCTTTTCGTGCGCCTTGCGGGCGACCAGTCCGGCGGCCACCAGCACCGAGGGGTTGGAGGTGTTGGTGCAGCTGGTGATGGCGGCGATCACCACATCGCCATCGCCGATATCATGGCCGCTGCCGTCCACGGGCACGCGCTTGGTGCCCTCATGCTTGTACACCTTGGCGAGATCGGCGTTGAACACATCGTCCACCGCGCTCAGCAGAACCTTGTCCTGCGGGCGCTTGGGGCCGGCCAGCGAGGGCTCCACCGAGGCGAGATCGAGTTCGAGCGTATCGGTGAACACGGGCTCGGGCGCGTTCGGATCGAGCCACAGGCCCTGCGCCTTGGCATAGGCCTCGACGAGCGCGATCTGCGCCTCGTCGCGCCCGGTCAGGCGCATATAATCGAGCGTCTTGTCGTCGATGCCGAAAAAGCCGCAGGTGGCGCCATATTCGGGCGCCATATTGGCCAGCGTGGCGCGATCGGCGAGCGAGAGGCCCGCCAGGCCCGGGCCGAAATATTCGACGAAGCGGCCCACCACGCCGCGCGCGCGCAGCATCTGGGTGCAGGTCAGCACCAGATCGGTGGCGGTGATGCCCTCGCGCAGCGCCCCGGTGAACTTGAAGCCCACCACCTCGGGGATGAGCATCGAAACGGGCTGGCCCAGCATCGCCGCCTCGGCCTCGATGCCGCCCACGCCCCAGCCCAGCACGCCCAGGCCGTTGACCATGGTGGTGTGGCTGTCGGTGCCGACACAGGTATCCGGATAGGCGATGGTGACGCCCTGGTCATCCTCGCTGGTCCACACCGCCTGGGCGATATGCTCCAGATTCACCTGGTGGCAGATGCCGGTGCCGGGCGGCACGACCTTGAACTTGTCGAGCGCCTTGGACCCCCATTTCAGGAACTCGTAGCGCTCGGCGTTGCGCTCATATTCGAGCGCGACATTGTCCTCGAAGGCCTGCGGCGTGCCGAACTCGTCCACCATCACCGAATGGTCGATCACCAGATGCACCGGCACCAGCGGGTTGATCTTGGCGGCGTCGGCGCCGAGCGCGTTCATCGCGTCGCGCATCGCGGCGAGATCCACCACGCAGGGCACGCCGGTGAAATCCTGCATCAGCACGCGCGCCGGGCGATACTGGATCTCGCGCTCCGAGGTGCGATCGGTCTGCCAGTCGACGATCGCCTGCACATCCTCGGCGGTCACGGTCTTGCCGTCCTCGAAGCGCAGCAGATTCTCGAGCAGCACCTTCATCGAGAAGGGCAGACGCGACACGTCGCCGAGCTTGGCGGCCGCCTTGGCGATCGAATAATAGGCGTAGCTCTTGCCACCCACATCAAGCGTGTCCCGGGTGGCTAGGCTGTCCTGTCCGATCGCGGTCATGGCTGGTTCCTTCGCTGTATGCGGGATGGGGGAGTCGGCGGCCGTGTAGCAACTGGGGGGGCAGGCGAAAAGGCTGTGCGACAGGATTTGGCGGCGCGCGTCCGAGCGGCTATGGCGCGCCGGCCAAACCTCCTGTCCAGCCATCGGAAGAGATCATGACCGACACGCCCCCCGATCGCCTCTCCGTCAATCCGCGCAGCCCCTATCATGATGCCGAGGCGCTCGCGCGGGGCGTCGGCATCCGCCTCAACGGCGTCGAGAAGACGACGGTCGAGGAATATTGCGTCAGCGAAGGCTGGGTACGCGTCGCCGCCGGCCGCTCGCTCGATCGCAAGGGCAATCCGATGACGCTCAAGCTGCAGGGCAAGGTCGAGCCCTATTTCGAGCGGCCCGCCGCCGGCGCCGAGGCGGCGCCCGAGGCCCCCGCGTCCGCCGCCGCCCCCGCCGCCCCCGCCGCCGACGAATAGGGTCACGCCATCCCCAACGTCGCGCCGCTGCGCGACTCGGGCGGCCATGCTATGCTTCCACCCGACGCCCCCGGCCATTTGGACCGGGGGCGCGGAGAGGAGGCCGTCATGGACAGGCTGCGCCCCGAAATCGCCCGATCGGACGCCGGGCTGCTGGCGCTGATCAGCGCCGGATCGATGCTGATCTGCGCGGGTACGATCGCGCTGCTTGTGGGCTTCTGACGCCGGGCGCGGGACGCGGACGGCCGTACAGGCCGCCGCGCCCCGCCGCGGATCAGAACTTCACGTCGATGCGGCCATAATAATAGCCGCCATTGATGCCATAGGGCCCGTGCGTGTAGGGCGCGCCGCCCACCAGCGTGTCGCCCGAGAGCACGCCGTCCTGATCGAAGCGCACCTTTTCGGGCTGTTTGTCGAAGAGGTTGTTCGCGCCGACCGCGAGCGTGATCCGCTCCGTCAGGTGATAGTCCAGCTCGAGATCGGTGAGCGCCGCCGGCTTGACGCGGCTATAGGCATAGCTGGTCGCCGCCAGCGGATCATTGTCGTTGTAGAGCAAAGCCACCGACTGGCTGTAATAGGTTTCCCGCGCGACCAGGTTGAAGGCGCCGAGCGACCAATTGACGCCGCCGATCACCTTCCAGCGCGGCAAGGTGGTGGTGAGGAAGCTGTAGGTCTGCGGGTTGAACAATTCATCGGCGGGCACGATCGCGGTCCCGGCACCGGCGCGGGTGATGCGGGTCTTGTTGTAGGCGCCCGACAGAGTGAAGACGGCCTTGCCGAAGCGATCGAAATCGGCGTTGTAGCTCGCCACCAGATCGATGCCGCGCGTCCGCGTGGTCGGACCGTTGACGAAGGCGGAGACGAAGCTCGGCAGCCCCGGCTCCAGCACCACGCCCGCCGCCGCGATCGCGCGGGTGACGGGATCATTGGCGTTGCTGGTGTCCGCCGCGAGCGATCCGCTGCCGACGATGCGGTTGCGGATGCGGATCTGATAGGCGTCGATCGTCACCGTCAGCCGCGAGGTCGGCCGCAGCACCAGGCCGGCGCTGTAGTTGCGCGAGGTTTCCGGCTTGAGATTTTGGATCCCCAGCACCTTGGCGGCGGCGGAATTGGCCGCGAGCTGGGCGGTGGCCGATGTCGGCGAGACGTTGACGGCGGTGTACCATTCCTCCGCCAGCGTCGGCGCGCGAAAGCCGGTGGAGGCGGTGCCGCGCACCGCGATCGCCGGGGTGAAGTCATAGCGGCCGGTCGCCTTCCAGGTCGTCTTGTGGCCGAAATCGCTATAATCCTCGTAGCGCACCGCGCCGTCCAGCTTGAGGCCCTCGACCGGCGTCAGCGCGACATCGCCATAGATGGCGTAATTGTGCCGGGCATGGCGGCCGGCGGCGAGCGGGTTGAAGCCGGGAAAGGATTGCGCCCCGGTGCCGTAATAGGAATTGGGTTCGCCGCCGCCGATGGTGTAGCTGTTGTTGCGATATTCGCCGCCCGCCGCGAGCGTGGCGATGCTGCCGATCTCGCGGCTGACATCGAGATTGAACACCGTCTCGGCTGCGCGATAGAAGCCGTCGTAGAAATCCGACTGATCATTATGGGTATCGACGTACAGCGATTTGTTGATCGAGTTGAGCGTCTTGATCTTGGCGCGATCGGCGCCGTAGCTGCCGCTCAGATCCCAGTGGAAGCCGGCGAGATCGCCCTTCAACCCGCCGGTGAACTGATAATCAAGCTCGCGCACGGCTTCCTGCGGCTCGAAGCCTTGCGGGCGCGGCACCAGCGCGTCGGGTGCGCCATAGGTGCCCGCGACGAACAGGCCGGTCGCCGGATCGATCGTCGACGAACCGACCACGCGGTCGGGGAGGCGGACATTCTCGTAGGATTCGGCCTTGCGGAAGCCGATCGTGCCGAAGGTGTAGAATTGCACGCTGTCGGCGAGGTCATAGCCGGCATTGTAGGATCCCACGCCGAATTTGGAGCGCGCGTCGCCGACGATATAGTTGATGTTGGGCCAGCCCGGCATCGCGCGATAGGCCGCCGCGAGCGTGGGGTTGACGGTGGCGGGCACGTCGCCCGTGGCCGGATCATAGACGCGGGTGTCGTATTGTCCGCGGTTCGAGAAATTGTGATAGCGGTAGAAGCCGGTGAAGTTCACGAAGCCCCGGTCGTTGGACCAGCCATAGTTCAGGCTGGTGGAATAGGTCTCGCCGTCGCCCTTGTAATATTGGCCGCCGGTGGCGGTGAAGGTGCCGCCATCCTTGTGCTTGAGCAGGATGTTGATGACGCCGGCGATCGCGTCGGAACCATATTGGGCGGCGGCGCCGTCTTCCAGCACCTCGATATGATCGATCGCATTGGGCGTGATATAGTCCAGATCGGGCGCCGCGCCGCCCTGGAACGCGCTCGCCAGCACCTGCAGATTGGAGGTGCCGTGCCGCCGCTTGCCGTTCACCAGCACCAGCGTCTCGTTGGGGTTGAGCCCGCGCAGCGATGCCGACAGCGTGAGATTGGCGGTATCGCCGCCAAAGCCCTGCGCCGTGAAGGACGGCACCAGCTGCGTCAGCACCTGGTTGAGATTGGGCTGGCCGACATGGCTGATCGCATCGGCCCCGACCAGCTTGATCGGCGCGGCGCTCTCGGCGACGGTGATGCCGCTGGCGCGCGTGCCCGTCACGATGATGTCGGATTGCTCGTCCACGCCGCCCGGCGCCTCGGGCGCCGCGCCGGGCGGGGACTGGCCAAAGGCCGCCGTGCTGCTGGCCAGCGCGACCACGAGCGCAATTCGTACAAGAGATGGAACGTTCGTCATGGAGCCTCCCCCCTGTTGAGGCCTCCAGCATCTTCCCTGTTCGCGAGTCTAGCGCTCGCCATTCCCCTGTGATGACGACACCAAGCCAGTATTCATCGCTTGCGGAAGTGCCCATGGCACCCGCCTCTACTATCCCGGTACGGGCCTTCACCTGGTTGTTACACTTTGATGCTAGGAAGATGACGCATTGAATCACAAGATTCTTTTACGGCCTCTACATCACTTCTTTCGTACTGTGTCGCCTGCGCAACAGAAAGGGCGTGAATGCGCACCCGCGCCGCGCACAGCGGCCGCACGCCACCGGCCGCGCGACGCACAAGCCGCGCGGGAAGAGAACAAGGACAAGGGAAAGCGAGACGCGATCGGGCGCGCGCGGCTCACCGCCGCGTGGCCAGGGCAGGATCGGAGCCGTACCGATCGTGCAAGACGGGTGCCTCCTCGAGCGCCGGCCCCCATGACCGGCGGCCCTTTCGGCGCCCTCCCCCCGTCTTGACTCGCGAGCCTTATGACTCCGGTGAGTCCATTATGACGGTTTTGTGAGCGACTCGCGTAATCTTCTGCAAGTGCGAAAGCTGCATCTGCGAAGAATCGGTTGCGGCCCCGATCCGTAGCGGCGCGAGGGGGGATGATGCGACGCCCCGGACCGAGGTTGGATCGCGTCCTGACAGCCGCTTCCCAGCCGGTCCAGTATGGATTCCGGCGATATCGATAGCTATACCCTATCGATCATGGAGCTTCGCCACCTGCGCTACTTCGTCTGCGTCGCCGAGCAGCTGCATTTCGGCCGCGCGGCGGGGCAGCTCGGCATTTCGCAGCCGCCGCTCAGCCAGCAGATCCGCCTGCTGGAACAGGAGCTGGGCGTCGCCCTGTTCGAGCGCTCCAGCCGCCGCGTGCGGCTTACCGAGGCGGGCACGCTGTTTCTGGACGAGGCGCGCGCCACGCTCGCCCAGGCCGATCGCGCGATCGGCGCGGCGCGGCGGGCGCAGCAGGGCGAGCTTGGCCGCGTGGCGATCGGCCTTTTGCCCTCGGCCTTGTTCGCCGCGCCCGTATCCGCCGCGCTGGCGCGCTTCCGGCGCGACCATCCCGATGTGCATCTCGATGTCGGCGAGGTGAGCCTCGCCGCGCAACGCGCCGGGCTGAGCGCGGGCACGCTCGATATCGGTCTCGCCCACAGCCACCGCGCGCCGCGCCTCGGCGACGCCTTCACCGCGACCCGCCTCGCCGAATCGGCGATGATCGTCGCGCTGCCCGAGGATCACGCGCTCGCCGGCGAGACGGGTCCGCTTGCGCTGGCCGCGCTGCGCGATCTGCCCATGGTCCATTATCCCTATGACGGCGAAGGCTTTCTGGCCGATCTGCGGGCGCTGTTCGAACGCGCCGGGGTGGAGCCGCGCATGGGGCAGGAAGCGCGCGAGCTGTCCACCCTGCTCGGGCTGGTGGCGGCGGGGCTCGGCTTCTCGATCCTGCCCGCGCCCTTGCGCCGGCTCGCGCTCGATACGGTCTGCTATCGGCCGCTCGCCGATGCCGGCGCCTCGACCAGCCTCTGGCTGCTCCATCCCTTCCGCCCGCGTCCCGCCGCCGCGCGACTGCTGGCGCTGCTCCAGGCCGGCTGATGCGGCGGCCCGCCTCGATCGCGATCGCGCTGCACGATCTGCCGCTGGGCGGCACCGAGCGGATCGCGCTGCGGCTGGCGCGCGGCTGGCGCGATCAGGGCGTCGCGGTGACGCTGCTGTGCGGCGATCCGCGCGGGCCGATGCGCGCGCTGCTGCCCGAGGGCGTGCGGCTGCTGCCGCTGGATCCGCCGATCCCGCGCGGCTGGGGCGCGCGCCGCCGCCTCGCCACGGCCATGGCGCGCGCGCTCGCGGCGGCGCCGGTGGACGCCTGCTTTATCCCGGGCAATTATCACTGGCCACTGGTGCCCGCGCTGGCCGGCCTGCCCGCCGCCATCCGGCCGGCGCTGCTCGTCCAGATCAGCTCGCCGCTGGTGCTGCCGCAGCGGCGCGGCCTTCGCCAGGCCTGGTTCGAGCAGCGGATGCGCCGCCGGCTGGCCGGCGCCACCCGCTGCATCGCGATGGACGCGGACGGTCGCCGCGAGGCGGACCGTATTCTCGGCCGCGCCATCACCCGCGTCGTGCCGCTGCCCGCGCTCGATCCCGATGCGCCACCACCCCGCCCCGCCCCGGCCGCGCCGCACCTGCTCGCCGCTGGGCGCTTCATCCGGCAAAAGGGGTTCGACGTGCTGATCGAGGCGCTCGCCCGGCTGCGCCGCCCCGAAATCCGCCTCACCCTGGCGGGCGGGGGCCCCGAGGACGCGGCGCTGCGCGCGCTCGCGGCGGCGCGCGGCGTCGCCGGGCAGATCCGCTTCGCCGGCATCGTGCCCGATATCCGGCCGCTGCTGGATGCCGCGCGCCTGTTCGTCATGCCCTCGCGCTTCGAGGGCTATGGCGCCGTCATCCCCGAGGCGCTCGGCGCCGGGCGCGCGGTCGTCGCCACCCGGATTACGCCGGCGGCGCGCGATCTGCTGGGCGATCCGGCAACGGGGCTGATGGTGCCGCCCGGCGATCCGGCCGCGCTCGCCATCGCCATCGCCGAAGCGCTGGCGATGCCGCCGCCCGATCCTGCGCGGCTCGCGGCGGGGGTGGCGGCCTATCGGCTCGATCGCGGCGCGCCCGCCTATCTCGCTGCGCTGGCGGAGGCGATGGCGTGATGCGGCTCGCTTATGTCATCAACTCGGTGGAGGGCGGCGGCGCGGCCCTGCCCGTGCCGGCCTTGTCCGAGGTGCTGCGCGCCGCCGGCGTGGAGATGACGGTGCTCGCCCTCACCCGGCGCGACGGCCGCGCGCTGCCGGCGATGGCGGCGGCGGGGCTGGCGGTGCGCGTACGGTCCGGCGGGCTGACCGATCATGGCGCCGCGCTGCGCTGGCTCGATCGCGAGATCGCCGCGCTCGGCGCCACCCATATCTGGACGTCGCTCAGCCGCGCCACCCTGCTCGGCCAGCTGGTGGGGCTGAGGCGGCGCCTGCCGGTGGCGAGCTGGCAGCACGCCGCCTGGCTCCGCCCCGCCAATCTTCGCCTGCTCCGCGCCACGCGGCGGCTCTCCGCCATCTGGGTGGCCGATTCCGATGCGGTCGCGCGCTTCGCCACCGAGCGCATGGGCGTGCCGGCGGACCGGCTGATGCGGTGGCCGATCTTCCGCGCCGATGCCGAGGCGCCCCGCGCGCGGCCGTGGCGGCCGGGCGAGCCGGTGCGGATCGGCAGCCTCGGCCGGCTCCACCCGGTCAAGGGCTATGATGTGCTGGCCGAGGCGCTGCGCCGGCTCCCGCCGGGCCTTCCCCCGATCATCACGACGATCGCCGGCGAAGGCGCGGCGCGGCCGGCGCTGGAGGCGGCGGGCGGTCTGGCGCTGCCGGGCTATGCCGAGCGGCCGGGCGAGTGGCTGGCGGCGCTGCACCTCTATGTGCAGCCGTCACGCTCGGAGGGCTTCTGCGTCGCCGCGCACGAGGCGATGCAGGCCGGCCTGCCGGTGCTGGGCAGCGAAGTCGGCGAGATGGCGTTCAGCATCGTCGACGGCGCCACCGGCCGGCTGGTGCCGCCGGGCGATCCCGCCGCCCTGGCGGCGGCGCTCGCCGATCTGCTCGCTGAGCCCGAACGGCTGGCCGCGCTCGGCACGGCGGCGCGGGCGCGCGTGCTGGAGCGCTACGCGCCCGCGCGGTTCGAGGCCGCCGGCCGCGCTATCGTCGCGCGCCTCGCGGCGCTCTGAGGCTGCGCAGCGCCAGCACCCCCACCGAATAGGGGGTGAGCGTGATGCGCTTGGCGTCGAACAGCGTCTGGTCGCCCATCGCCGCCAGCGTGTGGAAGCCGCGGCGATACGGCGCCAGCGCCGGCGGCACCGCCAGCGGCGCGCCCAGATCTGTCTCGATCCGGTCCGTATCGAGACGGGTCAGGCGCAGCGGCCGGATCGCCGCGCCATAGGTGCGCACGCAATCCTGCACCGGCAGCACCCATTGCCCGTCGAGCCGCAGCGGCGTGCCCCCCGGCCGCGCGCCTTCCGCGCCGCTGCGGATCGGATTGCCGGGATGCGGCCGCCACGGCCCGGTCAGCGCTTCGGCGAAGGCGCAGTGCAGCCGGTCGGTCAGCGCGGGCGTGTAGAAGAGCCACCACAGCCCGTTCTCGAAGAACAGCGTGGGATCGACCGCCACGGCATCGAGCGCGATCTCCGCCGCCGCCTCCCAGCGCCGGGGAAACTCCACCGCGCGATAGAGCGTCAGCCGGCCCGAGCGATAGGCCTCGGGCAGCATCCAGATCGCGCCCTCCGCCTCGAACACGAAGGGATAGGAAAGATGCCAGGGCGTGCGCAGCACCGTGGCGCGCTCGGCCACGTGACCGCCCTCCAGCCGCAGCCAGTCGATCACGCCATGGCGATCCCGATAGTCATAGCGTTCGGCAAAGACATGGCGCACCCCGTCGCGCACCAACGCGAAGGGATCGGCGAGAAAGCACATGCCGGGCTCGGGCGGCAGCAGCCGCCACGCGAAATCCGCCAGCCCGCCGGCGCGCACCACCGCATCGATCGGCGCGTCGATGACGCCGACGCGCCAGATGTCCCGCGCCAGCCCCAAGGATCAGGCGGCCACGCGGCTCGGACGAAGCGGCCGCGCCGAAGCCGGGCGCAGCGGCGCCACCGACGCCGCCGGGCGGCCCAGCGCCCCCAGCACCGCGCGCGCCGCGCGCTCGGCCGAGGGCTCGTCGGTCAGATCGAAGCTGCGCGCCACCAGCTCTTCCTGCACCGCGCGATAACGGTCATGCTCGGCGAAGGCGCGGTCCAGCGCCGTGCCGAGTTCGGCCGCATCGCGGATCACCGGGCCGGCCTGCCAGTGCGTGTAGCTGGCATTGCCCTGCCAGTCGGTGTCGTGCGCGTCGAGGAACAGACAGGGGCGCGGCTGGATGAGGAATTCATAGACCTGGCTCGACACGTCACCGAGATAGAGATCGGCCGCGCGGGTATAGCTCATGTCGGTGCTCGCGGTGCTGCCGAGATCGACATGGATGTTGGGCGCGCGCAGCACCGCCGGATCGATCACGCCCGGCCGGTCGATCCGCAGCCGGTCGATCGTCAGCACCGCGCGGCGGTGGAACAGCATCACGTGCGGCGCGAAGATGAGATTGTAGCGATCGTCGCGCAGGAAATGCGCCAGCACCGCCCGGCCCTGCTTGAACCAGGAGGAAAGATGCGGCGAAAGATGCGGATTGTAGAGCACGGTCGGCTTGCCGTTGCCCGCGAAGCGCAGCGCCGGCCGGCCCGGCGGCAGATCGAATTTGGGATAGCCGACCACCGTCATCCGCTCCTCGGGCACGCCCGCCTCCGCCGCCAGCCGGGCGCGGATCTTCTCGCCCGAGACGAGCACATGATCGAACGCCGCGCTCGCCTTGTCGAACCCGATCGCGCGATCGCCCGCGCCGTGGCGGGTGTGAATCAGGCGCAGATCGTGCAATCCGTAGCGGCTTTTAAGCAAAAGCGACGTCTTTTCGGCCACGATCAGCGCGTCCAGCGACCGAAACAGGTCCAGATTGTCGCGCAGCACGCCGATCTTGCGCACCGGCACCACCGCTTCCAGGCAGCGCGCCGCGAAGCGCGTGAAGGGCCGCCGCACGTCCAGCTCGCACAGCGGCAGCGTGACGCCCGCCACCGCCATCAGCCGCTCCACCTCGGCGGTGAGGCGCGGATGGCCGGTGAGGATCACCAGCTCGAGCGCCGGCGCCATCCGTCGCAGCGCAAAGGCGATCGGCAGCGCGTGCGCCACCTGATGCACCTGATCATGGTTGAACAGAAAGCCAATCTTCATAAACCCCCCCGGGCTCACCGGATGCGCATATCCTAGTCGCGGCCGGGCCACCAGTGGGTGGGCTCCGGCTTAAATCCGCTTAACCTCCGGATATGTCGGTTCGTGGATGCATTGCCGGCGGCGACGCGATAGGGCGCGCGGCGCGATGACCGAACCCGTTCCGCCCGCCCCCGCCCCGGCGCCCGCTCTCTCGGGCACGGCACCGCCGCCGCAGGGTCTGCGGCGCGTGCTGGCCAATCTCGCCCATCTGCTCGGCGGCAAGGCGGCGGCGGGGCTGATGAGCCTGGTGTATCTCGTGCTGGTGGCGCGCACGCTGGGTGTCCGCGATTACGGCATTCTGGTGCTGATCAACGGCTATGTCGTGTTCATCGGATCGGTGCTCGCCTTTTCGGGCTTTCACGGCGTTGTCCGCTACGGCAGCCTCGCTCTGGCGCGGGGCGACGCACCCGCGCTCGCCCGGCTGGTGCGGCTGATGACGGTGATCGAGCTCGGCTGCGGCCTGTTCGCCATCCTCGTGGCGGCGCTGCTGGTGCCGATCGTCGGGCCGCGCTTCGGCTGGCCGCCCGAGGCGCTGCGGCTGGCGCTGCCCTATAGCCTGGCGGTGATCGCCACGGTCCGCGCCACGCCGCAGGGCCTGCTCCAGATCGCCGGCCGCTTCGATCTGATCGGCCTGCACCAGGCGGTGTCGCCCGTGGTGCGGCTGATCGGCGCGCTGCTCGCCTGGGCGCTGGGCGCGGGCCTGCCCGGCTTCCTGCTCGTCTGGTTCGTCTCGGCGCTGGCCGAAGGCGTGGCGATGTGGCTGCTGGGGCTGATCGCGTGGCGGCGGCTGACCGCGCGCGCCCCGCTCGCCGGGCCCTGGCGGGGCGGCGGCGAGCCGGGCTTCGGCCGCTTCATCCTGGTCACCAATTTCGACATCACGCTGCGCGAACTCGCGCCCAATCTCGCGCCGCTGACGGTGGGCTGGCTGCTCGGCCCCGCCGCCGCCGGCCTCTTCACCCTCGCCCAACGCGCCACCACCGCGCTCCAGCAGCCGGCGGTGCTGCTCGCCCAGGCGAGCTATTCGGTGCTGGCCGATCTCGTCGCGCAGCGGCGGCTGGCGCTGCTGCGGACGACCGTGTGGCGATCGGCGGGGCTCGCGCTGGCGGTGGCGGTGCCCTTCGTCGCGGCGCTGGCGCTGGCCGCGGGCGGGCTGCTGCCGCTGATCGGCGGCCGCAGCTTTCATGGCGGGGTGGCGCTTGTCACCCTGCTCGCCTTTGCGCGCGGGCTCGGGCTGGTCGCCGCGCCGATCGGCGCCGGGCTCACCGCGCTGGGCCTGCCGCAACGCTCGGCGGCGGCCACATTGGTCGCCAATCTCGCGCTCTATCCGTTGCTGCCGCTGCTGATCCTGATCGACGGGATCAACGGCGCCGGCTGGCACGCGCTCGGCCAGAATCTGGTCGCGGCGCTGCTGCTCGCCTTCTTCTTCCGGCGCGACAGCCACGCCGCTTAGACTGAGCCGCCGATTGACCCCATCGGCGGCCCAAGCGATAGCCTTGCGCAACAAAAGGACTCAGGAGAGGCGTATGCGGTGCAATCGGATCTTGTGCGGGCTGTTGGCGGCGAGCGCGCTCGGCGGCGCCCCGGCGCTGGCGGCCGGCAATCCGGGCTTCACCGGAGTCACCGCCTTTGGCGACAGCCTGAGCGACAGCGGCAATGTCGCCCGGCTCTCGGGATCGCCGGTGCCGCTGCGCTTCACCACCAATCCCGGCCTCACCACGGTGGAGGCGGTCGCCGCCGCCTATGGCCTGCCGCTCAGCGCGTCGCTGACGGGCGGCACCAACTTCGCCTATGGCGGCGCAGGCGTGGTGACCAACAGCCCCGGCACCCCCGCGATCGTCCCCACCGTCTCGCAGCAGGTGAGCGCCTATCTCGCCGCCAATGCGCGCGTGGATGGCGGGCGGCTCTATAGCCTGTGGGGCGGCGCCAACGATATCTTCTACCACGCCACCGCCGTCGCCGCCGCCCAGACGGCGACGCGGCTGATCGCCGCCGCGACGGCCGGTCAGAGCGCCGCCCAGGCGGCCGCGACCGGCGCCGCCATCCAGGCGCAGGTGGCGCGCGCGGCGGGCGTGACGGCGCTGGAGGATCCGATCGCGGCGGGCCTGGCGATCAACGCCGCCGCGAGCCAGGAAGTGACGCTGCTCGGCCAGCTTCAGGCGGCGGGCGCGCGGACGATCCTGGTGTTCAACCTGCCGGATCTCGGCCTTACCCCACAGGCCCGGGCGCAGGACGCGGCGAGCCCCGGCACCGCCGCCGTGCTCACCAACTATGCCAAGGGCTACAACACCGTGCTGAGCGACGGCCTGTCCGGCCTCGGGCGCGGGATCGTGCCGGTCAACACCTTCGCGCTGATTTCGGAGGCGGTGGCCAATCCCGCGGCGTTCGGCCTCACCAATGTGACGGTGCCGGCCTGCACCACGGCTAGCTCGATCAGCTGCACCCCGGCGACGCTGCGCGCCGCCGATGCCGCCACCACCTATCTCTTCGCCGATGGCGTGCATCCCACCGCGCAGGGCCATGCGCTGATCGCGCAGCTGGTGGAAAGCGAATTCACCGCCGCGCAGGAAGCCTCGCTGCTCGCCGAGCAGCCGCTGGGCCTGCTTGACGAGCAGCGCAGCGCGCTGCGTCGCCAGATGCTGGTGCGGCAGCAGGCGCCGGCGGCGGGCACGCATCTGTTCGTGACGGGCACGCTGCTCCGCCCGCACTACGATGCGCAGGCCGTCCGCCCGGCCGCGCATGACGAAGGCAGCGCGACGATCGGCGTGGATCATGCGCTGAGCCCGGATCTCACCATCGGCGCCGCCTTCACGCTGGGCCTCGCCCGCCAGACCCGCGACGAAGGCCAGTTCCACCGGCTGCGCAACGACACCTATCTCGGCGCGCTGTTCGGCCAATATCAGCGCGGCAACGCCTATGTGATCGCCAGCATCGGCTATGGCGGCATCACCTACACGGATATCGAGCGCCGCTTCCAGCTCGGGCCGACGCTGCGCACCGAGCAGGGCGAGACCTGGGGCCGCACCGTCTCCGCCAATGCGACGGCGGGCTATTGGTTCGGCGGCGAGGGGCTGCGCGCCGGGCCCTTTGTCGGCATCGCCTATGATCGGGTCCATATCCACGGCTATGGCGAGCAGAGCGGCGACAGCAGCGCGATGCGCTTCGGCAGCCAGACCCGCGAGCAGCTGCTTGGCGAGGCCGGGCTGCGGCTGCAGGGGACGATCCAGGGTGGCGTGCCGCTCCATCCCTATGCCGAGATCGGCTATGCCTATGACGGCCGGGCGGACCGTCGCGCGGTGGAGACGGGGCTCACCACCATGGGCGGCAGCTTCAGCCTGCCCGGCTATCGCCCGGATCGGCAATGGGCGACCGCCGAGGCCGGGCTTTCCGCGCAGCTCGCCAGCCGCCTGACCGCCTATGCCGGCTATCAGGGCCGGTTCGCGGGCCGCGCCAGCAGCGCTCATGGCGGCACGGTGGGGCTCAGCTTCGGGCTGTGACCGGCGCCGCGCCGCCGGCGACGGGCTGGCGGCTGCGGTGCACGACCATGCGATCGTGCAGCCGGGCGATGGCGCGGCTGGCGGTCCGCTCGCACAGCGCCGGCACCAGCGCATGGACGCCGCAGGCGAGGCCCGCGCCCAGCAAGGTGCCGGCAAAGCCCAGGGCGGTGCCCATGTGCGCGAAATAGCCTTCCCCCACGGCGCGCGGGTGCTCGAGAAACAGTCGGCGGATCATCGGCCTTTCTCCTCCAAGCGGAGATTACCCCGATCCGGGTGGGAAAATCGTTCTTTCTGGGGATGGATTCGGCTTAATTGGAGAAGACGCTGCCCGCCGGAGCCCCGAATGGAGAATGTCGTTCTAGATGCCACCGATCGTCGGCTGATGGCGCTGCTCCAGGAGGATGCCGATATGCCGATCGCCGCTCTGGCCGAGCGCATCGGCCTTTCGCCCACGCCGTGCTGGAAGCGGATCAAGCGGCTGGAGCGCGCCGGCGTGATCGAGCGCCGCGTCGCGCTGCTCAATCGCGAGCGGCTGGGCCTGGGCGTGACGGTGTTCGTGGCGGTGCGCACCGCGCATCACAATGAGGAATGGCTGACGCGCTTCGCCGAGGGCGTGGCGGCCATCCCCGAGGTGGTGGAATTCTACCGGATGAGCGGCGAGGTCGACTATCTGCTCAAGGTCGTCGCCCGCGACATTCCGGATTATGACCGCATCTACCGCAAGCTCACCAAGGTGGCCGAGCTGCACGATGTCAGCTCGTCCTTCGCGATGCAGGAGATCAAGTCCACCACCGCCCTGCCGCTCGACTGAGCGGCGGGCGGCGGTGGCGCGCGGCTTACTTGCCGCGCAGCGTGTTGAGCAGCGCGACGCCGAGCACGCCGGCGAGCGTGGCGACGGCATAGGGGCGCTGCTTGGCGAAGCTCTTCACCTGATCCACGATCTGCGGCTTGGCGGCGGTGGTGCTGGCACCCGCGGTGGCGCCGGTGGCGGTGTCGGTAACCATGTCACGCTTCTCCTTGCTCTGGGGTCGGGCGGCTGAACGCAGAGCAAGGCCGGTGGTTCAGCGCCGCGCCGCGCCCTGGCGGAAACTGCGTATTTCTGCGGACGTAGATTACCGGAAGGGCCCGCGCGGCACGGACTTGTACAATATAGGGTGCGTTCATCTTCGCCACCCACCGCGTCCCAGCAAGAGAGCCGCATGCGCACGCCCCGCTCCAGCCCGCTCACCACCGCCGAGAAGAAGCTGCGCGAGCAGGCGATGGAAGAGGCGGCGACGCTGTTCGCCAGCCAGGGCAGCCGCGCGATCGACATCCTGTCCGATCGCCTCCTCGCGCCCGGCCGCACCGCCGACGAACGCCGCGCCGATCGGCTGGCGCTGCGCCAGGTGGAGCATCTCGATCGCGAGCGGCGCAAGGCCAGCGACCCCGCCGTGCGGCCCGAATGGCGGATGCCGCTGCTGCGCCGCGCCGGGCTGCGCCTGTTCGGGCCTTCGGGCGAGCGTTAGGCCCCGCCCCCGCGCCGCGCCGCGCCGCCCGGGCGCGGGCCGAGCAGCGCCGGCTCGAAGATCAGCGCGCAGATCAGCGTCCAGACCAGCGAGAGCATCAGGATCTTGCCCATGCTCGCGGTGCCGGGATGGCGCGAGAGCCACAGGCTGCCAAAGGCGCTGCCCGTCGCCAGCGCCGAGAAGAAGACGGCACGCGCCAGCGGCGATTGGAGCAGATCGCCCTGCCCCGCCCGCCACGCCATGACGAAATAGATGTGGAAGGCGGTGCCCACGCCGAACAGCAGCGGGAAGGCGATGATGTTGGCGAAGTTGATCGGCTGGCCGATCAGCACGCAGGTGCCGAGCGTGAGGAAGCCGGACAGCACCACCGGCGCCAAAGTGAAGGCCACCTCGCGCACGCTGCGCAGCACCAGCAGCAGCAACAGGCTCACCGCCAGCAGCGCGAGCAGCCCGGCCTCGACAAAGGCGCGCGCCACGGTGTGCGCGGCCGCCTGGGTGGAGACGGCGGGCCCCGTGGCATCGGGCGCGACCGCGCGCACCGCCGCCACGAAGCGGGCGAGCGCGGCATCGCTGCGATCGCGGCCGGCGGCGACGAGCTGGACCCGCGCCTGGCCATCGGCGGCGATCCACTCGCCGCGCACCTCGGGCGGCAGGCTGGCGACGGTGACCGGGCCGGCGGCAAGCGCGGCGCGCAGCTGATCCAGCAGCGTATCGAGCGGCGGCACCAGCAGCGCCGTCGCCGCCGCGCGCGCCGAGGCGGGGCCCGTCGCCAGCGCAGCGAAGCGGCGCGCGAGCCGGTCCCCCGCGCTGCCGGGCCGCGCCGCCGCGCCGAGCGCGCGCGCCGCCTTGGCCAGCGCGGCCTGGGTCTCGGCGTCGCTGGGCGGCGGCAGCGCCATCAGCGGATCGAGGCTGAAGCCGAGCAGCGTGGCGGCATTGCCGATCTCGGCGAGCTTGGCGGCTTGGTCGTCGGGCACGAAGCTCGACGCCGTCACTGCCCGGCCGACCTCGGGCAGCGCCGCCAGTCGCCGCGCCAGCGCATCGGCGGCCGGCAGCGACGGCGCCAGAATGTCGATGACGTTGGGATCGCGGAGCGGATCGCGCTGGAGATCGGCGAGCGTCGCCATCGCCTCGCCGCGGGGATTGCGCAGATGGAGCGGGTTGAAGTCGAACCGTACCAGCCACAGGCTGGCGATGCTCGCCACCATCGCCAGCGCGAACAGGCCGAGCACCAGGCGGCGGCGGCGGATCAGGAAATGGTCCGCCGGGGCCAGCGCCGGGTTGCCCAGCTCGGCGCGCGGCGCGGACGGCGGCATCAGCATCAGCAGCGCCGGCAGCAGCGTCGCCGCGCCGAGCAGCGCCACGATCATCCCCAGCCCGGCGATCACGCCCAATTCGGCGATGCCGATATAGTCGGTGGGCAGGAAGGCGAGGAAGCCGAGACAGACGGCGCCCGCCGCGAGCAGCAGCGAGCCGCTGAGCGCGCGCGCCGCCGCCGCCATCGCGTCGCGCGGCAGCGGGTGGATCAGCCGCTCGGCCTGGAAGCGGACGCCGAGCTGGATGCCGAAATCCACGCCCAGACCCACGAACAGCGGGATGAAGGCCACCGAAATGAGGTTGAACCGGCCGACCGCGAGCAGGCCGATCGCGGCGGTGACGATCAGCCCGGCGATGGTGGTGAGCAGGATCGCCGCGACCACCCGCCAGGAGCGCGTCGCCAGCCGCAAGGTCAGCAGCATCGCCAGCAGCATCGCCGCGCCCACCAGCCAGGCATGATCCGCCAGCGAGGCGAACTCCTCGTCCGACAGCGGCACCGATCCGGTCAGCCGCACCGTCACGCCGCGCGCCGGGGTGAGGCCGAGCGCGCGGGCCGAGGCGCGCACCGCATCGGCGGCGGGGGCGCCCGGCATCAGCTCGTCATAGGCGAGGCGCGGGATCGCCAGCACCAGGCGCCGGCGCGGCGCGGCGAGACCGCCGCTTCCGCCGCCGCCGAGCAGCGCCTGCCACGAGAAAAAGGCCGGCCGGCCGGCCGCCTGCGCGTCCAGCGCCGCCGCCATGGCGGCCAGCGGCGGATCGGTGCGCGCGGGCGGCGCGGCGCCGCGCGCCATGCCTTCGGCCAGTGTCGAGACCATATTGGCGATGCCGCGCAGCGACGGATCGGCCGCGAGCGGGCCGAGAAAGGGCTGGGCGGCGATCATCGCGCGGCTCGCCGCCGCGACATCCGCCCGGCTGCCGAACAAAAGCCCCTCGCGCGCGAAGAAAGGGCCGCCATCCGGCCGGGCGACGCGGCGGAAATGCGCCGGATCCGCCGCCATCCGCGCCGCCAGCGCGGCCGCGCCGCGTTCGGCGAGTTCCGGCGTGGCGCCATCCACCACCACCAGCAGCGTATCGCCATTTTGCGGAAAGGCCGCATCCATGCGCTGCTCGGCCACGCGCCACGCCACCTTGGGCGAGATCAGCGCGGTCGCATCGGTCGTCATCGCGAAGCGGCCGCCGGCGACCAGCAGCGCCGCGATCGTGACGAGCAGCGAGACGAGCAGGACGAGGCGGGGGCGGCGGCAGGCGAAGCCGACCAGACGCGCGAGCAAGGGAGCCATGGCCGCGCTCATGGCCCAGCGCGCCGATCGAGACAAGCAGCGCGGCGCCCGGCACCCGGCGGCGCGTCCGCTCGTTGGATCGGCATCAGGCCAGAAGGACGATGCGCCATGCCCAGAACCGCTTTGTCGCTGCCGCTGCTGCTGGCGACGCTCGCCACGCCGCTCGCGGCGCGCCCCGCCTCGCTCGACGCGACGCTCGCCGGCCGCACCGCCGGGGCGCCGCGCAGCTGTCTGCCCGCCTTTCTCGGCGATCGCGGCAGCCAAAGCTTTCCCGGCGCGCTGCTCTATGGCGGCAGCAGCAGCACCATCTACCTCAACCGGCTACCGAACTGCACGGCGCTCACGCCGGATCGGGTGGTGGTGATCCGCAGCTATGGCTCCGGCCCCTGCCGCGGCGATATCGTCGAGGTCCGCGAGCGGTTCACGCCGGTGCCGGTGGGCAGCTGCGCGCTCGGCGATTTCATCCCCTACAGCAAGCCCCGGCACCGCGCGGCTCAATAGGCCGCGTTGCGGTACAAAGCGTCGAGCCGCTCGCCATAGCGCGCGCGCAGCACATGGCGGCGCACCTTCAACGAGGGAGTCAGCTCGCCATTTTCGGTGGTGAAGGGTTCGTCCGCCAGAATGATGCGGCGGATCTTCTCGATCGGCGAGAGGCGCGCATTCACCCGGTCCACCGCCGCTTGCAGCGCGCGCACCAGCGCCGCCTCGTCCGCCGGTCCCTGCGACCGGCGCCACGCCTCGCGCCATTCCGGATCGGGCACGACGAGCGCGACCAGATAGGGCCGGCGATCGCCCGACACCATCGCCTGCACGATCTCCGGCTGGAGGGTGAGCATGCCCTCCACCCGCTGCGGCGCGACATTGTCGCCCTTGTCGTTGACGATGATGTCCTTCTTTCGATCGGTGATGACCAGCCGCCCGGCCTCGTCGAGATGGCCGATATCGCCGGTATGCAGCCAGCCCGCCTCGTCGATCGCCTGCGCGGTCTCCTGCTCGGCGCGCCAATAGCCGTGCATCACCGATTCACCGCGCACCAGTATCTCGCCATCCTCGGCGATGCGCAGCGTCATGCCGCTGATCGGCGGCCCAACCGTATCCAGCTTGATCCCCGCCTTGGGTCGGTTGCAGCTGATCACCGGCGCCGCCTCGGTCTGGCCATAGCCTTGCAGGATCACCAGGCCGAGCGACTGGAAGAAGCGGCCCACCTCCGGATTCAGCGGCGCGCCGCCCGAGACCAGCGCCTTCATGCGGCCGCCGAAGCGCGCCCGGACGCGGCGCCGGATGGTGGCGGCGAGCAGCAGATCGAGCGGCCGTTGCCACGGCCGGGGCTGATCCGGCAGCGCGAGCGCCTGATCCAGCAGCCAGGCCGGCACCCGCCCCTGCTTCTCGATCGCCTTCACCACGCGCGCGCGGAGCAGCTCGAACAGGCGCGGCACCACCACCATGATGGTGGGCCGCACCTCCTCGATATTGGCGGCGAGCTTCTCGAGCCCCTCGGCATAATAGATCTGGGCGCCGATCGCGATCGGCAGGAACTGGCCGGCGCTGTGCTCATAGGCGTGGCTCAGCGGCAGGAAGGAGAGGAACACCTCCTCCCCCATGCCGAAATCCTCGTCGATGATGCGCGCGCAGCCGCTGATATTGTGGAGGATCGCGCCATGATGCTGACGCACCCCGCGCGGCGCGCCGCCGGTGCCCGAGGTGTAGATGAGGCAGGCCAGATCATCGCGGCGGAGCGCGGCCGCGCCGGCGACGCAGGCCGCCACCGTCGCCGGCTCGGCGAACAGCGCCTCGAGCCGCTCGAACAGGAAGCTGCCGGACTGGCCGATGCGCATCTCGTCCATGCCGATCAGCCGCGTGCAGCAGCCCGCCCCGAGCATAGCCGGCACCAGCCGGTGCGCCAGCGCCTGCGTGGAGACGATCGCCATCACCGCGCCGCTGTTTTCCAGCACATGCGCATGATCCGCGCTGGTGTTGCTGGTATAGGCCGGCACCGTCACCCCGCCCGCCGCCATGATGGCGAGATCGGCGATCAGCCATTCGGGCCGGTTCTCGGACACCAGCAGCACGCGATCGCCCGGCTTCAGCCCGCGCGCCTGGAGCGCGGCGGCGAGCGCGGCGACCCTGTCGGCCACCGCCCGCCAGCTCAGCGCGACCCAGCCCGTCTCGGCCTTGCGCCACAGAAAGGGCGCCTCGCCGCGCTCCGCCGCGCGGGTGAAGAAGAGCGAAACGAGGTTGGGCGTCTCGGCAAGCGGCGGCAGCGCCGTCCCGCGGGCAGCCGCCATCACTCGGTCAGCTTCCAGATCTCGCGCGCATAATCGGCGATGGTGCGATCGGACGAGAACCAGCCGACATTGGCGGTGTTGCGGATCGCCTTCTCGCGCCAGCGCGCGGGCTCGCGCCACAGCGTATCGACCTCGCGCTGCGCGGCGACATAGGCGTCGAAATCGGCAGCGACCATGAAGGGATCATAATCGTAGATGCCGCCGATCAGCGCCGCGTAGCGCTGGCGGTCGTCCGGCGAGAAGACGCCCGAGGCGATCGCCGTGAGCGCCTGCGACAGTTCCGGCGAGCGCTCGATCCAGGCGCGCGGCGCATAGCCTTCGGCCTTGGTGCGCGCCACTTCCTCGGCGGTCAGGCCGAAGATGAGGATATTCTCCTCGCCCACGCGATCGCGGATCTCGACATTGGCGCCATCGAGCGTGCCGATGGTGAGCGCACCGTTGAGCGCCAGCTTCATATTGCCGGTGCCCGAGGCCTCCATGCCCGCGGTGGAGATCTGCTCCGAAAGATCGGCGGCGGGCATGATCTTCTCGGCCAGCGAGACATTGTAGTTCGGCACGAACACGATCTTGAGAAGCCCCGCCACGGCGGGATCGGCGTTGATCCGCCGCGCCACGTCGTTCGCCAGCTTAATGATGAGCTTGGCGTTGTGATAGCTGGGCGCGGCCTTGCCCGCGAACAGCTTCACGCGGGGCACCCAGTCGCGCTCGGGATGGCTGCGGATCTGATCGTACAGCGCCACCGTCTCGATGATGTTGAGCAGCTGCCGCTTATATTCGTGGATGCGCTTCACCTGCACGTCGAACAGCGCGTCCGGATCGAGCGGCAGGCCCATATGCTCGCGGATATAATCGGAGAGCGCCACCTTGTTGGCGCGCTTCACCGCCGCGAACCGCTCCTGGAAGCCCGCATCCCCGGCATGATCGGCGAGCGCCGCGAGCGCCTCGGCATGATCGAGGAAGCCGTCGCCGATCGTCTCGCGGATCAGCGCGGTCAGGCCCGGATTGGCCTCGATCAGCCAGCGGCGCGGCGTGATGCCGTTGGTCTTGTTGTTGATGCGATCCGGGTACAGCCGGTGGAGATCGGCGAAGACCGTCTTCTTCATCAGCTCGGTATGGAGCGCGGCGACACCGTTGATGCTGTGCGATCCGGCGAAAGCGAGATTGGCCATGCGCACGCGCCGCTCGCCGCGCTCGTCGATCAGCGACACCGCCGCGATCGCAGCATCCTCCAGCTGCGCGGCCCGCGCCTCGCGCATCAGCTGCGCGTTGATCATATAGACCAGCTGCATGTGGCGCGGCAGCAGCCGCTCGAACAGCGGCAGCGGCCAGCTTTCCAGCGCCTCGGGCAGCAGCGTGTGGTTGGTGTAGCTGAAGGTGCGCTTGGTGATGCTCCAGGCCTCGTTGAACTCAAGCCCGCGCTCGTCCAGCAGCAGCCGCATCAGCTCGGCCACGGCCACCGCCGGGTGCGTATCGTTCAGCTGCACCGCCGCTTTCTCCGGCAGCGTGCGGATATCGCCGAAATATTGGACATGGCGGCGGACAATGTCCTGCAGCGAGGCCGAGGAGAAGAAATATTCCTGGCGGAGCCGCAGTTCCTGGCCGGCCGGGGTCTCGTCGGCGGGATAGAGGACGCGGGTGAGCGTTTCGGCCCGGGTCTGCTGCGCGAGCGCGCCGACATGATCGCCGCGGTTGAAGGCGTCGAGCCGCAGCGGATCCACCGCGCGCGCCTCCCACAGGCGCAGCGTGTTCACCCGCTTGCCGCGATAGCCGACCATCGGCGTATCGACGGCCATGGCGATGACGCGCTCGGCCTGCTCCCAGATCGCGCGACCATCGGGGCCGGCCACCACCTCGCCGCCGAACCGCACATGATAGCGGCTCTCGCGCCGCTCGAACTCCCAGGGATTGCCGAAAGCCAGCCAGTCCTCGGGATATTCCTGCTGCCAGCCGTCGCGGATGCGCTGGCGGAACATGCCGTTCACATAGCGGATGCCATAGCCATAGGCGGGCAGGTCCAAAGTGGCGAGGCTTTCCATGAAACAGGCGGCGAGCCGGCCCAGGCCGCCATTGCCAAGCGCGGCGTCGGGCTCGATCTCCTCGATCGCGGCCAGATCGACGCCGAGCGTCGCGAGCGCCTGCGACACCTCGCCATTGATGCCGAGATTGGTGAGCGTGTCGCGCAGCAGCCGGCCGATCAGGAACTCCAGGCTGAGATAATAGACGCGCTTGGCGCCCTGGCGATGGGCGGACCGGGTCGAGGCCATCCAGCGATCGATCACCTGGTCGCGCACGGTCAGGATGGTGGCGGAGAGCCAATCGTGCGGCTTGGCGGCGCGCTCGTCCTTGCCGATGCGATGCACCAGCGTATCGACAATCGCCTCGGCGAGCACGGCGCTGTGGGGCAACGCCTCAGCCGGCGCATTTTCGGTTGCGGACACGAGCTTACTCCTAGGCCGATGATGGCGGCACCCTAGCGTCTGCCGCCGCGCTGCCAAGGCCCGCCGACCGCGATGTGTCGCCGCGCCGATCCGTCGATTCCCGGAATGAGATGCACAATGAAAGACGTGTAAGCTGGACAAAGCGGTGCAGGGGATTATGTCCGCGCCAAACATGGCGAAGAAGGAATGCCTCTGTGTCCGAGCTTTCGATTATCGAGTTGACCGCTGAAATTGTGTCCGCGCATGTCTCGAACAACAATGTCGCCGCCGGCGACGTGCCCGCGCTGATCCAGACTGTGCATGACGCGCTCGCCCGCACCGCCGCGCCCGCGCCCGAGCCCGCCGCCCGGCAGGAACCCGCCGTCTCGATCCGCGCCTCGGTCAAGCCCGACTATATCGTCTGCCTCGAGGACGGCGCGAAGCTGAAGATGCTGAAGCGCTATCTGCGCACCCGCTACGACATGTCGCCCGAGGACTATCGCGCGAAATGGGGCCTGCCCAACGACTATCCGATGGTCGCCCCCAATTATGCCGAGCAGCGCCGCAGCCTGGCGCACCAGATCGGTCTCGGCCGCAAGAAGCCCGAGCCCGAGACCAAGGCGCCGGCGCGCAAGGCGGCGGCCAAGCCGCGCTCGGCCAAGGCCGCCAAGGCGGCCGCCGAGGCCCATCTCGCCACCGACGGCGGCGAGGGCTGATCGTCAGCGCCGGGGCGTGGCGCGCCGCGCCCGCCCCGGCGCCCGGCTCAGGCCCGCCACGCCGTAGCGATGGCGCCCAAGCGCTTGAGCACGGCTTCGTCCTGCGGACGCACCGTCTCGGAAAAGACCGGCGTCTCGAGATAGCCGACCACCACCACCGCGCTGCCGCCCGAGGGCGGCCATAGCACCGCGAGATCATTGGTCTTGTTGCCGATGCCGGGGCGCATGCCAGTGCCCGTCTTGTCGAGGCCGCGCCAGCCGGCGGCAAGCCCCGCGCGGATGCGATCGCGCCCGCTCCGCGCCGCCGCCATCCAGCCCTGAAGGAGATCCCGGCTCGGCGGCCGCAGCACGTCGCCCAGCACGATCCGCCGCACCGTCTCCGCCATGGCGCGCGGCGTCGTGCTGTTCTGCTCGGTGCCGGGCGGGATGATGTTGATCGCGGGTTCATAGCCGTCGAGCCGGCTCGCGCGATCCCCGATGGCGCGCCAGAAGCGGGTGAGCGCATCGGGGCCGCCCAGCCGCCGCAGCAGCAGATTGGCGGCGCCATTGTCGCTCATGATCTGCGCCGCCTCGGCGAGCGCGCGGATCGACAGGCGGCCGGCGGCGAGATGGGCCGCGACCACCGGCGAGGGATCGACGAGATCGGCGCGGCTTAAGGCCAGCGTCTCCTCAAGGCCGATGCGGCCGGCATCGGCTTCGCGCAGCACCAGCGCCGCCAGCGACAATTTGAACGTCGAGCAGTGGCAGAAACGCTCGTCGGCGCGCCAGCCCGCCCAGTCGCCGCTGCCGGTATCCAGCAGAAAGGCGCCCAGCCGGCCGCCCGAGGCGCGTTCGACCGCGCGCAGCGCGGGGCCAGGGTCCGGAGGTGCGGCGCGGGCGCGCGCGCCGGCCGGCAGCAGAAGGCCCGCGCCCATGGCCGCCGCGACGCCGCGACGGTCGATCAGGCGCATGCGCTAATTCTTCTTGGTGGCGGCGCCGTCCTCGCCCTTGGCGGGACCCTTGCTGCTGGCCTCGGCGGTCTGCACGACAGGCGGCGGACCCTTGGCGATGGCGGCGGCGAGGCTGGTCGCCTGGGGGCAGCCGCCCTTGCACAGGCCCTGGAGCTTGGCGAGATTGGCCTTGGCGCGCTCGACCGCGCCGCGCTGCACCAGCGCATCGCCCTCGCCCGCCAGCGCGTTCAGATCATTAGGGTCGAGCTGGAGCGCATCCTTATAGTAGCGGATCGCCTTGCCCGGCAGCGCCTGCGCCTGGGCGACCTTGCCGAGCGCGATCAGCGCGCCGCGGTTGCGCGGATCGACGACGATCGCCGCCTCGAGGCTGTCGTTGGCGGCGGGCAGATTATTGGCCGCCAGCGCCGCCTCGCCCTGCTTCTGCAAGGCGAGCGAGCGCGGCGCGATCTGCGCGTCCGGCCGTTGCGCGGCGCCCGGCGCGGCGACGGCGAGGAACAGGGCCAGGGCGGGCAGGACGGGCAGGCGACGCATCGGCTTCTCCGGGATCGAATCCGCGAAAGCTAGCAGCTTCGCCGCAGCCTCGCGATGAAAAAGCCGTCGGTGCCGGCGTCCGCTGGGGTCAGCCGCCAGCCGGGCCCGTGCGCCGCGCCCGCCGGCAGCGCCGGCCCGTCAACGCGCCAGTGCGGCGCCTCCTCCAGAAAGGCGGCGATCGGCGCCACGCCCTCCTCGTCGAGCAGCGAACAGGTGATATAGGCCAGCGCGCCACCGGGCCGCACCAGCGCCGCGCCCACGCGCAGCAGCCGCGCCTGCACCGTCTGCAGCCGCGCCAGGCGATCGGGCGTGAGCCGCCAGCGCGCCTCGGGGTTGCGGCGCCAGGTGCCCGTGCCCGAACAGGGCGCATCGATCACCACCAGATCGGCGGCCTCGCGCCAATCCGCCAGCGCGTCGGCCTCGCGGCCGGCATCGAGCAGCCGCGGCTCGGCGATGGTGACGCCCGCGCGCGCCGCGCGCGGCGCCAGCCGGGCGAGCCGGGCGCGATCGGCGTCGCAGGCGAGCAGCCGGCCGCGATCCGCCATGTCGGCGGCGAGCGCGAGCGTCTTGCCGCCCGCCCCCGCGCAGAGATCCACCACCGCCTGGCCGGGCTGCGCGCCACAGGCCCGCGCGACGAGCTGGCTGCCTTCGTCCTGCACCTCGAACAGGCCCTGCGCATAGGCCTCCAGCCGCTCCACCGCCGCGCCCTGCGGCAGGCGCAGCCCGTCCGGCGCGAAAGGGGTCGGCACCGCATCCGGCAGATCCAGCGCCTCGCGCCGGATCTTGAGCCGGTTGACGCGCAGATCGAGCGGCGCCCGGCCGGTGAGGCCGAGCCCGTCCAGCCGCCCGGCGAGCCAGGCGGGCGCCTCGGAGGCGATTGCGCGCGGCTCGTCCGGCCGGATCGGCGCGGGCGCGTGGCGGCTGCCGTCGAACCAGGCGGTGAGCTCGGGCATGTCCTCGGCGAGGCCGAGCATCGCCGCGCGCCCGCTCGCGGGGGGATCGCCGGCGCGACGGATCGCGCCATAGACGAGCGCGCGCACCGCCCGCCGATCCTTGGCGCCGGCATAGCGCCGCGCCGCGAAATAGCGCTGGATCAGCGTATCGGCGGCGGCGCCGCCCGCGCGGGCGGCGGCGATCACGCCATCCACTATGTCGATCGCGGCCTGGGCGCGCGCCTGCGGCGTCATGCCGCGGCGCCGCCGCCGCGCCGCTCAGTGCGCCGGATAATTGGGCGCCTCGCGGGTGATCGACACATCATGGACATGGCTTTCGCGCAGCCCGGCATTGGTGATGCGGACAAAGCGCGCGCGCGCCTGGAGATCGGGAATGGTGTGCGAGCCGGTATAGCCCATCGCCGCCTTCACGCCGCCGACCAGCTGGTGGATGATATCGCGCGCCGGGCCCTTGTACGGCACCTGGCCCTCGATCCCCTCGGGCACCAGCTTGAGCTGGTCCTTGATGTCCTGCTGGAAGTAGCGATCCGCCGAGCCGCGCGCCATCGCGCCCACCGAGCCCATGCCGCGATAGGATTTATACGCCCGGCCCTGATAGATGAAGCTCTCGCCCGGCGCTTCCTCGGTGCCCGCGAGCAGGCTGCCGACCATCACCGTCGAGGCGCCGGCGGCCAGCGCCTTGGCGATATCGCCCGAGGTGCGCAGCCCGCCATCGCCGATCACGGGCACGCCCGATTTGGCGGCTTCCTCGGCGGCGTCCATGATCGCGGTGAGCTGCGGCACGCCCACGCCCGCGACCACGCGCGTGGTGCAGATCGAGCCCGGGCCGATGCCCACCTTGATGCCGTCCGCGCCGGCATCGATCAGCGCCCGCGCGGCCTCGCCGGTGGCGACATTGCCCGCGATCACCTGCACCGCGTTGGACAGGCGCTTCACCCGCTCCACCGCGCGCGCCACATCGCGATTATGGCCATGCGCGGTATCGATCACGATCAGGTCGCACTCGGCGTCGATCAGCGCCTCGGTGCGCTCGAAGCCCTTGTCGCCCACGGTGGTGGCGGCGGCGACGCGCAGCCGGCCGCTCTCATCCTTGGTGGCGGCGGGATAGGTGACCGCCTTCTCGATATCCTTGACGGTGATCAGGCCGACGCAGCGATAGGCATCGTCCACCACGAGCAGCTTCTCGATCCGACGCTGGTGCAGCAGCCGCCGCGCCTCCTCCTGGCTGGTGCCGAGCGGCACGGTGGCGAGGTTCTGCGCGGTCATCAGCTCGGACACGGGCTGGCCCGGATTTTCGGCGAAGCGCACGTCCCGATGGGTGAGGATGCCGACCAGCCGCCCCGACGCCTCCACCACCGGAATGCCCGAGATGCGGTGACGCTGCATCAGCTCCTGCGCGTCCGCCAGCGTGGCGTGCGGTGCGATGGTGATGGGGTTGACGACCATGCCGCTCTCGAACCGCTTGACCGCGCGCACCGCCGCCGCCTGCTGCTCGACGGTGAGATTGCGGTGGAGCACGCCAAGCCCGCCGAGCTGCGCCATCACGATCGCCATATCGGCCTCGGTGACCGTGTCCATCGCGGCCGAGAGGATCGGAATGGTGAGACCGATCGCGCGCGTGACCTGGGTCCGCGTGTCGGCCATGCTGGGCAGCACCTCCGATTCGGCGGGCTGGAGGAGCACGTCGTCGAAGGTCAGACCGAGGCGAATATCCATGAGGGACGAGGCTTTCGCTGAAGTGGGGCGCGGAGTCGTCGGCTCCCTATAGGCGCGGCTCGTGTCGCTTTCCAGTCGCCCGCGCGAGCAGCGCGCGCGCCGCCTCGACATGCATCGCCTCCACCATCCGCCCGCGAAAGCGCGCCGCGCCCCCGGTGGCGGCGGCGACCAGCGCGGCCGCCTCCTCCAGCGCCGCCGCATCGGGCGCGAAGGCGGCTTCGGCGATGGCGATCTGATCGGGATGGATCAGCGTCTTGCCGTCGAAACCATAGCTACGGCCCTCGGCGCATTCGGCCGCGAGCCCGTCGGGATCGTCGAGCCGGTTCCACACGCCATCGAGCACCAAACCGCCGGCGGCGCGGGCGGCGAGCACGATCGCCTGCAGAGCGAGCGCGAGCCCCGCGCGCCCCGGCACGCGCAGCTGGTGCGCGAGATCGTTGGTGCCCGCGATCAGCCCGGCCACGCCCGGCGCGGCCGCGATCGCCGGCGCCGCCAGCACGCCGGCCGGCGTCTCGATCATCGCCAGGACCGGCCGCGCCACCGCCGCCGCCACCGCCGCGATCGCCGCCGCATCCTCGGCCTTGGGAAGCACGCAGAGATCGGCGCGCGAGGCCGCAACCGCCGCCAGATCGGCCGCGTGCCAGTCCGTCCCGCCGCCATTGACGCGGATCGCCGCCGGCACCGCGAAACCCTCCGCCACCGCCGCGACCGCCGCCGCGCGGGCGCTTGCCTTGTCGGGCTCGGCCACGGCATCCTCGAGATCGAGGATGAGGAGATCGGGGTGGAGGCTCCGCGCCCGCGCGATCGCGCGTTGACGCGAGGCGGGCAGGAACAAAGCCGTGCGCGGGGCGATCATCATCCTCTCCTCAGCCGTGGCGTCCCGCTCCTCGGGGGCGCGACGCACACCGTCAAGCGGGAGCCGCCGTGCCGCATAGCCCCGATCGCCGCCAATTGCTCGCGGCCACGCTCGCCGGCGCCACGCTCGCCGCGCCGCCTCGCGCCGCCGCCGCCGCACCGGCGGCGGCCGCCGCGCCCGAGACGATCCGGCTGTGGCCGGGCGCGGCGCCGGGCGCGCCGCCGGCCCTGCCCGCCCCGGCGCTGCGCAAGGAAGGCGCGCCGGGCCGCAAGGAGGTGCGGCTGCGCGGCATCGCCGCCCCCGTGCTCTTCTTCTATCGCCCGGCGCGGCCCAATGGCGCGGCGATCATCGTCATGCCCGGCGGCGGCTATGCCTATCTTTCGATCGAGAACGAGGGCAGCGCGGTGGCGCGGGTGCTGAGCGAGGCCGGCTATGCCGTGTTCGTGCTGAGCTACCGGCTGCCGCGCGAGGGCTGGACCAACCGCGCCGACGCCCCGCTCCAGGACGCGCAGCGCGCGCTCCGGCTGGTGCGCGCGGGCGCGAAACGCTTCGGCATCGCGCCCGATCGCGTGGGCGTGCTCGGCTTTTCGGCCGGCGGCCATCTCGCCGCCAGCCTCGCCACCGCCTATGACGAGCCGCTCTACCCTGCGCAGGACGCGGCCGATCATGGTTCGGCGCGGCCGGCCTTTTGCGGCCTGGGCTATGCCGTGACCACGCTCGAGCCGCCCTGCGCCACCACCGCCTCGCGCCGCAACCTGCTGGGGCCGGACGCGCCGCCCGCGCTGGTGGCGAAGCGATCGCCGGTGCGGCATGTCGGCAAGGCGACGCCGCCCTGCTTCCTCGTCCATGCCTTCGACGATCCGATCGTCGACCCCGCCTGCGCGCTGGCCTGGATCGCCGCCTGCCGCGCCGCCTCCGTCCCGATCGAGGCGCATCTGCTGGAGCGCGGCGGCCACGGCTTCGGGGTCAATCTGGTCGAGACCAATCCGGGCGTGCTGTGGCCGCGCCAGTTCCTGCTCTGGCTGGCGCGGCACGGCGCCTGAGCCCCGCGCCGCAACGCGATTGGCCAAGGGGCTTCGCTCTGCTACCCCGCCGCTCGATGGCTGCCCTGATCGCCCTTGTCGACGACGACCGGAACATACTGACGTCCGTCTCCTTCGCGCTGCAGGCCGAGGGCTTCGTGGTGCGCCTCTATTCGGATGGCGAGGCCGCGCTCAAGGCCTTCGGCGAAACCACGCCCGATCTGGTGGTGCTCGACATCAAGATGCCGCGCATGGACGGCATGGAGGTGCTGCGGCGGCTGCGCGAGAAGAGCCAGGTGCCGGTGATCTTCCTCACCTCCAAGGATGACGAACTGGACGAGGCGCTCGGCCTCGCGATGGGCGCGGACGATTATATCGCCAAGCCCTTCTCGATCCGGCTGCTGATCGCGCGGATAAGGGCGATCCTGCGCCGCGCCGAGCTGCGCGCCCAGCCGGTGGAGAGCGACACGGCCGCGCCCGAGCGGCTGGTGCGCGGCCGACTGGAGATGGATCCCGCGCGGCACAAGATCTGGTGGGCGGGCGAGGAGGTGGTGCTCACCGTCACCGAATTCCTCATCCTCGAGGCGCTCGCCCAGCGCCCGGGCTTCGTCAAATCGCGCGACCAGCTGATGGACACCGCCTATCAGGACGATGTCTATGTCGATGACCGCACCATCGACAGCCACATCAAGCGGCTGCGGCGCAAGTTCCGGGCGGTGGACGACAGCTTCAAGGCGATCGAGACGCTGTACGGCGTGGGGTATAGATTTGCGGAGGAGTAGGGCCGCCGCCGTCGCCCGCGCCCGCCGCCGCTATGGCGACGAGCGCCCGCTGATCGGCTTTTCCGGCCGCTGGTCGCTCACCAGCCGCATCCTCGCCGTCAATCTCTTCGCGGTGGCGATGCTGGCGGGCAGTTTCTTCTATCTGGACAGCTATCGCACGCGCGTCTCGGAGGAGCGCACCGTCCAGGCCGAGAGCGACGTGCAGATGATCGCCCGCGCCGTGGCGGCTGCCCCGCCCCGTGCCCGCGCGCGGCTGGCGGCCGAGATCGCCGCCGTCGACGGCGCCCGCGTCCGCCTCTACGCGCCCGGCACCGGCGTGCGCCTGTACGACAGCTGGCGCGTGGCGCCGCCCACCTATGCGCTCATCGATCCGCAGACCCAGCCCTGGCGCAAACATGCCGCGCGCGCGATCGACCGGCTGTTCGATCATGTGATGGGCGCGCGGCCGCTCCCGACCTTCGAGGAGCCGGCGGTCGATCGCGCCGACGCCTGGCCCGAGGTGCGCGCGGCGATGGCGCGGCCGGGCGAGGTCGTCTCCGCGCATCGGCTGGCGCCGGATCGCACTCCGATGATTTCCGCCGCGCTCGCCATGCCGGGCCTGGGGACGCTGTTCACCACCAACAATGTCCGCGACATCACCCGCATCGTCCGCGCCGAGCGCTTCGCCATCAGCATGGTGGTGGCCGGGGTGATCGCGATCGCGCTGCTGCTGTCCGTCTATCTCGCGCAGACGATCGTGCGGCCGCTGCGCCGGCTGGCGCTCGCCGCGCACCGCGTGCGCCAGGGCCGCGCGCGCGAGGTGGTGGTGCCGCGCCTGCCCGATCGCGGCGACGAGATCGGCCTGCTCGCCCGCGCGCTCTCCGACATGACCCAGGCGCTGCGCAAGCGGATCGACGCGGTCGAGGCCTTCGCCGCCGATGTCAGCCACGAACTCAAGAACCCGCTCGCCTCGATGCGCTCGGCGGTGGACAGCCTGGTGCTGGTGAAGGATCCCGCGCTCCAGGCGCGGCTGCTCGACATCGTCCGCGACGATGTGCTGCGGCTCGATCGGCTGATCACCGATGTCGCCGAGATATCGCGGCTCGACGGCGAATTGTCGCGCGCGGCGTTCGAGCCGGTGGATCTCGGGCCGCTGATCGAGGCGATCCTCCAGGCGCGCGAGGCGCGCGGCCAGAATGGCGATGTGCGCATCGCCTTCGCGCGGCCGCTGGTGGATAGCGCGGTGGTGATGGGCGATCCGGCGCGGCTGGCGCGGATGATTACCAATCTGGTGGACAATGCGGTATCCTTCTCGCCGCCCGGCGGGCTGGTGGAGGTGTCGGCGGTGGATGTGGACGGGCGCGTGCGCATCGCGATCGAGGATGAGGGCCCCGGCGTGCCGCCGGGCAAGCGCGACGCCATCTTCCGCCGCTTCCACAGCGACCGTCCCGACAGCGAAGCCGGCGACCGCCATTCGGGGCTCGGGCTCGCCATCGCCCAGGCGATCGCGGAAGGGCATGGCGGCACGATCGGCGTGCGCGACCGCGCCGACGGGCGCGCGGGCGGCCTGTTCGTCGCCACGCTGCCGGCGGCGCCCACCGCATGAGCGAGACGCTGCTCCATGCCAGCTGCGTCGCGATCGGCGATCGCGGCGTGCTGCTCGCCGGGGCGTCCGGCTCCGGCAAATCCGATCTCGCGCTGCGGCTGATGGACCGCGGCGCCACGCTGGTGAGCGACGATTACACCGCGCTCGCCCCCCGCGACGGCCGGCTGATCGCCACGCCGCCGCCCCGCATCGCCGGCTCCATCGAGATGCGCGGCGTCGGCATCCTCACCGTGCCCCACCGGGCGGAGGTGGAGGTGCGGCTGATCCTCGATCTGGAAACCCTGCCCGAACGCCTGCCCGTGTTCGATCGGCGCGTGATCGCGGGGATCGCCCTGCCCTTCGCCGCGCTCAGCGCGCTGGAGCCATCCGCCCCGCTCAAGGTGGAGCAGCTGCTGGAGCGCTTCGGATGAGCCAGACCGCGCCGCGCCTGCTGCTCGTCACCGGCCTGTCGGGCGCGGGCAAATCCACCGCGCTGCGCACGCTGGAGGATGGCGGCTGGGAGGTGGTGGACAATCTCCCGCTCAGCCTGCTCGACCGTCTGCTCGACGCCCCCGCCGCGCCGGCGGGCGGCGAGGACCGGCCGCTCGCGCTCGGCATCGACACGCGCACGCGCGGCTTCGATCCGCAGGCGATCGTGCGCCGCATCGCCGAGCGACGCGCGCGCGGCGACGCGGCCGATATCCTCTTCCTCGATTGCACGGGCGCGGTGCTGGTGCGGCGCTTCTCGGAAACGCGGCGGCGCCATCCGCTGGCGCCCGACCGCCCCGCCACCGACGGTATCGCCCGCGAGCGCGCGCTGCTCGAGCCGCTGCGTCGCGCCGCCGATCATCTGATCGACACCAGCGACACCACCAGCAACGATCTGCAGCGGCTGATGCGCGCGCGCTTCGCCCCGCCCGATGGCGGCGCCACGCTGACGCTGCTGTCGTTCAGCTATGCGCGCGGCGTGCCGCGCGAGGCCGATCTCGTGTTCGACATGCGCTTCCTGCGCAACCCGCACTGGGATCCGGCGCTGCGCCCGCGCACCGGTTGCGACCCGGCGGTGGCTGCCTATATCGCTGAGGATCCGCTCTACTCCGAGTCGCTGGAGCGGATCGTCGGTTTGCTCCTGCTGTTGCTTCCTCGCTACGCCGCCGAGGGGAAAAGTTACGTCACGATCGCCTTTGGATGTACCGGAGGGAAACATCGGTCGGTGCACAGCGCCGAACATGTTGCACAACGGTTGCGCGCGACGGGTTTTTCCCCCACCATCCTGCATCGCGATCTCGCCGCGCAGGCAAGCGGAGGACGCCGGAAAGAGGATGCCGACGCTGCTACTCGGGCTTCGGGTGACTAGATGATCGGTTTGGTGCTGGTGACTCATGGACGTCTCGCGTCCGAGTTTGTGAAGGCTTTGGAGCATGTCATGGGACCGCAGGCGGCGATCATGTCGATCTGCATCGGGCCGGAGGACGATGCCGAGGCGAGCCGCTGCGACATCGCCGCCGCGATCGAGACGGTGGATACCGGTGAAGGCGCCATCCTGCTGACCGACCTGTTCGGCGGGACTCCCTGCAACTTGGCCATTTCGCTCATGAAGTCGGACAAGGTGGAAGTTATCGCCGGGATCAACCTGCCGATGCTGATCCGCCTCGCCTCTGCCCGGACGCGCTTGCCGTTGAAGGCCGCCGTCGCCGAAGCGCGCGACGCGGCGCGGAAATATATCTCCGTCGCGTCCGACGTGCTGCGCGCGCCCGCCGCATGACGGCGCTGCTCAGCCGCCGCGTTCAGATCACCAACAAGCGGGGACTGCACGCCCGCGCCTCGGCCAAGTTCGTCACCCTCGCCTCGAGCCAGAGCGCCACGGTGCAGGTCGAGAAGGACGGGTCGGTGGTGGCCGGCACGTCGATCATGGGGCTGATGATGCTGGGCGCCGCCAAGGGCGATCATGTCACCATCTCCGCCGCCGGCGACAATGCCGAAGGCGCGCTGACCGTGCTTGTCGAGCTGGTGGAGAATAAGTTCGGCGAGGAATGACGCTGCGCGTCCGGTTCGCGGTGCGCCGCCTCAGCTGGTGGTATAGTGGATCAGGCGGAAACGCCCCCGCTCGGAATGGATCGCCCGCACCCAGAGCCGCAGCCGCACCGCCCCGCCATTCTGGCGCGGGATGGTGATGATCTCGGCATGGCCGGGCGGATCATCGGCATTGTCGAACAGGATGCGGCGTGGGGCCAGTTGCACGTCGATTCGCGGGGTCGCGCCGGTGCTGCGGAAAGCAAGCTCGAACACGCCGAAGGGCAGGTTGAGCGTGGCCCGCTCTCCGGGAGCGACCAGAAGCGAGCCGCTGGCGGTGACGGCGTGATCGTCGATCACCACGAATATGTCTCCCCCGCGCCCCGCGCGGCGGGGCAGATCCTGGCGTGGCTTCCCTGATCGCGATGGGGCTGGCAATGGGGCGCTGCCGCCATATCGGTGTCGATCCGTTCCTAGCCGGTAGTTTGTGATGCCCCGTCTTGTCACCGCCTTTTCCAACCCCCTGATCAAGCGGGTGCGCAGCCTGCGCGAGAAGCGCCACCGGCGGGCCGAGGGGCTCTTCATCGCCGAGGGACTGCGTATTCTTGCGGAGGCGGAGCAAGCCGGCCGCCTGCCGCTCTACCTCTTCTATACCGAGGCGATGCGCGGCCATCCGCTGGTGGTGCGGCTCGCGGCCGCCGCCGAGTCGGCCGGCGGCGAGGCGATCGAGACCAGCCTGGACATCCTCCACAAGCTGTCCGGCAAGGACAATCCGCAGACGGTGCTCGGTGTCTATGCCGAATTCGCCACCGATCTTTCGCGGCTGGACCGCAGCGCCGCAGGCCTCTGGCTGGTCGCGCAGGCGCTGCGCGATCCGGGCAATCTGGGCACCATCCTGCGGACCGGCGATGCGGTGGGCGCCGGCGGGCTGATCCTGATCGACGATTGCGTCGATCCCTTTTCGGTGGAGGCGGTGCGCGCCTCGATGGGTGCCGTCTTCACCGTGCCGCTGGCGCAGGCGCGCTGGCCCGATTTCCTCGCCTGGCTGCGCGCCGGCCCCGCCACGCTGGTGGCGCTGAGCCTGCGCACCGACACGGACTACCGCGCGCCAGCCTATCCGCGCCCCACCTTTCTGCTCACCGGCAACGAGGCGCAGGGTCTTCCCGCCGATTATGAGGCCGCCTGCGATCTGACGGTGAAGCTGCCGATGCGCGGCAAGGCGGACAGCCTCAACGCCGCCGTCGCCACCGCCGTCATGGCCTATCAGGTGCTCGCCGCGCACGACGGAGCGGCGGCCTAACTTTAGCCGCGGGTTCCATCGACTTTCTCGATTACTGCCACCGGATCAACGCGCTGGACGTTCCGGGCGGCGCTTGGCACCTCTAGGCTCCGATGCGTGCCCGAGAGGAAGCCATGTCCGAACATCCGACCGATGCCGATCGCGCCAAGCGGCCGACCCTCACCACCTCCGCCGGCGCGCCGGTGGCGGACAATCAGAACGCGCTCACCGTGGGCGAGCGCGGCCCGGTGCTGTTGCAGGATTATCAGCTGTTCGAGAAGCTGGCGCATCAGAATCGCGAGCGCATTCCGGAGCGGGTCGTCCATGCCAAGGGCTGGGGCGCCTTCGGCCATTTCACCGTAACCTCGACCGAGGTGACGAAATATACCAACGCCAAGCTTTTCGCCGAAGTCGGCAAGAAGACGGACCTGCTGATCCGCTTCTCGACCGTGGCCGGCGAACAGGGTGCGGCGGATGCCGAGCGCGACGTGCGCGGCTTCTCGGTGAAATTCTACACCGAGGACGGCAATTGGGATATTGTGGGCAACAACACCCCGGTCTTCTTCGTCCGCGATCCCTACAAGTTTCCGGATTTTATCCGCACCCAGAAGCGCCACCCGCGCACCAATCTGCGTTCGCCCACCGCCATGTGGGATTTCTGGTCGCTCTCGCCCGAGAGCCTGCACCAGCTCACCATCCTCTTCTCCGATCGCGGCCTGCCGGTCGCGCCGCAATATATGAACGGCTAT